>NZ_CP161812.1:6336823-6638577 GCF_040801775.1 Luteolibacter sp. Populi
TGTGATCCTCCTTCGAGCCGGTTCGATACCGGCGGGATCACGTCCTTGCCGTCGGGATCGATGATGTGCATCTCGATGGCCACCGGGCCCTCATCCTCGCCCGTGGTGCGCATCCTGCAGGCAACCACGCAGTCCGTATGGTTGGTCGGGAAGCCCTCCGCGGAAAGGGTGTCGAACGATCCCAGGACGTTCATCTTGCCTCCGTGGACCGTGGCCGCATCGCAGAGCGTGAAAATCTCGAAGGTCATGGGTGATTCTCGCGTGCACCGTGACTTTCCATCGCCTTCTTGTGGGCTTTCAGAGTGCGGATGTCGGCTTGGGCGGAGAGCGCGGATGCTAGCTGCGAGAGGCTGGCGAAGCCCATCAAGATCGCGACTCCAATCGACACACCGGAAAGGTTTCCGGGATGCTTGTAGGAAGACAAGAGCAGTCCCAAGATGCCTGCCAAGAAGACCACCATCGAGAATAGGTAAAGCCCCCGGTTCATCCGGCGCTGCTTCTCCAAGTCGGCAAGGTAACTCTCCAATGCCTCGGCGCTAGCGAGGGCTTCGTCGAATGCTCTGTCCGACGTAAAGATCATGGTACTCTACTTCCGCCTTTTCTTCCCGCCCATAGGCTTCTTGCGGATCGGCTTGGAAGGGGAGTCGTCGAGCAGCGCGGTGTAGATGTAGTCGAAGCCATCCAGCTTCTTCCGCGGGATCTTCTGGTCGATGAAGATCTCCACCGACTTCGCGTATTCCAGCTCGTCCGCGGTCAGGAGCGTGAAGGCATCACCCTCCGCTTCCGCGCGGCCTGTGCGTCCGATGCGGTGGACGTAGTCCTCGGCATTCTCCGGGACGCGGTAGTTGATCACGTGCGAGACGCTCGAAATATCGATGCCGCGTGCGGCCACGTCGGTGGCGACCAGTACTTCGTATTCGCCGCTCTTGAATCCGGCCAAGGCCTTCATCCGGTCCACCTGATTGATGTCGGAGTGCATCGCGGCGACCTTCTCCTGGCCCTCGCGCTTGATCAGAGCGCAGACCTGGTCCGCCTCCTTGCGGGTGCGGGTGAAGATCATCACCGAGTGGTACTCGGTCTTGTCCAGCAGCGCGAGCAGCAGTTCGTCACGCTGGTCCATCGAGACCGGGTAGAAAGCATGCGTCACCGTCGAGGGCACCGCGCGGCGTGCGATCTCGATGCTCGTGGGCTCGTGCAAGCACCACTGGGCGAAGGTCTGGATCGCCGGCGGCATCGTCGCCGAGAAGAAGAGCGTCTGGCGTCCTTCCCAGGGGCAGAAATTCACGATCTTCCGCACCTGCGGCAGGAAGCCCATGTCGAGCATCCGGTCGACTTCGTCGAGAATCAGGATCTTCACTTCGCCGAAGCGCATCGTCCCGCGGAAAAAGTGGTCGACCAGGCGGCCCGGTGTGGCGACCACGATGTCGGCACCGTTCTGGAGCGCCTTCGATTGTTCGCCGAGGCCGACGCCGCCGTAGAGCAGCGCCACCTTCAGGCCGGTATGCTTGCCGTATTTCTCGAACTGCTCCGCCACCTGGTGGGCCAGCTCGCGGGTCGGTTCCAGCACCAGGATCTGCGGCTTGCCCATTACGGTGAGCTTGCTCAGCGTCGGCAGCGCGAAGGCCGCGGTCTTACCGGTGCCGGTCTGCGACGCGCCGATCACGTCCTTCCCCTCCAGAATCAGCGGGATCGCCTGAGCCTGGATCGGGGTAGGGTTTTCGTAGCCCGACTCCGTGACGGCTTCGAGGACGGCTTCGGAGAGGCCTAGCGTGTCAAATCCCATGTGGGGGGAGGCGTAGGGATCGCAAGCCCGCTGGTCAAGGGATCACTTGCTTTGCGATCACTCATGTTCCGGAGGGGGGGGCCGGGGAGTGGATCAGCAGGCACTCTTCCAGCAGCGGCTGGAGTTCCTTCAGGAGCGGGTGGCCCTGGACAAAGGGCGAGCGGTAGCGGGTCTCGATCCGCTTCAGCGCGAAGTCGAGATCCGCCTTCATCAGGTCGTTGATCTCGCCGCGGATCACCGCGACCATATAACAGAATTTCCCCGCCCGGACAAAGGTCCGGCGGCTTTCCCCGAGCTCGAAGCCGAGCTGGAGGGCTCCGCTTTCGTCGCGGAGCCGCAGCGCGAGTTGGCGGGCAAAGGAGCCGACATTGCGGGCATTCGCGTGCCGCACCGGGTCCGAACTGGCGTACGAAACCAGCGAGAGCCGGTCGCGATCCAACAAATAGACCTCCTCGACGTGGAAGCGCCGGATTTTATCTGCCAGAACCTCCTCGTAGCTGCGGCTGCTGAAGAGCGCCTGCATCCGCCAGAGGGTCCGATGGTGCCAGTCCGGTTGTTGGAAGGGGCCGTGCTGGTGCTCCGACAAGGCGCGCCGGAAGGTCGCCCGCAGGATCGCCTCGAAGGCCGCATCGTCATGCAGGGAGAGGCCGGACACCGCGCCGCCCACCAGCGGCAGCAGGGCCGCGGTGAGGTCGGCATCCGTGAAATCGGCCGTCACGGCAGTCATTGCCGGCAGCGGCTCGGTCTTGCGTGGCGCTGGTGGATGATTGGACGGCTCCGGCATCCGGGGCGGCGGCGGAGCCGCGGGCGGTGGGGATGAAGCCGGCGGCTGCAGATCCAGTACCGGCAGCGAGAAAGGCACCCGCCCGCCCGGGGATTCCTCGCCCGGGACCGGCAGGGACGCCACGGGCAGACGCCCGCGTCCGCCTTCCGATTGCATGGAAGAGATGGGGAAAGGCAGGGGCAGGGGAGGGAAGGTGGCGGTCATTTTTCCCCTCCTGGTTTCAGCACCGGCACGCCGGCAGCCTCGGCGATCGCCCGGGCGGCGTCTGCCAGTTGGACAAAGGAAGCCTGCATCCGCCCGACCCGGCCGGAATCGTTGTCCGTCAGGCGCGATTGGACCCACTCGCGGGTCTGCGCCAGCTCGGAGCGGAATTCGGCGATCAGGTGTTGCTCGCGCTGATGGAGATACTGCCGGAAGCCTTGGTTCCAATGTTCCAGCCAGCGGGTAATCCGCTGCTCCAGTTCCACTTGAGACTCAATCCCGGAAGCCTCCCGGCTGCGGGCGGCGGCTTGGATCTGGCCAGCCAAGCGGTGGGTTTCCTCGACCCGGCGCGCCTTCTCGGCGTCGATTTCGTCGCGGAGTTCCTGCAGCTTGACCTCGTGATCCTGCTGGAAATTCGCCAGCCGGATCTCGAAGACGTCATCGGGCGCGGAGCTTGGCATCGGGCGCAAATTCGCCTCGAGCCGCTCCAGGCGGCGTTCAACGCATTCCATCTGTCGGCCCACGAGTATCTCGCGGATCCGTTCGACTTGGCGCGACGGATTAATGTCGGGGGGGCGGGGGGCATGGGGGGACTCGCTCCGTGGGTGGTACCGGCGGGGGGCCGGAAGGAGAAAGCGGGTAAACAAACAGCAGCAGAGGCTATGCCGCTCAAAGCCGGCATGTAAATCTGAAGATCAATGCTTCGTATTTCTTTAATATCCGGCTTTGCAAATAACCCGTTTTTCCGAAGTAGCTGTCGAACTCGGTGAAAGACACCCTTGCCCCGGTATGGTAAGGGGAGGCCGATGTCCGACCAAGAGTACGACAAGGAGCGCGACAAAGTACTGGCCGCTGCCTATGAGAAGACCCGCAAGAGCCTGATCGCCCGGCTCGACAATTGGGAGGACCAGAAAACCTGGGACGAATTCTACCAGACCTACTGGCGGCTGATCTACGCCGTGGCCATCAAGGCCGGCCTGCGCCCGGACGAGGCCCACGACTGCGTCCAGGAAACCATCCTTTCCATCGCCAAACAGAGCAAAAAGAAGCTCTACGACCCCGAGCAGGGCTCCTTCAAGACTTGGCTCATGAACATGACCCGCTGGCGGATCAACGACCAGTTCCGCAAGCGCAAGAAGGACACCGCGATGGCCGGCGGCGAGTGGGAGGACGATCGCAAGACCGCCATAATCGACCGTTTCGAGGACCCGAAGGGCGATCTTTTGGCCCGCCTCTGGGACGTTGAATGGAAAAAGAACGTCGCCGATGCCGCTCTATCCCGTGTGAAGGCCCAAGTCTCCCCGAAGCAGTACCAGATCTTCGACTGCTACGTCGTCCGCCAGTGGGACGCAAAGAAGGTGCAGGATCACTTGAATGTTAGCATGGCTCAGGTTTATCTCGCCAAGCATCGCGTGGGAGCCGTCTTGAAGAAGGAACTCGCGCGCTTGGAAGAGGAAGTCGATGAATAGCCCGCGCCCCGATCCGCTCATTCCCGACCACGAGGTCTTACGGAAGATCGGCGGGGGAGCGTACGGGGAAGTCTGGCTGGCGCGCGGCGTCACCGGTGCCCTGCGCGCGGTGAAAGTGCTGTGGCGGGAGGACTTCGAGGACGAGCGCAGCTTCGAGCGGGAATTCGAGGGCATCCTCAAGTTTGAGCCGATCTCCCGCGACCACCCGGGGATGGTCAATATCCTCCATGTCGGCCGCAGTCCGGACGGCAAGGCATTCTATTACTACGTGATGGAGCTCGGCGACGACGTGATCGCCGGACGCGACATCAACCCGGTGGAGTACCAGGCGCGCACCCTGCGCAGCGATACCAAGCGCGCCCCGGGCCGTCCGCTCGACACCGGCTTCTGCATCGATGTGGGCGTGCGCCTCGCCGAGGCCCTGCGCCACCTGCACGACAATGGCCTCGCGCACCGCGACGTGAAGCCGGCCAATGTCATCTTCGTCGCCGGCCGGGCCAAGCTCGCGGACATCGGACTGGTCGCCGCACGCGGCCAGCGGACCTTTGTCGGCACGGAGGGCTTTGTCCCGCCCGAGGGCCCCGGCTCCACGCAGGCGGATGTTTATAGTCTCGGCAAGGTTCTCTACGAGATCGCCACCGGCAAGGACCGCATGGAGTTCCCGGAGCTCCCGGACGAGATCCCGGCCGGGACCGAGCGCAAGCGCTGGCTGGCCCTCAACCAGATCATCTGCGATATCTGCGAGCCGCATCTTTCCAAGCGGACGATCTCCACCGCGGGCGACCTCGCCGAGGCGCTGCGCCGCCTCCAGGAAGGCAAGCGCCGCCGCCGCCGGCGGCCGGTGGGAGCTTTCGTCGCGCTGCTGCTGGTCGCGGGAGTTGCCATTTACGGCGGCTGGGACGCGATCCATGAGATGGTGGCTCGCTCGCAAGCTTCGCCCCCGCCCGCGGTGCTGGAAGCGCGCATCCGGATCACTAGCGTGCCCGCCGAGGCCTATGTCTTCGTCGAATCAGGCGAGGGCGAGGGCGAACTCGTGGGAACGACCACCACCGAGCCGATCGTCGTGCACGTGGGCGAGAAGGTCAGCTTCGTGCTGCGGAAGGAAGGTTACGAGGACGCCCCCTTGAGCTTCGTGGTTCCCCGTTCCGCCGCGGAGGAGACGTTTTTGAAGTCCGTGGACCTGAAGGTCTTCGCCCCGCCGCTACCGGCCGAGCCATGGGCCGATCAGCTCGGCCAGCGCTACCGGCCTCTCACGGAGGGGCCTGTCACCGGGCACGAGGCCGTCCTGCCGGTCGGCGAGATCGAGTGGAAGAAGTACGTGGACGCCAAGAAACCCGCCGCGGTCGCCGAGTTCGTGGAGATCGCGGAGGGCGATGCCAAGCGCAAGATCGTGCTCACCAATCCCGGCGATGCCCAGGCCTTCTGCTGGTGGCTGGCCCGTGCTGGCCATGAATCCGGATATCTCACCCAGCGCCACCAGATCGAGCCCCGCATGGTCGAGGGCTTCAGCGCCCAAGGCATCAGCGGACGTGCGAAGAAGGAGGGTCTCAAACCCTTCCGGCCCTTCGTCAGCGAGATTCCCTTCGGCAGCATTGCCCTCACCACCGACCCTGCCGGCGCGAACGTCTCGATCCGCATTCCCGAAGAAGAAGGCGAGATCTCGAAGGGAGTAGCCAATGGCCGCAAGATCATCGATGAACTCAAGCAGGGCGAACTGGATGTGATCGTGTGGCTGGAAGGCTACAAGCGGATCGAGAAGAGGGTCAAGGTGAAGGCGAATGAGACGCTGGAGATGCATCTCAAGCTCGAGATCAACCAGAGCGTGGTGATGGACAAGGCCTGGACCAATGGGCTGGAGATGAAGTTCGAGCCGGTGGTCGGCGGGGATATTCATCAGGGTGAACTTCTCGCCTGCATCTGGGAAACCCGGATGAAGGACTTCGATGCCTATCTCCGCGCCTCCCGTGACAACCAGAATCCACGGGCCCAGCTTTTCCAAGGACCGAACCCCGAGATGCATCCCGTCACCTCCGTGTCGCGGGAGGACGCGCAGAAGTTCTGCCACTGGCTCACGGAGCTGGAACGCAAGCAGGAGCGCCTCACCGAGGTGCACCACTACCGCCTGCCCACCGACTATGAGTGGAGCGTGATGGCCGGGCTGACGAGCGAACTGGCGGACGCCGCCCCTGCGAAGCGCGACCGCGAGATGATCGCCGGTGCCCAAGGCCTTCCCTGGGGAGTCGCATGGCCGCCGGTCATCAATGGCCAGAACCTCGGCAACTTTGCCGATTCCGCGGCCATGTCCGCACCCGGCGTGACGGCGGACCGCATGATCGCCGGCTACAACGACGGCTTCCCCACCACCTCGCCGGTCGGCTCCTTCCCGCCGAACGCGCTCGGGATTTACGATCTCTCCGGCAACGTCTTGGAATGGGTGGAGGAGAACTACAATTCGTCCAACCTGGCCGGACCAGGTCCGGTTTACGGCGTGCTGCGCGGCGGCTCTTGGAGGAGCTACCTGCAGCGCGATCTCTACACCGGCTACCGTTACACCCAGCCGATGCCGGTGGCTCCGGAAGACGGGCCGAAGCCAAAGGAGACGACCGAGGACATCTACGGCTTCCGCATCGTGCTTGCCAAGGACCGGCCCAAGCAGGAACCCTCTCCGCTCAACACCAACGGCATCGACGACAATGGTTGAAATCAACATCGATTATCAGGGCGAGCTTCACTGTCGCGCGGTCCACGGTCCCTCCGGCACGGTCCTCGAAACCGATGCCCCGGTGGACAACAACGGCCGCGGCGAATCCTTCTCCCCGACCGACCTCGTCGCTACCGCGCTCGGCGTGTGCATGGCCACCGTCATGGGCATCGTCGCCAAGCGGAAGGAGATCGCCCTCGAAGGGATGAAGGTCGCGGTGAAGAAGCACATGTCCGCCGATACCCCGCGCCGCATCGCGAAGCTCGAAGTGGACATCCACGTCCCGCTCCCCGCCGGCCATCCCGAGCGCAAGCTGTTAGAAGCGACCGGCAACGGTTGCCCCGTGCACCAGAGCCTGCATCCGGACGTGGTGCAGGAGATCAGGTGGCATTGGCAGTAAAAGGTGGTCCGCACAGTCCTCTGTGCGGTTGAATGGTTCCTTACAGCTCTTTGTTCTGTTAGAGCGTAGCCACCCTGTACGCCCACGGGCCTGAGCGGACCACTCCAATCTCCTACCACGCAGGGGATGTTATAAACGCCCCCGTTGCCTCCCCGCGGAGATCTGTCTAACATCCGTCCAAGTTCATTGAGAACGATTCCGTCAGCCGAGTGCACGGGCCGTGTGGTCCGGAGCAGCGGGGGAACCAATCCCGACCGTTTTGCCAGGGCGTTTCGCCTGAAGCACGGTCTTCGGGGCATACGGTGCCTGCGGCACCGGGAGCACGTGGTGGCTCCAGCCCGACAGCTAACCCCGTAGGCATCACCGCGGGGCGCGGATCGTTCGGTTGTCTCTCCTGAAACAAGGGGCACGCCGGAGCCGCCGCCGCTTCGCAAGCAGTCCCAAGACAACAACCTCCGGCCCCCGCCTCCCGCAGGCGGCGGGACCGGTATCGAAAGAAAGAAAAGGAGAACAACATGATTGCTGACTTACTGTTCAGCGTGGGGATCACCGTGGCCGCATTGTTTGCGCTCGCGGTCGCCATCCGTCTCTTCCTCGGCGTGCGCTATATTCTGCGCCGGGTGGGGATCATCGGGAAACTGTCGGGGGACGGCGGTCCTTCCTTGAAACCCGGCGGCGCGGGTGAGGGCCGGGGACCTCGTTTGCAATCGTTCGGCGACATCGTACACGCCTTCGCCGAAGCCAAGCTGCGGAAGCGCGCCTCATGATCGCAGTCGCCGCGTGAAGCACCCTCCCCGGAGGGCGGCCGGAAACGGCCGCCCTTTTCTTATCCGGCGATCCTGCCCCGCGGTCCGGCGATTATGCCCCTTGTGAGCGGTTGCCGATCGGGGAGAGCGTGGGATGCCATGATGAAAACCCTTGTTCCCATTGTTCTATTCACGGTCGCCAGCATCGTCACCCTATCAGCTGCACCGAAATCGATCACCCTCAATGCGGGTTCGTATCCCGCCGGAGGCCCGATCACCGCGACCTTCAATGGTGGTCCTGGAAACGACGATGACTGGATCGGCATCTTCCCGGCCAGCATCACCACGCCATCCACCGGCACTTACCTGGACTGGCGCTACACGAACGGCACCCAGGCTCCCGGCGGGAATTTGAAGAGCGGCAGCGTGACTTTTGCGAATCCCAGCTTGGCACCTGGGAACTACAAGGTGTGGTACCTCGCTGACAACGGCTACACGAAGATCGCCGGACCGGCGCAGTTCAGCATCACGCCCACCGGCGGCCCGGCGCTGCCGGAGTGGGTCGTGCCAAGCTTCATCCAGCGCCATGCGGTGGCGGGGCAGGCCTATGCCGGCAAGGTCCACGCCTATGCCTACGATCCCGATCCGGGAGATGCACTGGCCTTCTCCAAGGCGTCCGGTCCGGCTTGGTTGCAAGTGAGCACCACGGGCGGGATCTCCGGCACGCCTTCCGGGACCGACGCCGGCGGGAACGACTTCGTGCTACGCGCCACCGACCTGTTAGGAAATTCCCGGACCGCCACCATGACGGTTCCCGTCTTCCTGGCCGGGCAAGAGCAGGTCGCGGACTTGCGGATCATGTCCTACAATCTTTGGCACGGATGGGGCCAAGTAAACCAAGGCGCGACCAAGGGCATCCGCTCCATCATTGAGGCGGATGTCGATGTCATCGGCACCCAGGAAACGGTGGGCGGAAGTGCCTACCGGGTTCAGACCATCGCCGATGAGCTCGGCTGGTACTACAGCCCCACCGGTTCCGGGGACAGCGGGATCGCGAGCCGCTATCCGATCACGGCGGCCTACACCGCCGCGAACGGCGTGGCGAAGGGTGCCCGGATCCGCCTCTGCAGCCTGCCTCTGCGCGAGGTGGTGATCTTCAACACCCACCTCGACTACCTCCACTACGGACCCTACGAGGCGAAGCGTTCGGGCTCGACCAATGCGAGCGTGCTGGCGGAAGAGACAGCCTCGCAGCGCGACGAACAGATCGCGGCAATCCTCAGCGGAATCTCGAGCCATCTGGCCGCTGCGAATACCGTCCCGGTCTTCCTCACCGGCGACCTCAATTGCCCCTCGCATCTCGACTGGACCGCGACAACCGCGTCCGCCCACTACGGCAAGGTCGTGCAGTGGCCGGTGACGGTCGCCGTGGCCAATGCCGGGCTGCTCGATTCGTTCCGTCAGGTCTTCCCCAATCCGGCCCAGCAGCCCGCGATCACATGGTCGCCCCTTTACAACAGTGCGGGCGAGCCGCAGGACCGCATCGACTTCATCTTCCACAAGGGCAGTCCTGCGACTCCGACGAGCGCGGAAATCTTCACCAATGGCGTCGAGAACGACGGGTTTGTCTATGGTGACGATACCAGCGCGGCATGGGCGAATACCTGGCCCAGCGACCACGCCTCGGTGATCGTGAATTTCGCCCTCACCTGGCCCTGAGTCAGCACGAAAAAGCCGCCGCCGGGGTGAACCGGTGGCGGCTTTTGTTAGCTGGATGTCAGGCTGCTCAGGGTGCAACCGGAACCGTCACCCGCAGACGGGCGAAGAGTTCTCCGTTAGGACCCGCGAGTGAAGCAGGCAAGGTGGCCGTCACCGTCGACACGCCGCCCACCGGCGGGGCTACCACGGCAGCGCCGAAGGTCGTCCAAGTCCCGGCCAAGGTCGTGCTATATTCCACCACCGGATTCAGGTAGGCCGAGCGCTCGGTCCGCAGGAAGGTGAAGACCAGGTCCCCGCTACCGTTGCGCACGAAGGTCGGAGCCTTCGTCAGATCGGACACTTCCGGATCCGCTCCCACCACGAACTCGATGCCATTCAGCAGGCCGTCATTATCCTCGTCCGCATCGGCGGAAGGATCGGAGAGGCTCGCAGCCCAGCTTTCGTAGGTCTCGGTGGCACCCGCTTGCTTGATCTCGATCTGCTTTGCGCCGGTATTGACGAAGAGGTCGTAGCCCGAGGGCAAGCCGGTCACCGGCAGCGTGAAGCTTCCCGTGAGATTGCCGGTGTAGGTGGCGATCACGTAGATCGGCGCGGTTGCACCCGTCGCCGCCACCGAGAGGGTCGCACCGGTCAGGTCCAGGTCGCCGTTCACCACCAGCTTGTCCGCGCTGCTACCGTCGATCTGTGCCAGGTAGCTGCCGCTGAGGGTGGTCGTGCCAAGTGTCAGCGTGCCGGGAGTGCTACCGCCGGGAGCCACGCTGCCGGCGATCGTGTAAACGCCGGTCGCAATGCCCGTGCCCTGCAGCGTCGCGCCCGCGGCGATCGTCACCGGCGAGGTGCCGGTGGCGCTGCCCGAGGCATTCGCCAGGGTCAGGGTGCCTGCCGTGATGCGGGTGGCGATGGCCGGGGTCTCCAAATTGACCAGACCCGTACCGATGTAGGTATTCTCATTGCCGGAGATAATCAGTTCGCCGGTGCCTTCCTTCACGAAGCCGTAGCCACCCGAGATCTTGCGGGAGATATCCAGCACGGAGCCCGGCTCGGTGACGAACCACAGGTTGCCCGGATTCAGTGCCACCAAGCCGGTGCCGGTGATCTGCGAAGGGTTGGTGCTTGCCAGCGCAGTGATGGTGGACTGCTCGGCGGCAGAACCTACCACCGGCTCGAATTCACCTCCGCCGGTCATCACACCGCCCTGCAGGACCACGCGGCCCTGTCCACCCACACGCCCGCTAGGGATGTAGTTCAGGTTCGTGGTAAATTCAAAGACGCCGCCTTCCACCAGCTTGATCTGGTTGTATCCCATCGTGGTGTAGGTGTGGAAGCCGCCCAGCGGGGAATTCCCGGCGAAGACCAGGCGTCCCAGTGCGTTCACGGTGATGTCCAGCGAGGAGGCGGGATACGGAGTGCCTCCGCTGTTGTAGTAGTTGTGGTTGAACTCGAAGGTCCCGCCATCCACCACGATGTCCTCTGCAGCAGGAGCCACGGAACCCGTGTAACCTTGCAAGCGCAGCGTGCCGCCGCCGGTCTTGTGAAGCGTGCCGCGGAAGTCGAAGCTGCCGATCTTGGTAAGCGTGCTGCCGTCGCCCACGGCGATGTTCGCACCGCTTTCCAGGACCAGGGTCCGGCGCTGGGTCGCGAGGCTCACCCGAGCGTCCAAGGTCGAACCGCCTCCGAGTTCCAAGCGGTTGTTCGTGTCGCGCGCGCCGAGCGCCAGCGAGTTTTCCAGAATCAGCTTGCCGCCCTGGTTGTAGACCGCGCCGCTGAAGCTATTGCCGCTGTAGAACGTGGCCTCGCCGCTACCGCGCTTCACCAATCCGCCGAGACCGGTGATTGGCGCCTCACCGTCGAAGGTGTAAGGAGCGCTCGAGTTGTCGATCTCGATGAACGAAGGGGCGACCGGAGCGAGCACGTAGATGTCGCGGTTGATGCCGCTGTCGCCGAAGATTACCGGCTCGTCGTCCCGATAAGCGATGGCGGGCGAAGTGGTGCCAGCATTCGCCCAATTGGTCGTGGTGTTGTCCCAGTTGGTATCGGCAGAGCCGGTCCACTGCGCGGTCGTGCCGGACAGCGGCAGCTTGCCGGTCAGCGCGCGGCGCTCGTTGGGCACCGGGTAATTGTTCACCGCTTCGAGCAGCTTGTAGTTCACCCCATCGTCGCTCGATTCCAGGATCCAGCGCACCGCATCGCGGTTGCCGTCGTCGTTGCCGGTCGTGATCTGGTAGGACGCGATCGAGACATTGGTCCCGAAGTCGAAGATGATCGGGCGGTTGTTGTGGTTGAGCCACTTCGTGCCGTAGTCGTTGTCGATGATGCTCGCCACGGTCTCGGCGGCATTGGCGCCGGAATCACCGCCCGGGTTGGTGGCGGAGGACACCGCCAGCTTGGTGCCGGCGGCATCGAAGAACTCCATCTCGCCGATCTGTGCCAGCGTGCCGTTGCCGCGCAGCGTGGTGCCGGTGAACTTCACGTAGCGCGTCGTCTTGGTCGTGCCGGGCACGGCGCGCAGCTTGTGCGAGGCGCTGGCGGTGCCGCTGGTATTGGTCGCGGCCAGCGTGTAGTAGGTGTCCGCATTCGAGGGCGGCACGATCGGCGTGAGCGTGTCCGCGGCGATCACCGGGATCCCCGGCGGCGTCAGCATGATGCCGGTGGTGGTGCCGGTGACATTCCACTTCAGCGCGCTGGCCAGCGTGTTCTTCACGATCGAAGGCTGCGCCTCCAGGATCGGGCCGACCGAATTGATCTCAGTCGTCGGCGTGCCGAAGCTGGTGATCGCCGGCAGCGGGGTACCGCCGCCGATGAAGACGATCCCGCGATAGGTGAAGTAGGTGGGGGGGACCGCGTTCGCGCCAAGATCCCGGTTATCCACCGTGACCCAGGTCGTGCCGTCAGTGCTGCCTTCAAAGAGCCACTGGGTAGGAGTGCGGTCCAGCGAGTCGTTCGCCGTTGCGAAATTGTAGGAATCAATCGTGGTCGGCGCACCGAAATCGAAAACCACCGCATCGCGGCCGCCGCTGTACCACTTCGTATCGACCGTTCCGTCGATAAGCTTTCCGGCACCCTCCGCGGATTCGGGGGTATTGGCACCGCCGCCGGTCACCACTACACCCGCGCGGCTGACTTCCGCACCACGGCGGTAGAAGAGGAATTCCGAAAGCTGCGTCGCCGTTACGGTATCGGGGGCGTTCAGCTTCGGGCTGAAGCGGTAGTACTGGTAAGTCACTTCCACCGCAGGGCATACGGCACTGCCGGTCACTGCCAGGGCGAAAATGGCGGGCAGCAAGCGCACGCGCGGGGCGGCGCTGCGGTTGCCCTTGGGGTCGGTCGTGTGTCTCATCATCGGGTCGTAGTATAAGCGGAAGAAGTGCCTGTTAGATGAAAACATGACCTCGTG
The DNA here is from genome assembly GCF_040801775.1 of Luteolibacter sp. Populi. Lineage (GTDB taxonomy): Bacteria > Verrucomicrobiota > Verrucomicrobiia > Verrucomicrobiales > Akkermansiaceae > Haloferula. Next base: position 6,350,021 of record NZ_CP161812.1, read on the forward strand.
TATCCACGCAGGCCGGCCTTCCTTGGTTCTAACAAACAGGCGCTTCGTCCTGCTTAAGAAGCATGTAACGCGTTTCCTGCGCTTGGAGGTTTAGCGCGATATGCCGATTCGCGAAAATGCCCCGCGGCCCGTCAGCGTTTGAAGCATGCGAGCGCGCTCCCGGCTGCATGCTGGCCCGTCGCGTAACAGCCTTGCATCAAGTAACCTCCGGTCGGCGCTTCCCAATCGATCATCTCTCCGGCCACAAAAACACCCGGCAGCTTTCTCAACATCAGACCTTCGTCGAGCTCGTCCCAGCGCACGCCCCCCGCCGATGAAATAGCCTCTGTCAAGGGACGCGGGCCGGAAAATTTCACCTCTAACGATTTCGCCCGCGCACAGAGCGTTTCAATCGCCGCGTCGTCTGTTAGGCCCTGGGTGAGGATCGCATGCGCCGCTGGCGTCAGCTTCCAGCGCTCGCGGCATGCTTCTGCTAGATTGCCGCGCACGCTTTCCATCTTCCGAGCCAGATCGTCGATCGATGCGGCCGGCTTGAGATCGATCGAGATCGCGGGCCTCTCCATCTGCCGCAGAACGCTGCCGAGCTGATAGAGCGCGCCGCCTTCCAGGCCGTAGGCGGTCACCATCAGCTCGCCTTGCACTTCCACGGTTCCTGACCGGACTGTTAGATTCTTGAGCGGGAAGCCCTCGGCGATCGCCAGGTACTTCATCGGGCCACGCGTTTTCCCAGCCGCAGTTTGCAGGAAGCAGGGGATTCACGCCGATGCCGAGTTCACGCAGCATCGCGGTCCACCCGCCATCCGAACCGGTGATCGGCCACGATCCGCCGCCCAGCGCCAGGATCACTGCGTCCGCCGTGCTTTCCTCCGCGATGCCCTCGAAGGCGAGGCGCAGCGGTGACCCGGGAATGATGCGTTCCAGCCGGTGCTTGGTGTGAAAAGTCACGCCTGCCGCCTTCAGCCGCTCCACCCAGCGGCGCAGCAGCGGCGCGGCTTTCATCTCGCGCGGATAGACCCGGCCGGTGCGTTGTTGAAAGGTCTCGATGCCCAGTCCCGCCGCCCAAGCACGAAGCTCCTCCGGGCTGAAATTTTCCAGAACCCTCCGCCAGAAGCCCGCCGGCTGCCCCGGACCGGAGTAGCGCGTGATGAAGCGCTCGAAATCCTCCCCATGCGTGAGGTTCAGGCCGCCCCTGCCCGCGACCAGCAATTTGCGGCCCACCGAGGGCTTGGCATCGAAGAGCGCGACCGTAGCACCCTTGGCCACCGCCACCTCCGCTGCCCGCAAACCTGCGGGCCCGCCGCCAATCACCGCGATCTTCATGCGCGAAGTCGGATGGTGAAGCTGGTCAGCGGCGGATTCATGGCGCAGTTTCCGGCATGAAGCTTCAGCAGAACCAAGTGTGGAAAAAGGGCAAGGAATACCTGCGGATCGTCCGCCTCGAACGCTTCGAAGTGGCCTACAAGTCGATGGCCGACCTCGAGACCAAGGAAGGCGAGCATCACGTGCTTTCGAAAAAGGAATTCTGCCGCCTGCTCCACGGCGCAACTCTGACGGAGACTTCCCCGGACAAGATCGCGGACGAAGACTAGCGCGAATCACGAGAACCACCGATTGGCCAAGTCCTCACCAGTCCGGCTCTTATCCGTGTCAATCCGTGGTTCCAAATGTCTCGCCGGCACCAACCCTTCATCACGCCCCGTTCAACTCCGGCAGCACCTGCGCCTCCGCATCCGCCAGCAGCGCCGCCTCCGCATCCCGCGGCACCTCGATCGTGAACTTCGTCTCCTGCCCGGGAATCGAACTCACCATGATCGTCCCGCGATGCGCCTCGATCGCCCGCTTCACGATCGATAGCCCGAGGCCGGTGCCCTTGATCTCCTCCTGGGAGTGGTGCTTCTCCACCCGGTAGAAGCGGCGGAAAATGTGCGCCAGATCCGCGCTGGGAATCCCCACGCCGTTGTCCGCCACCCAGATCCGGGTCAGTTCCTCGGTCCGGTTGCAACCGATCGTCACGACCAAGCCCTTCCGCGGATTCTGCTTAAGCGCATTCTCCACCAGGTTGAAGAGTACCTGCGTCCAGTAAAACCGATCACCTGCCAGGGAGATGTCGGTCTCCGGCATGTCGATCTTGATCACCGCCTGCTGGTTGCTGATCACGGACTCCAGCCGCTCCAAAACATCGCTCACGCAAGACCGCACCCGGAATGGTTTCACCTTCAGCGCCGCGGCTTCCCCGGACTCCAGGCGCGAGATCACCAGCATGTCTTCCACGATCCGCGAAATCCGCTCGGTGTGCTTGCGCATCACCTTCAGGAAGCGCCGCGTCAGCTCCTTGTCGTCGAGCAAGTCGTCGTCGATCAGGTTCTCCAAATAGCCATTGATGATGGCCAGCGGGGTGCGCAGTTCGTGGGAGGCATTCGCCACGAAATCCTTCCGGATCTGCTCGGTTTGATATTCGTTGGTCACGTCACGGATCACGACTCGGGTGGTGGGCTCGTCCGCCGGACTGTCGGAAAGCCGGGCGGCGTCGATGACCCAGGCGTTCATCCCGCGGCGCTCCTGATCGCCGAGCGGGGAGGATTGTTGGCCGAGCACCGCCCGGGTTACGGTGGCCTCGCCGGTGTCCAGGCAGCGCATCAGCGCCGCCGCCAGGCGTTGGTCCAGGAAGGCTTCGTGCACCGTGCGGCCGGTCAGGTCGCGGCCTCGGAAAAGGGTTCGCGCCGCCTGGTTCGCGAACAGCACCCTGGCGTCCGCATCCACCAGCATGAAGGCATCGCCCAGTGCATCCAGCAGCAGGTCGCGCTCCTTGCGGGCCCCGCGCAGGTCCAGATCCAGTCGCATCTTCCACGAGGACACCTCCTCGCGGAATTCCTTGCGGGCGCGGCGCAGGCGCAGCCCCGTGAACCCTAGGGCCACGAAGGCGCAGAGCGCCGCGATAATCGGGGCAATGACAAGCGGATCGGTCATCCTCAGAGGGACGACACGCAGTATCCGATGCCACGCACGGTTTCAACCATCGCTGCATGTTCGCCCAATTTCTGACGGAGCCGCTTCATGTGGGTATCGAGGGTGCGGCTATGCACCTCGTCGCTATAGCCCCACACCGTGCGGAGCAGATCGTTGCGGTCCTGCGCCTTGCCGGCGCGTTCCGTCAGGAAAAGCAGCAGCTTGAATTCGGTGGAGGTAAGCTCCACCGGTTGTCCGCTGAGGTAAAACTTGAGCGAGTTCTTGTCGAAGCGGAAGGGCCCGTAAGTCACCTCCACCGCCCCCGGCGGGCCGTCGCTGCGCTTGAGCACGGCCTGCACCCGCAGCATCAGCTCCTTTGGCGAGAACGGCTTGGTCAGGTAGTCGTCCGCCCCGGCCTCAAGGCCCTGGATCCGGTCCTCGGTCTGGGCCCGGGCGGTCAGCATGATCACCGGGATATCGCGGCTGCGCGAATCGCGGCGCAGCTCCTTGAAAACCCCATAGCCATCCTTGCCCGGTAACATCAGGTCCAGGATCACCAGATCCGGCCGCTCCAAGATCGCCAGTTCCGCACCGGTGATCCCGTCGTGCGCCTTCAGCACCTCGTATCCGGCGCGCTCCAGATTGAAGCCCACCAGGTCCGCGATGTCGCGCTCGTCCTCGACGATCAGGATTCTCTGCATGCGCGCTGAGGTTTAGGGCCACCCCCTAGTGGGGGGAACGGGACGCTTGTGACGAAATCGTCAGATCGGGAAATTACTAATTTCTAAGCACTAATTACTAAACCGAAGTGTGTTTGGGAAGGGGCTTCGCAGTGGCGGCATGCGCCGCCCCCCTTCCAAAACACTGACTCGTTTGAAAATTAGTGCTTAGTAATTAGTCATTTATGCCTGTGATGCCACTCCTTATAAACGATGGGAGAGATCTCAGAAGGCTTGATTTCAGAACGCCCGCCCCAGAACACGTTCGTATAAGAAACCGGAATCCCGATCGACTCCAAATGCCGGTCGATCGCCGCCTTGTGCTCCATCACCCGCGGTTTCTCCGTGCCATGCACCACGCCCATCACGTTGACGTTGCCGAATTGCGGCCCGCCCTCGCGCCAGTAGCAGTGGGTCATGCAGAAGTGGCGGCCGACCTCGGCGCCGGCCTCGATCTCGCGGCCCTTCGGCACCGCCCAGTGGAATAGTCCGTTGAAGCGCGTCACCCGCTCGCCCGTCGCGGAGGGCTTCACGTGTTCCAGGAAGGTCGAGAAGCGCCCGATCACCTTCTTCGCATTGAGCGTTTCCGCGATCTCGCAGAAGCGCTCCACCGAGATTCCCAGCTTCGCCGCGCGGCCATCCCAAGGGTTTTCGACGATCTCATCCAAGGTCAGCTCTTCCTTCAAGGCCAGCAGGGTGTCCCACTCCTCTTGGGTCAGGGTCACCGGCACCGTGGTCATCATCTCGGCGATCTCATCCGCCTTGTCGCCCGGCTCCAGCGCCCGGCGGCGGACATGGCCGACGCCCAGGGTGAAAACGCCATTGGCGGGCATCAGCAAATACTCCTCCGCACCCGTCAGGCGCAGCAGCGCCGTCGCATGCTCGTCCAGAGACTCGCCCACCGGCACCTTCAGCGTCGTCCACAGCCGGTAGCCCGATCCGGAGACCTCCGCGTCCGTCGAGCGGATCACTACATGCCCGGAAAAGGGATCCTGCTGCGACATGAAATCGAAGGCCGCGTTCAGCTTCTCCTCCGGCACCTTCCAAGCCACCAGCGCCCCATGGGCCAGCTTCGTCGAAAGCAGGGTCTGCCGGACCCGGCGGACCACGCCCGCCTCCAGCATCGCCCGGATCCGCTCCAGCACCGTCTCCAGCGGCACCCCGCTCTGCTCCGCGATCACATGGAAGGGCTGGCGCTGGAAACCCGTGATCAGGTCCTCGGAAATCGCCAGGATCTTCGCATTGGTCGGGTCGCTGTGTTCGACGGGCAGGGTCTGCATGGGCATAAGGCTAGGCTCCCCAATACGCTCCCGCCACGCCGAAATTTACGGGAAAAAGGTGGTCCGCAAAAGGTAGTCCGCTGTGCGGTCGAAGCCACCCTTGTCGCGCGCCTCATCCTGGGGGCCCTCGGGTGGATGCCGCCACCAGAACTGCTTCAACCGCACAGAGGACTGTGCGGACCACCTTTTTGTCCGATCCGTCCGACCGCCTTAGGGGAATGAGACGGATCGGACAGATTTCAGGACGCGCCGACCAGCCCCTTCACCCACTCCAGCGCCTGCTCCCGCTCCGTCAGCCTGCCCTCAAGCTGCTCCGTCTGCACCGCCTCCAGGATCTCGCTGAACCTCGGGCCCGACGGCACGCCCAGCGCGATCAGGTCGTGGCCGGTCACCAGTGGCTTCGGGATCAGCGGCTCGGCGGCGAATTCCTCGCGCTTCTCGATCAGGTATTCGAGGTTGTCGGTAAAGCCGTTCGAGGACGCGCAATCGACCCGGTGCAGTTCCAGCTCCTGCGGGAAGGTAGGCGTAGCCATAAAGCGCTTCAGCTTGGAGGTCCGCATCTGCTGGACGTTCATGAACTGCATGTGGCGGGAGACCATGAAGGCCACGTCCTCGATCACATGGTTCGGATACTTCAGGCGGCGCAGGATCTCCTCCGCCATCGTCGCGCCGAGGGCATCGTGGCCGTTGAAGCGGATTCGCCCGGCCTCCTCGTCGTAGGTGCGCGTCGGGGGCTTGGCGATGTCGTGAAGCAGCACTGCCAGGCACAGCTCCAGCGATGCATCGTCGCCGAGCATCTCCAGCATGATCCGGGTGTGAATGTAGACATCGCCCTCCGGGTGCCACTCGGGCGGCTGGTCGCAGCCGATCAGCGGCAGCACTTCGGGGAGGAAGTATTGGATCAGCCCCGAGTCCACCAGCAGCTCCAGCCCGCGCCGCCGTGCTGGCAGCACGATGATGCGGGAGAACTCGTCGCGGATCCGTTCCGGGGAGATCCGTTGCAGGCCCGCGGCGTGGTCCTGCATCGCCGCCCAGGTGCCGGCCTCGATCTCGAAGCCCAGCGTGGTGGCGAAACGGACTGCCCGCATCAGCCGCAGCGAGTCCTCGGCGAAGCGGTCCGCTGGGTTCCCGATCGCCCGCAGCACGCCGGCCTCCAGGTCGGCCTGGCCGCCGGTGAAGTCGATCACCTCGCCCGTCTCCGGGTCCTCGAAGAGCCCGTTGATCGTGAAGTCGCGGCGCTGGGCATCCTCCTCCGGGGTCGAGAAGGTGACCGCCTCCGGCCGTCGCCCGTCCTTGTAGGAGCCGTCGGTGCGGAAGGTCGCGATCTCCACCATCACCCCGTGGTCCTTCGCGATCACCACGCCGAAGTGCGCGCCAACCTCGTTCGAGCCGGGGAAGAGACGCGTCACCTGGGCCGGGGTGGCGGAGGTGGCGATGTCGTAGTCCTTCGGCTCCTTCCCCAGCAGCCGGTCGCGCACGCAGCCCCCGGCGAAGTAAGCGACATGCCCGGCAGCCTTGAGCTTGTAGGCGAATGAGGTGGCGATCTGACGGTCCTGCGGCACTTCCGCAGTGTTAGGGGAAAGGGGGAGCCGGTGCAAGAAGGGGCATCTTCATGGTTCTTTCATACTTGGTCCCTTGACCCGACGGCGCCCCCGCGGCGACAATGGGCCGGTTTGAAACATCTCCCCCTTATTCTGATCCTGGCACTCGTGGCCTGCCGCGAGGATCCGGCGCAGGCCTCCAAGCGCGGGCGGCAGACGCGCCGGATTGTCGAGCTGGAGCGGCAGGTGGACAAGATCCGGGCGGACATGAGCACGCCGCTGAAGGAGACCGCCAAGGATGTGACGGAGTCCCTGCAGATGGCGGATGAAACCGAAGCTTACGTGAGGGAGAAAGAAGAGGAACTGCTCGCTCTGGAGAGCGAACTGGAGACGGCCAGGAAGGACCATGAAGCCTACCGCCGCAGGTATGTGGTGGAAGACTGGAGGGCGAAGGACAAGCCATGAGGATGTTCGAAGACTTGCTGACCAGCTACCGCGGGGCGGGGGTGATCGGGACCTGCCTGGCCTTCTTCGTGCTGGTCTCGGTGGTGGGACTGTCCCTGTTCGTCTTCGAACCCGGGCTGAACGGGCTGGGCGAATCCGGTCCGGGCCTTGTGGCCCGCCAGGAGCGGGAGATCGGTCGCTTGGAGCACGATCTGGCGGAGGCGCAGGCGAAGTATGAGGACTACCGTGAAGCCCGGAAGTTTCATGACGAGGTGAGGCTGAATGTCGCCCGCCAGGACGCCGCCGATGCCCGTTTGACGGGGATCGCGGAGAAGATCGATGCGACCCAGGCGGCCCTCGCCGGGCTGCGCTCGCGCCAGGAGGACTACGCCGCGGCCTACCGCGACCAGGTCCGGGAGAAGGCGGCTGGCGAGGTGCTACCGACCATGACCTTGCCCGACGGCCGCCGCTTGGAATCGCCGGTGGTGGTCCAGGTGAATCCGGCCGGGATCCAGCTTCGCTATCAGGACGGGATCGTGCGGGTGCCTGCGAAGGATCTGCCGGCGAAGGTTCGCGAGCGCTTCCAATTCGACGCCGCGGAGATGGAGCGCTTCCTGGAGCAGGAGAAAGCCATGGCGGGCAAGCTGGAGCGGGACTTGGAGCGCGGCCTGGTGGAGATCAAGGACAACTCCCGCAAGGAGCAGATCGCCCGCTTGGAGGCGCGCATCCCCATCATCAAGAGCCGGGTCGCGGCCCGGGCCCGACAGTATGCATCGCTGCGGGGGAATCCGCGGCGGAACTACAATACGCTGACGATGCTGATCCGGCAGGTGGATGCGGATGAGAAGGCGATTTTCAAGTATGAGGCGGAACTGGCGGAGCTGAAGGCGGCGGAGCGGGCGGGGAAGTAGGGAGGATCTGTCCGATCCGTCTCATTCCCCTAAGGCGGTAGGACGGATCGGACAAAGGTAGTCCGCTCAGGCCTCTGAGCGGTCGAAGCAGTTCTGGCGGCGGCATCCACCCGAGGGCCCCAGGGTGAGGCCCGCTTTCGGGAACCATTCGCCGCACAGAGGACTGTGCGGACCACCTTTCAAGGCAGGAAGGACCTGGGAAATTTCGGATTTCCGAAATGCTTTCGATGCGCTTCAATGCCGCCACCTTGATCTATCCCTCCTTGGCCCATCCCATCTGGTTCGTGCCGGCCTTCCTGATCGGCGCGTGCATCGGCTCGTTCCTGAACGTGGTGATCTACCGGGTGCCGCTCGACCTTTCGGTGAACGAGCCGAAGCGGTCCTTCTGCCCGAAGTGCAAGCACCCGATCCCGATGAGCCTGAACATCCCGCTGGTGAGCTGGCTGTGGCTGCGCGGGAAGTGCGCGAATTGCCGGGCACCGATCGCGTTCCGCTACTTCGGCGTGGAATTGCTGACCGCGCTGCTCTTCGCGGGGATCTGGGGTTTCGTGCGCCACTCGCTGGGACTGGGGAGCATGCCGACGCTGGCGATGGCGGCGCTGCTGCCACTGTGGGTGATGGCGGCGCTCTTCATCTCGATCACCTTCATCGATGCCGAGCACATGGTGATCCCGACGCCCTTCACCTGGGCTGCCACGGTGGCCGGGCTGATCGCCGCCGCGCTGTGGCCGGCGCTGCCGAATCTCGCCGGGCTGCCGGTGCGACGCTGGATCCCGGTGGAGTGGCTGGGCGGGGTCGAGCAGGCGGTGCTCGGCTGGATCATCGGCGCCTGCGGGCTGTGGCTGGTGGTGCGACTGGGGAAGATGGCCTTCGGCAAGAAGAAGATGGAGTTCCCGACGCCGGTGGATTGGAAGCTGGTGGAGCCGGAGGGCGATGAGGATCCGATCTGGTTCGAGATCGACGGCCAGCGCACGGCGTGGTGGGACATCTTCTACCGCAAGACGGACCGGCTGATCGTGGAGTGCAGCGAGTTGCGGTTGAACGGCGAGACCGTCCAGGCCGGGGTGCTGACGATCCGCGAGGCCGGCGTCGAGCTTCCCGATGGCAGGAAGCTCTCGATCGAGGAGGTCAAATCGCTGGATGGCAAGTCGGCGCGGGCGGTGATTCCGCGGGAAGCGATGGGGGAGGGGGATATCCACCTGATGGGGGCGATCGGCGCGTTCTTCGGCTGGACGGGGGTGTTCTTCGGGATCTTCGCAGGCTCGCTGCTGGCAGTCGTTGCGGCGGTGCTGGGAAGGGTGGGATTCGGCAAGCCCTTGCCTTTTGGACCTTTCCTGATTCTCGGGGCCTTCGGGTGGATGTTCGGGGGATGGAGGATCGCCCAGTGGTATTTCGAGAGTTTGTTGGGGAGGTTTTAGAGGGGCTTCGGTTGGTGGGTGTCCTGGGCTGAAGCGGCGCAGCCGCCGTGGACTGCGTGCAGCCTGCTGCCGCTGTCGGCAGGCAGCCTGTTGCCGTGAAGCACGTGGAATCTCCGTCTCCCGCTCCGTCCGCGGCTCGCCACACCCGGTACTTCGCCTTTGCAGCGCCCCTCGCAGCAGGCTGCATCGGGACAGCGGCAGCAGGCTGCACGCAGTCCACGGCGGCGAAGCCGCGGAAGGCAAATCCGGGTTCAGGATTCCAGGGTCATCCCGAGTGCCGCGATCAGACGCTCGCGGAGCGGCACGGCCTTGGCGGCGAGGCGGGCTTGCTCTTCTTCGTATTCGCGGCGGCCTTCCGGGGTCTCGATTTTCACGGGGACGACGCCGAATTCCGCGAGGTCGTAGGGGCTGGCGCGCATGTCGAGATCGCGCAGTTCCATGGCGAGCTCGAAGCAGTCGAGAAGCAGGTCCGATCCGGGCCAAGGCATGGCTTTGAAGGCCCACTTGTAGAGATCCATGTTGGCATGGATGCAGCCGGGTTGCTCGTGGTCCGACCGGGTCATCAGGGCCGGTTGCAGGCGGTTGAGCGGTTGGGCCTCGGGGTGGAAGAAGCGGAAGGCGTCGAAGTGCGAGCAGCGGATCGGACGGGACTCGATCAGGGCGTCGATCTCCGTTTGCGGCAGGCGCAGGGTAGCGGTGCCGGCATGGCGGATGGCCGCGCCGCGGTAGACCATGGCCCACTCGTGGAGGCCGTGGCAGGAGAGGATCTGCAGGCGGTCGCGCGTGGCGGCGAGCAGTTCCCGGATCCAGCGCAGGCGGGCGCGTTGCTTGTCCTCTAACAGGGTAGGATCGGCGGAGATGCGGTCCCCGGTGAGGAGGTAGGGTTTCTTGGTGAAGCGGGCGGGGAGGGGATCGGCTGCTTCGAGGGCAGTTCCGGTGGGAGGGTGCCATTCCTCGATCTTGGCGTAGGAGAAGGGGTAGTAGCTGAAGAGGAAGTCGTCGACCGGATGGGGCTTTCCCCTGGTGCGGCGCTCCCGGGCGGGGGCGGTCCAGCGTTCGGCCCGGGCGCGGTGCGCGGCGGCCCGGGCCTGCCAAACGCTGGCAGGGAGCAGGACGGCGGAGAGTGCGGACATGGCGGGGCGAGGAGAGCAGGTGGGCCGGGGGATGGCGAGTGTGGGGTGGGAGGGGATGGAGAGCGCCGTGGGGATACTGCGGATCTCTTTCGCGTGTTGGAGTTGGCTCGGACCGTTCTGCGGGCCAGTGGCTCCGCGCCCCCAGCGGAAGAGCCGTCCGCTGCTTCCGGGCGATTGGAAGAAGACGGGCGGTTTGGAATCCGCGTTGCGTTGACGGAGAAGGATGTGAGGGTTTACGCTCCGGGACTGTCATGAAACGACGTAACGCGATCCTCCGTCCTGCCGGGGCCCTTTCCTGGTCCACGGCCTGCCTCATCGCGGGCCTGGGGCTCAGCGGTTGCGAGCGCAGCTACACGGCCACGGCGACCGACGAACAGATGGCCAAGACCCAGAAGGAGGTCGAGGAGATGGACGCCCTGAAGGCCACCCTCACGGGCGGCGCGGTGCCTAACAACTTTCAGCTCGCGGGCGTGGGCTACTATCATGCGGGGGCGAATGACTTCTTCCCGGAAGCCTTCGGCTCGGCGCGCGATGGCAAGTGGTTCATTAACGGCGTGTGGCAGGCGACTCCGCCGCCGGTCGAGGAGATCGCGGCAAGCCGGCCCTCGCCCGAGGCGCTCAAGAAGGTGATGGCCGCGCTCGAAAAGGAGCAGAAGGAGCAGCAGACCGCCGGGTCATCGGGCGGGAACGCGGGGGCTCATAACGGGCACCACGGCGGCTTCGGCATGGGCAACATGCTGCTGATGTATTGGCTGCTCTCCGGCAATCGCAATGGCTTTGCAGCCGGCCCCGGCTTCCAGCGTGCCGCGTCGCAAGCCCCGGCATGGCAAAGCCAAATCGACCAGAAGCGCAGCATGGTGAGTTCGCACGCGGCGGCCAATCCCGGCTATCGCCGGATGGTCGAGCAAAGCCGCGCCAGCGGGGTGCCGGTGCAGGCCGGGAAATCGGTGCGCGGCGGCTTCGGTTCCAGCGCGAAAAGCGGGGGCAGCGGCAAAAGCGGTGGCTTCGGCAGCTGATCGATCGATGCGATGAAGACACCGGTGCGATTGGAAGTGCGTCCGCCGCGCAGCGGGTGGCGCGAGCGTGTGGAAGCCTCCGGCCTGCTCTGGCATGGCGAGGGCGGCGATCCGTATTGGAGCGAGGATCGCAATCTGGTTTTCACGCTCGAGGCCGCGGAAATTCTCGAAGCTGCCGCCAACGAGCTGCACGCGATGTGCATCGCCGCCTGCGATGAGATCGCCCGCCGCGGCTGGTGGGAACGCCTCGCGATTCCGGAAGCGGCGATCGGGATGGTGCAGACTTCGTGGCTGGTGCGGGATCCGACGCTCTACGGCCGCTTCGACCTGGCATGGAACGGCAGCGGCACGCCGAAGCTGCTGGAGTACAATGCCGATACGCCAACCTCCCTGCTCGAAGCGGCGGTGATCCAGTGGCAGTGGCTGGAGGACGTGGCGGCGGCGGACGACCAGCTCAACTCGCTGCATGAAGCGCTGGTCGAGCGCTGGAAGATTTTCCCGGAGGACCTCATCCACTTCGCCTGCCAGTGGGATCACCTGGAAGACCGCCAGACCATCGCCTACCTGGCGGAGACGGCGGAGCAGGCGGGCAAGACGGTGGAGCTGATGGACATCGAGGAGATCGGCTTTTCCGAGGAAGGCCGCTTCACCGACATGAACGAGCGGCCGATCGGGCGGCTCTTCAAGCTCTACCCCTGGGAGTGGATGGCGGAGGATCCTTTCTTCGCGGAGATCGGCTCCGAGCGCGCGCGCTTCACCGAGCCGGCCTGGAAGATGATGCTCTCTAACAAGGGGCTGCTGCCGATCCTGTGGGAGCTGAATCCGGGGCATCCCTTGCTACTGCCCGCATCGTACTCGCGGGAGGGACTCGGCAGCATCGATCGCTGGGTGGAGAAGCCGTTCTTCGGGCGCGAGGGCAGCGGAGTGTCCCTGCATTCGCGCGGGCCCTATCACTCGCCTCCGCCCTTGCCCTCGGCAGAGGGTCCGATCGTTTACCAGCAGCACGCCGAACTTTTTCAAGCCGGCGGCCAGCACATCGTCTGGGGCCTGTGGATGGTCGGCGACGAGTGCCGCGGCCTTTCCGCCCGCGGAGACCAAGGGCCGGTCACCGGGAACCTGAGCCGCTTCCTGCCGCACCGGATCGAGGGGTGATCGGATTTGTTGAAGAAGTGAGAACAAATCCCTTGCGCAAGCCGTTTTCCGGGCTAGTGTCGCGGCCCGCGCCGAAAGGCGCACCAATAAATCGCGGGATGGAGCAGCCAGGTAGCTCGTCAGGCTCATAACCTGAAGGTCGTAGGTTCAAATCCTACTCCCGCCACCAATCGAAGGCCTTAGTTCTTAACGGATTAAGGCCTTCGTCCTTTTGGGGCGACAGGCATGATCACACTCGATGATCACAGAATTCACTCTGAGGCTCCAGCCGGAGATGTCCTTCAAATCGCTAAAACGGATCCTCGTCCTCGAGCGAGGAACGACATGATCTCACCGGGAAGCTGAAGCGGATGAAGGAGGTTCAATCCGCGCCCCTCGTGTGAGGGGCGACCACTCGTCCAGGACTGCCAGCCCGTACGATCGTAGTTTCAATCCGCGCCCCTCGTGTGAGGGGCGACGGGGCCGGTGGCGGGCATGATGTTCGTGAAGCTGTTTCAATCCGTGCCCCTCGTGTGAGGGGCGACCGATCGCCCAGCAGACCCAGAAGGTGGAGGAACAGTTTCAATCCGCGCCCCTCGTGTGAGGGGCGACCGGATCGGGGGTGCCGCTCAAGCAGCAGGCCAAGGGTTTCAATCCGCGCCCCTCGTGTGAGGGGCGACGGCACCGGCGCGGGCGTAGACGGAGCAGCCGAGGGTTTCAATCCGCGCCCCTCGTGTGAGGGGCGACTCGCCAGCCTCAAGCCCGAGCTGAAGGCGATGGTGTTTCAATCCGCGCCCCTCGTGTGAGGGGCGACGCGCCCTTGCCGATGCAGAGAACCTGATCCAAGAGTTTCAATCCGCGCCCCTCGTGTGAGGGGCGACTCAGCACGCTCCTCGGCTGGAAGCGCGAATACAAGTTTCAATCCGCGCCCCTCGTGTGAGGGGCGACGTAGCGGATATTAGCCGTCTCGCAGTCGGTGAAGTTTCAATCCGCGCCCCTCGTGTGAGGGGCGACTCGGCGATAACTGGCGAGCCGACCTCTCGAACTCGTTTCAATCCGCGCCCCTCGTGTGAGGGGCGACAATACAGCGACGCATACAAGATCTCCCGCCCGTGTTTCAATCCGCGCCCCTCGTGTGAGGGGCGACTTCCTGTTCGCGGACGGGGAGCCCGAGTGCTGGGAGTTTCAATCCGCGCCCCTCGTGTGAGGGGCGACGGCCTTCGTGTGCTGGGTGATGCGGGAGGCGATGTTTCAATCCGCGCCCCTCGTGTGAGGGGCGACCTGGAATTCTTCGGCAGTGCCAGGACGTCGCAATAGTTTCAATCCGCGCCCCTCGTGTGAGGGGCGACTCGACCTCAACGCCCTTGCCGAAGCCACCAAGGAGTTTCAATCCGCGCCCCTCGTGTGAGGGGCGACCCACCAGCTACATGCGCGGCACCACGGACACTGAGTTTCAATCCGCGCCCCTCGTGTGAGGGGCGACCTCGCCAATCCCGGCCGGATGGCGGGCATGTTCGTTTCAATCCGCGCCCCTCGTGTGAGGGGCGACGCTTCACCAGGACGCGAGCAAGCGCCAGGAACCGTTTCAATCCGCGCCCCTCGTGTGAGGGGCGACCGTCTTCGACTGGCTGGAAGACATGGCTATTAGGGTTTCAATCCGCGCCCCTCGTGTGAGGGGCGACCGATCACATCCTGCCCCAGTCCAAGAGAGGCAAGTTTCAATCCGCGCCCCTCGTGTGAGGGGCGACCGACGGCACGGAGAGGGCTACTAGGCAGTAGAGTTTCAATCCGCGCCCCTCGTGTGAGGGGCGACATGCCCGCGGCGTGCTGCCCGGCGGCAGCGACGTGTTTCAATCCGCGCCCCTCGTGTGAGGGGCGACCGCCGAGCTGATCGACAGCGGCGCGCTCGACTTGTTTCAATCCGCGCCCCTCGTGTGAGGGGCGACGCTCGATCTCCTCCTCAGTGCCCCAGTGATCGAGGTTTCAATCCGCGCCCCTCGTGTGAGGGGCGACCTTCTCGGAAAGTTCACCGAACTGGAACTCGATGTTTCAATCCGCGCCCCTCGTGTGAGGGGCGACGAAACCAGCGGCGACGCGATCAAGCATTGCGCTGTTTCAATCCGCGCCCCTCGTGTGAGGGGCGACACAGAAGCGGAATCTCTCCCAACGCGCATCGGGGTTTCAATCCGCGCCCCTCGTGTGAGGGGCGACTCTGTCCTTTGATGGTCCAGCTTGTCATGTTATCGTTTCAATCCGCGCCCCTCGTGTGAGGGGCGACCAAGCGGAAGCGCTCCACCAGCATGCGCCAGTCCGTTTCAATCCGCGCCCCTCGTGTGAGGGGCGACCCTCCGGCAGGTGGTCTGCATGATCCGTGCAGGGTTTCAATCCGCGCCCCTCGTGTGAGGGGCGACTGCCCACGTCCTTGCCTAACAAAGCCGCCGACTTGTTTCAATCCGCGCCCCTCGTGTGAGGGGCGACGAGCGACATGCAGTCGCAGCTCAAGGCTCAGGAGTTTCAATCCGCGCCCCTCGTGTGAGGGGCGACCGAGTGTCGTGTTCGCGTCGATCGTCTGAACGAAGTTTCAATCCGCGCCCCTCGTGTGAGGGGCGACGGCCTTGCAGCGCCTGCCGAAGAGGTAGCCGATGTTTCAATCCGCGCCCCTCGTGTGAGGGGCGACTAGTGAAGTTTTCGCATGAATCTCCAATACATGTTTCAATCCGCGCCCCTCGTGTGAGGGGCGACCAAAAATTCGTGCCGTGGTGGGTGGCCCACTCGAGTTTCAATCCGCGCCCCTCGTGTGAGGGGCGACCCTCGGGCAGGGGGATCAAAGCCCGGGAGCCGATGTTTCAATCCGCGCCCCTCGTGTGAGGGGCGACTTTCGGTTCTCCGAATCAAGGCCACCTCGCCAACGTTTCAATCCGCGCCCCTCGTGTGAGGGGCGACGGGTATGGGCCTTTGCTATGGGTGTGACCGCTGGTTTCAATCCGCGCCCCTCGTGTGAGGGGCGACCGCCCAGGAGGAACAGCTCAGGGAGTCCTATGAGTTTCAATCCGCGCCCCTCGTGTGAGGGGCGACTACGAGCGCAGCGTTATCCAGCTTTCCGGCCTGTTTCAATCCGCGCCCCTCGTGTGAGGGGCGACGCCGGGCTTCCTCTGCCATCTGGTCTGCGATCTGTTTCAATCCGCGCCCCTCGTGTGAGGGGCGACGATGTCCGCTGGGGTCATTGGCGGCACTCTAAAGTTTCAATCCGCGCCCCTCGTGTGAGGGGCGACCCGTTAGCGGTCCCGAGTTGGACACCTACCTACCGTTTCAATCCGCGCCCCTCGTGTGAGGGGCGACTCGGCATGTTCTCGCCCAAGCAGAGGCTGAAGGCGTTTCAATCCGCGCCCCTCGTGTGAGGGGCGACGCTCGGAGGACACGGAACGCGGCAACCTGCTGGAGTTTCAATCCGCGCCCCTCGTGTGAGGGGCGACGTAGAGTCGACCTCGCGCGAACCGTCTGGCTGGAGTTTCAATCCGCGCCCCTCGTGTGAGGGGCGACTCGATGGCGTTCGCGATGGTACGGATGTGCTGGGAGTTTCAATCCGCGCCCCTCGTGTGAGGGGCGACGGCCATCTCTGGCAGCGCGCTCCCCTCGAAATCGTTTCAATCCGCGCCCCTCGTGTGAGGGGCGACCCCGTCATCTATACCACGAGTCCACCGCAAACGGTTTCAATCCGCGCCCCTCGTGTGAGGGGCGACGCGTTCTGCGGTACGCGGGTCAAGCTTTGCGGCTGTTTCAATCCGCGCCCCTCGTGTGAGGGGCGACCAAGCAGGAAAAGGCCAAGCCGCGCCAGATCGACGGCTGTTTCAATCCGCGCCCCTCGTGTGAGGGGCGACCAGAATATCCGGCTCTTCCGCTCGCTCAGCGTGGTTTCAATCCGCGCCCCTCGTGTGAGGGGCGACGCAAGGGTGCTGGGTCCTCTGGTGTCCCACAAGTTTCAATCCGCGCCCCTCGTGTGAGGGGCGACGCACATGATTAGCGGCGCGATGACGGGGTAGTGGTTTCAATCCGCGCCCCTCGTGTGAGGGGCGACCGGAACTCATGCCCAAAATCGAGCTGGTGGCTGAAGTTTCAATCCGCGCCCCTCGTGTGAGGGGCGACTTGTTAGAGAGCATCATCTTCCAGGCCGGCTCGGGTTTCAATCCGCGCCCCTCGTGTGAGGGGCGACCAATCCGGTTGCCTCCCTGGCGGAACAAGATGGGTTTCAATCCGCGCCCCTCGTGTGAGGGGCGACGTGCCGCATCCGCACCACTGGCGACAAGGCCGGGTTTCAATCCGCGCCCCTCGTGTGAGGGGCGACGGTTTGAGAAGGATTGAAGAACCAAGCGTATGAGTTTCAATCCGCGCCCCTCGTGTGAGGGGCGACGCAACAGGCAACACGAACGCCGCGAGCGGCAACTGTTTCAATCCGCGCCCCTCGTGTGAGGGGCGACTTCGTGGAGTTCCTCCGGCTTGGTGGACGGGCAGTTTCAATCCGCGCCCCTCGTGTGAGGGGCGACCCATCTCCAGTTCCTATTCGGCACGCACGGGAGTTTCAATCCGCGCCCCTCGTGTGAGGGGCGACGGAACGGGTTGTTGTTAATGGTGCGGACGTTATTGTTTCAATCCGCGCCCCTCGTGTGAGGGGCGACAAGCTGCGCTTGATCGTCGCGACGTGCGGCACGTTGTTTCAATCCGCGCCCCTCGTGTGAGGGGCGACCGGATCAGGTGGGGCCGTATCTGGCCGGGGAGCTGTTTCAATCCGCGCCCCTCGTGTGAGGGGCGACGGCGGGAGGGGCTGCCAGTGGGTGGGTGTCCACGCGTTTCAATCCGCGCCCCTCGTGTGAGGGGCGACCTCCACCTCTACGCCGAACAAACGAAGGACCAATGTTTCAATCCGCGCCCCTCGTGTGAGGGGCGACCCGGAGATCCGCGGCTACATCGTCACCTGGTCGCAGTTTCAATCCGCGCCCCTCGTGTGAGGCCGCCAACATCGGCAAGGGCGCGGATGTCTGGTCGTTTCAATCCGCGCCCCTCGTGTGAGGGGCGACCTGGTACGGCATGGGCGCGATCGAAATGTTCGAGTTTCAATCCGCGCCCCTCGTGTGAGGGGCGACCGCAGCGCGAGGCCCGCATCGTTTCTGAGATCAAGTTTCAATCCGCGCCCCTCGTGTGAGGGGCGACACAAGGCCAAGGAAACGTTGGAGCACGTCATGTGGTTTCAATCCGCGCCCCTCGTGTGAGGGGCGACGAGCACGCTGTCCTCGAACTCGTACCACGCGGAGTTTCAATCCGCGCCCCTCGTGTGAGGGGCGACCAAGGGTGGCGAACTCGGATTCCCCGCCGAGGAGGTTTCAATCCGCGCCCCTCGTGTGAGGGGCGACCAGCAACTCGTCGTAGTTTCCCGCTATCGGTAAGTTTCAATCCGCGCCCCTCGTGTGAGGGGCGACGGCCATTACATCAACCCGTTCGATGCGGCGGTTGTTTCAATCCGCGCCCCTCGTGTGAGGGGCGACCCTGAACCTCATCGCGGATCAAGTGGAGTCCGGTGTTTCAATCCGCGCCCCTCGTGTGAGGGGCGACTGAAGCCGGAGGATGTGGTGAGCTTGATAAAATTGTTTCAATCCGCGCCCCTCGTGTGAGGGGCGACTTTCCGCGGAGATCCGCGCCACGGCGGAGACGGTGTTTCAATCCGCGCCCCTCGTGTGAGGGGCGACCGCCTTTGACGGGGTGACCTACGGCTTGCAGTGGTTTCAATCCGCGCCCCTCGTGTGAGGGGCGACGCGTGCCCGGCGTGGTGGTCGATTACGAGGTGCTGTTTCAATCCGCGCCCCTCGTGTGAGGGGCGACCGATGGCAGGGGAGGGGTATGTTGTGCTGACGCTGTTTCAATCCGCGCCCCTCGTGTGAGGGGCGACGGGGTCGGGGCTTAACCACCGGATTGATGCGGATGTTTCAATCCGCGCCCCTCGTGTGAGGGGCGACGGTGTTGGGCTCTACTCTCTCGCGGCTTCCGCTGGTTTCAATCCGCGCCCCTCGTGTGAGGGGCGACTCTGGTTCCACGGCGTCCTTTGTGACCGAAGGCGGTTTCAATCCGCGCCCCTCGTGTGAGGGGCGACCGACCCCCGCCCGGTCCTTTCTTGAGTTGTCCTTGTTTCAATCCGCGCCCCTCGTGTGAGGGGCGACCTGCCGTCTTGGTCGTGGCGCGATCCAGAACGGTCTTGTTTCAATCCGCGCCCCTCGTGTGAGGGGCGACCGTCTTCGCCGGTCTGGATTCCCAGTGCCGCACAGTTTCAATCCGCGCCCCTCGTGTGAGGGGCGACGAGATCCGGCGTTGCAACGTCATCACTCGATGTGTTTCAATCCGCGCCCCTCGTGTGAGGGGCGACACGGTCACGCAGTGGATCGGGATCTCGTGGGATGTTTCAATCCGCGCCCCTCGTGTGAGGGGCGACCGGTGACGAACCGGTCCTGCGCCGCATTGCTCGCGTTTCAATCCGCGCCCCTCGTGTGAGGGGCGACGGCGTATCCGGCGGACCACTACGCGCTGAAGGCGCGTTTCAATCCGCGCCCCTCGTGTGAGGGGCGACTCGGCAGTCTCGGAAGACTCCCCCCGCCGAAGCGTTTCAATCCGCGCCCCTCGTGTGAGGGGCGACAAGGGATGCAGCGATTACCCGCCATACAAGAGGGCGTTTCAATCCGCGCCCCTCGTGTGAGGGGCGACATGCTACTTTCGGCACTCCAGCCGGAGGTGTCGTGTTTCAATCCGCGCCCCTCGTGTGAGGGGCGACTCGAGGCGTGGCTTACCGCCAACGAATCCGAGATGTTTCAATCCGCGCCCCTCGTGTGAGGGGCGACTCCTTGCCGTGCCTGGCGCTTGGCGGGATCCGCTGTTTCAATCCGCGCCCCTCGTGTGAGGGGCGACTGTCGTAGACCGAGCGGGGATTCTGGCGCAGGGCGTTTCAATCCGCGCCCCTCGTGTGAGGGGCGACGACCGGATGCACCACTCATGCGTTGGGAGAAGGTTTCAATCCGCGCCCCTCGTGTGAGGGGCGACCCGTGAGGGTCACGACTTGGCGAACCGCTCCGGTGTTTCAATCCGCGCCCCTCGTGTGAGGGGCGACTCGACGCGAAAGCGAACGAAGCCGGCCGCACCATGTTTCAATCCGCGCCCCTCGTGTGAGGGGCGACCTCGACGTGCTGGCCTCGTGGGACGATGGCACGTTTCAATCCGCGCCCCTCGTGTGAGGGGCGACCGGCGCTGGCGTTGCTCCAACCCCGCGCGGGAGTTTCAATCCGCGCCCCTCGTGTGAGGGGCGACTGATGAGGCCGGTCACGAGGTCAACGGCTCCGGCGTTTCAATCCGCGCCCCTCGTGTGAGGGGCGACCGGGCCTCGATCCCTTCACGGGATGGGTTTACATGTTTCAATCCGCGCCCCTCGTGTGAGGGGCGACCCAACAGGAAAGCGCGGCCGGCGAGGAAGTGGGGTTTCAATCCGCGCCCCTCGTGTGAGGGGCGACGCAGCGGCACCGGGGTTTTCACCAGCGGCATGGTGTTTCAATCCGCGCCCCTCGTGTGAGGGGCGACGGTGAAGGCCACAGGCACCCGGGAAGCAGGGGTGTTTCAATCCGCGCCCCTCGTGTGAGGGGCGACCAGCACACCCGCGCCGCGTGGAACGTGGTCGGGGTTTCAATCCGCGCCCCTCGTGTGAGGGGCGACCCTCCTCGTCTTCTCCTGCCGCTCCCGCCGCGAGTTTCAATCCGCGCCCCTCGTGTGAGGGGCGACCGGGCCACGATGGGGGGGGTGGGGCGCTTGTTAGGTTTCAATCCGCGCCCCTCGTGTGAGGGGCGACGGGAAGACGGCTCCGCCGCCCCCGGCGAAGCGGAGTTTCAATCCGCGCCCCTCGTGTGAGGGGCGACGGCAACTACGAAGTGGTTGCGGTAGCTGCTGAGGTTTCAATCCGCGCCCCTCGTGTGAGGGGCGACGCATAAGCTTGATCGTAAGCCACTATCTCAAAATGTTTCAATCCGCGCCCCTCGTGTGAGGGGCGACCTTGGTCATCATTGCGATGCGTCATAGCTGCCGTGTTTCAATCCGCGCCCCTCGTGTGAGGGGCGACGGGCACGCCTAATAGCCCGCACTGAGATAGTCGTTTCAATCCGCGCCCCTCGTGTGAGGGGCGACTTTTGGGTAATACCCATGCCAGAAATGTATCCAAGTTTCAATCCGCGCCCCTCGTGTGAGGGGCGACCATGGGCCAGCCCCTGCATTTCCGCCTACGAGGTGTTTCAATCCGCGCCCCTCGTGTGAGGGGCGACCTGGACGCTCGTGCTCGATGGCAGCGGCGCGGGGGTTTCAATCCGCGCCCCTCGTGTGAGGGGCGACCGCCCGAGCAAGCCGCAAGGTTCGAGCGGCAAAGGTTTCAATCCGCGCCCCTCGTGTGAGGGGCGACGATGGATCATCGAGAGTTCCCGATGATTAGCATGGTTTCAATCCGCGCCCCTCGTGTGAGGGGCGACTTACGGTCTCGGTATAGGTGCCGATCACCGTGGGTTTCAATCCGCGCCCCTCGTGTGAGGGGCGACAATCAATGGGAGCGCGCGTGAAGTGACCTCCATGTTTCAATCCGCGCCCCTCGTGTGAGGGGCGACCGCTGATGATGCTGATGATGCTGATGGGATTCTCGTTTCAATCCGCGCCCCTCGTGTGAGGGGCGACTCTTTGCCATCAAGAGTAATGTATGGGATACGCTGTTTCAATCCGCGCCCCTCGTGTGAGGGGCGACAATGCTTGCTAAGTTCTCTGCCGGTGAAGTGGGGGTTTCAATCCGCGCCCCTCGTGTGAGGGGCGACGGTTATCGCATTCATTGCTTGGAGCATTGCCAAGTTTCAATCCGCGCCCCTCGTGTGAGGGGCGACGACAAAACAGCTAATCATTACGTCATTCCCTTTGTTTCAATCCGCGCCCCTCGTGTGAGGGGCGACGAGCAGCTAGATATAGTCATACCGTTAGAAGATGTTTCAATCCGCGCCCCTCGTGTGAGGGGCGACTAAGGCCGGTTACGCCAAGCGTAGAGAACATGAGGTTTCAATCCGCGCCCCTCGTGTGAGGGGCGACCCTTGCGCTACCTTGTCTGCGGTGGCTTGGTCTAGTTTCAATCCGCGCCCCTCGTGTGAGGGGCGACGGCGCGACCCTGCGATCATTCCCGCCGTAGGGCAAGAATGAAGCGTTCCGCGAACCCTCATCGCTCCGGCGCAAACCATGTCTCCCCGCAGCGATCCAATGATGTCAAAGAACAGATCCTGAATGATTTGTGATGTCCGCGAACCTCCCCGGGAAATCCCGACCGATTCAGGTTCGCGGGCACGACGATCCGGCCCGGATTCAAAGGCTGAGTTCGCCACAATTCTTCTCAGACGACAAGCATCCCGTCGACATCGTAGCCATCATTCGCTCCGTGGTGCTCCACCCGGTGGTGCCAGTTGGAACCAAGGTGATAGAAGCGCACGCTGTCCGTTTGGCTGTCGATAAGCTCAAGCAGCCTTGATCGGAGGGCGACAAACTGAGCGGGGTCCACCTCGCACTCAAAGACGGAATTTTGAACACGCTGCCCGTAATCCAAGCAGGCCTTCGCGACCTTCCGCAGACGATTCTTCCCCGCCGGGGTCACCGTCGATACGTCGTAAGTGACCAGGACGTACATGGCTACTTGGCGAGGAAGGCGGGATAGGCATCCAGGTCGCCTCGCAAGTGACGGGCGAGCAGGCGGGCCTGCAGATGAGGCAGTAGGCCTACCGTCGTCTTCTCATCAAGGAAGGGATGCACGATCTCGTCCTGCTTCCTCTCCTGCCAAGCTGTCAGGACCTTCTTCCGGGCCTTCTCCCGGAGTAGCACGGCTCCGCTCTCCTTCGTCTCGAAGTCGCCGGCATCGATCTGCTTCCGATTGAAGAGCGACAGCGCGGTACAGGTCCGCGAGGAAAGCCCGGAATTCTTCCATCAGGTCCAGGGCAAGTGAAGGCCGCCCCGGCCGGTCCCGGTGAAGGAAGCCGCATTGGGCATCCAGCCCGCAGCTCTCCAGCGCGCTCCGGCAATCGTGCATCAGCAGGCTATAGAGGAAGGAGAGCAGCGCATTCACCGGATCAAGCGGCGGTCGCCGTGACCGGCCCTTCATCGTTACCGCGGGATCGTGGTTGACCAGCAAGTGGGGGAACGCGGCGAAATACGTCACCGCCGCATCCCCTTCGATCCCGCGGAGGCTGTCCAGACTGGTCGCCCGCATGGCGAGGCCGATGCGCACGAGGATCGTGTCGGATGCTTGGAGCAGGGCCGTGCCGCGTGCCACTTCCTTCTCTCCATGGTCCCTTGCCGCCCGCATCAGGACATGGCGGGAGTTTGCCAGTTTTGCCGCTACCATGTGGGCCGCGATTGCCACGGCGGCGGGCTCGTGATCCGCCCGCCGATACTGCTCCCTGCGCAGCAGGATATTCCCGGAAGTGAAGCCGTTCGTGCAGGCCAGGAATTTCCCGTGGGGGGTGTGGAAGGAGAGCGCGACCTTGGCCTCCGCGCAGGCCGCCATCAGCGACGCGGAGGCGGAGATGTCCCAGCCGAAGCATGCAATTCCGTCCAGATTGTGCAGCGGCACCCTGAGCTTGGATTCGCCCTCATGGCGGACTTCGATCGCCGCGCCGTCCTTGCGGAGGTAGGCACCTTCCAGGGTCACAAAGAGCGTGTTCAAATGTTGTTTCATGGGGGTGGGGGGAGTTCGGGTTTGGCTGAGCATCGGGGACTCAGTCCTTGGACTTGAGGGAAGCTTGGAACCACGCGGCAGCCCCGCGCTTGAATCGCAGGGACATCGGTTGGCATAGGTCGATCAGGGAGCACGCATCGCAGCGGCGCGGCTCGTAGTCGGCTAGGGGCGTGCGGCCTTCCTCGATCAAGCCGTGGATCGAGGTGGAAGTTTCTTCGACCAGCGCGCGCAATTCCGCGTCGAAAAGGACCTCCGTCCGGCGGTGGCGCTCGCCGTAGAAGAGGAAGCCGGCGGGTATCGCTATCCCCAGCATCTCCTCCAGGCACAGCGCCTGGGCGCAGAGCTGCACCTCGTCAGCCCGATGACTCTTCGGTCTGCCGCGCTTGTATTCGACCGCGACCACGCGTCCATCGGCGTGGAACTCCACCACGTCGCATTGCCCGGTGATGCCGATCCGCAGCGAGCGGACCGGCATCCCGCGCGTGATGCGGATGCCCGGCCGGGATTCGTCCGGTCCATCGTGGGCGCGGGCGTGCATGACCTTGCCCTCCGCCGTGAATTTGTTCTCCGCCCATGCCTGCTCCACATGGATCAGCGCGCACTGCCGCGGGCAATACAGCCAGTGCTGCAGGGCCGAGATCGCGATCAACTGTTCCTCATCATGCATGGAGCAGGGTAGGGGGCCGGGGTTCAGATCCGTTCGATTACCTCGATACCCTGCGGGATCGCGGAATGATCGATCGTCACCTCGTAGTCGGAGAAAGCGCGGGGAACTTCGATCCCGTCCTTCTTCTTGACGCTTACGGCATCGAAGAGCTTGTGGCTCGGAGCTTTGCCAAGGGCGTTCTCATGCTTGAAGACGATCAATGCACGAGGGGCCATGCTTCCGGCGGGGCGGGCGGCGGATTGGTCGAATTGGAAGGCGTTCTCAAGGGAGGTGAAAAGCAGTTCAAGATCCTCGTCGTTGAAGAGCGTTTGCCTAGCGAGGAACGGATTCACGAAGCCTTGGGCTTTGTAAAGGCCGTAGGGGATAGTAAACTTGCGGCCCATGGTGCGTTCCTTCTCGATGTCTTTCTCATTCGTGACGGAGGAACGCGTGATGGCGTGTTCGCTCGATACCACCGGATCAAGCGATCGGGCGAAGGAGAGCTGGACCGGTCCGCGGACCTGGCCGCAGTTGATTTCAGTGGACATGACGGCACCAAAGGTACAGGACGTCGTAGTAGTTTTTGCACATCCACTTGGTAGCTTCGTCCTTCTTGCCCTCCTTGGGAGCCTTCGAGTCCTTCTCGGCAATTCCAACTTCCTTGTGGGCATCCTTGTGTTGGAGGTTGTGGACGGCACCCTCGGTGAAGTAGATGCGCTTCCCGTCCGCCCCGTTCGCAGTCATGGCCACGAAATTGCGGATCTTGCGCTTCAGGCAAACATCAGTCACGAGACCCTGGCCGGTCTCCACATCGGTGCGCGGGAGATTGCCGGCATCGGGATCTCCGTTGGGATTGGCGTCTTGGCAGTCGAAAAGGAAGAGGAAGTCGTAGCGGTGGTTCATAGTCGTGGTTCGATTGAAATTGGAGTTAGGAAGGGGTTCAGGATTCAGTGGATTCAATAGCATCCTTTTTGGTGAAGAAGTCCTTCCGCTGGTGGTAGTAGCCGATGGCGAAGATTCCCTGGTTCTGGAGGTTGAGCTGATTTGCGAAGGCGGAGATCGGCGAAATGATCTCCTGGATCAGTTGCTCGCGTTTGATCCGGGCTCCCATCTGGAGCTTTCCAAGGTGATGCTGATAGGTGCGCAGGATGCGGGGAAAGACGCTGGCGGGAGTAGCGGATGCGGCGCTGTAGTAGCGGTCGCGAAGGCCGGCATTGACGCTGCCGAGGGCGTCTTCCTGAGTCTTTTCCAAAGCGGCAAATAGCCGCCCGAAGAGGTAGGCGGGAGTGGTATTGGTTGAATCGAGCATGACAGGGATGGTGAGATGGTGATTG
The DNA here is from genome assembly GCF_040801775.1 of Luteolibacter sp. Populi. Classification (GTDB taxonomy): domain Bacteria; phylum Verrucomicrobiota; class Verrucomicrobiia; order Verrucomicrobiales; family Akkermansiaceae; genus Haloferula. The sequence goes on from NZ_CP161812.1 coordinate 6,375,308, forward strand.
CGGACAAGAATGGCCTTTAACGTGGAGGCCCGGAGGTAGCTGACGGAGCGGTCGGCATGGATGCGGCGGATGATGGCAGTGAAGAGACCCTCCGGGTAATGCGAGCCTTCGACGATGGCTCTTGTCAGGGCTCCACCGAGGAGAGGGGGGATTTCATCGGCGACCCGTGCCGTCTCGCGGAGGATCTGCCAGACGGCCGGGAACTCGGGATCGGCGAAACGCTTTCCGACAGGCTCGGTGAACTGCCTCACCATCTCCATGCACTGGTGGTGCTCATGAAGCTTCGCGATGAGGTCCGCAACGGTGGAGCGATGGAAGAAACGGACCGAGACGCGGGCGGCATTCGGAGCGAGACCGAGGATGTAGAACGGGGTGTCCGGCTCGCCCAAGTCCTGGAACTTCGCGCCGGAGCGGACCGCTTCAAGAAGCCGACGGATTTCCTCCCGCTTCGAGATGTCCTGAACCTCTTCGACGGATTGCGAGCCACCGGAGAAGAACTCCGCAAGACAGTTTTCCATGACCGTCGGTTTCTCCGTCCAGAAGACCGTGGTCGTGTCGCCGATCCGGATGCGGTGCTTGGCGGAGCGTGGGCCGGTGAGAAGTGAATTCAATGCCGTGCCGTAGCGAAACGCCGCATCCTCGCCCACCGGTGCATTGTAGCTTTGTTCCCTGCCGTAGGATTCGTAGGCGGGGGCGTTGAAGGAGACAAGAGACGCACCCGCGGCTTGTGCTCCGGTCACGCCCTTGATCTTCGGATGCAGGCGGGCAATCGGGACCTCTTCACCGCTGAGAAGACATTGGGCAAGTTCACACGGTGCCTCCTCCGCCTGGCTGCGACGCCACCAATCCTGAACCGCAGGAGACTCGTGGACCGGTTTCTTCTCTCCCTGAATTTGGAAGACCCCAAAGCCGGTTCCGAGTTCGTTCAGGATTGGGAAATCCGCGAGACGATCTGGCGACCACTTCTCTAGGAAACGGCAAACTGACGAAAAGGAAGGATCATGAATCGCGAATTCGACTTCGAGATGCCGCTTCCGGAACGCCTCGAAGCGGCTGAGCCCGAAACCGTCCGCCTTGTCCTCGGGCTGGCGGCCGAGGAGGTAGGTTTGATTGTCCCACAAGAAACACGGGTTGATCCCGGACCCGGAGGGCTTTGCCTCTCCCGGGACTAGCATGATGGTATTCTGCCGCTTCCCTTTTTCATCCGGTGTCCGGGCATCTTCCATGCCGAAGAGAACTCCATCCGGCTTGAGAACGATCCGGAGGCTGATCTTCTGCGGGGAGAAACCCGGCGGTGCGATCTCGTAGGAGGGATCGTCGGCGAGACGGGTGTAGAGCTCGTTGAGGGATTGGAGGATCATGCTTTGACGGGGAAGGGGAGTTTCGGAACTACGAGAACGCCGTCGCGCAGCGCGGCGCGGAAGAAGTGGGGCGTGGTGGATCGCACTTTCTTGGTGGCGCGGTCCTGGTCGAACTCGATGTCGTGGAGGATGAAGCCGAGGTCCTTTTCCCCCAGCAGCGATTCATGCGGCGTGGGAAGATCCGCTTCGGATTCGATCAGCTCGAAGCGGACGGGAAACTCGCGGCAGCCAAAGTAGGGCTGTTGGAAGGCCTGGCCCTTGCGGGCGCGGCGCTTGAACATGTCCAGGTGCTTGCCAACGGCCTCCGGCTCCGGGGATGGTGCGTCGCCCTTTTCCATCCGCGGGTCGAGGACATGGACGTGTGCCTTGATGAGATAGGCGACGTCCTTCAACAGGAGGGAAGCGCGCTGCTGGCGTTGATCCGCGACATCCATAAAGGGGCGGATCTCCGGGTTCTGCATCGCGGCATTCACGCCGACGGCGCCTTTGACCGGGATCTTCGAGGCGACTTCGTTGCGACGGATATTGGTGAAGCGGATCGGGTTGAGAATGTGGATCTCGTCGATCATCCAACGCATCTGGGGCTTCCAGTAGATGGCCTCCAGAACCCCGCGGGCGGAGGATGGTGTCATGATGTCGTACGAGACGCGCTCGACCTTCATCTCCGGTCGGGAAAAGAGGGCGTAGTCGCCGGAGACGTGGAGGGTGATTCCGTAGTTCATCATTGGTCGCAGATTAAGTTTCGAGAGCCGGAGTGGCCTTCGTCGAAGGTCAGTCCGAAGTGATTGGAGTAGTTCAGATCCGTGGAAACAAGGGAGTGGAACTGGCCGTCGCGAAGTACCTCGAAGGAGCGAATATTGTCGTCGCGCAGCCGCGGGGGAATGGAGACGGTGTACCGTTGCAGGGCGCGCAAGAGATCCCGGTGCAGAGGAATCTCGGGATTCCGGAGTTGGCAGATGAGGGCGCGGGCTTCCTCGTCGAAGGGAATGATGACGGGAACCTGCCCGTCCTCGATCAGGCGGAAGTTCGCAGCCGCAGTGGCGAACTGGAAGCGGAACGGCAATGAGGGGTCGCCGACATCGAGACGAAACTCTTCGAGGATGCCTTTGGAATCCCAGCGCTTGCTTTGCTGGTAGTAGTAAAGGTCGAAGTAGTGGTGGATCGCCTCCCGCCCCAGCAGATCGGAGTGGAGATCGATAAGTTGATGCGCGACTTGCGCCGTTTCGCGAAAATAGGTTTCACCCGCCTGGTCTTCCGGGCGGAAGATGAAAGTGCGCCCCGGTTCGGCGAGCTTCCCATTGCGATTGCAACGCCCGGCTGCCTGCGCGATTGAATCGAGCCCGGCGAGGGCGCGGTATACGACGGGGAAATCGACATCTACCCCGGCCTCAATAAGCTGCGTCGAGACCGCCCGCGTAGGAAGCCCGTCCCGCAGACGCGACCTAACCTTCGCCAGGATGCCACTGCGATGCTCCGGACACATCAGGGCGGAGAGATGGAAGTTTCCCTCTTGTTCATCCAGCATCTGGAAGAGTTGCTGGGCGTGCTTCCGCCGGTTGACGATGCAGAGGACTTGGGAATGTCCATTGAGTCGCCCCGCCAATTCGGCGTCCGGAAGATCGCCTAAGGATTCGAGTTCGACGCGCTTCAAGGCAGCGAAGAGGGCGGCAGGGTCCGCGATGATCTCCCGGCAGTTTCTCAATCCGATGGGGAACTCATCCTTGTCGTATTGGATCGCGGGCTGCGTGGCCGTGCAAAGGACGGTGGTGGTCCAGTAGTGGTCCGCAAGTTCTTGAATCACCTTCAGGCAGGGAGCGAGGAAATCGACCGGCAGGGACTGGGCCTCGTCGAGGATCACCACCGAGTTCGCGATGTTGTGGAGCTTACGGCAGCGCGAGGTTTTCGCGGCATATAGGGATTCGTAAAACTGGACGGCGGTGGTGATGATGATCGGAGCATCCCAATTTTCAGAAGCGAGCCGTGAACGGGTGGTCTCCTTCTCCGGCGAGAGAGCGGAGTGATGCTCGATCAATGGCGTGAAGGAGTCCGACTGGAGAGGGGACAGTATCTCCCGGATCACGTCCGCGTTCTGCTCGATGATCGATGTGAAGGGGACAACGTAGATCACGCGTCTTTGGCCATGGGCAAGAGCGTGGCGGAGGGCGAAGCTGAGGGAGGAAAGGGTCTTCCCTCCACCCGTGGGCACGGTGAGCGAAAAGATGCCGGGGGAATTCAATGCGGCCGCGCGGCAGTTCTCAACTACCACCCGGCGCTGGAAGTTGACCGTATCTCCGGGTGATGGCACACCGAACGAGTCGATCTTCTCATCAATCAGCCGTGAGACCTTCGCGAGGATCCCTTCGGGAACTTGATTGCGAAGGCGGGCTTGGACGGGATTCATGAATGCCTCGGTGGCCAGGAAGTCGGCATCGACGAGGCAAGAAAACAGCATTTTCACGAAGAGGCTGATGGAGTAGCCGTCTTGTGCCAGGAAGGCCGGCGGCATGGGCACTTCATGATCCGTGATCGCTGCGGGAGAGTCCGGGCAGTCGGGGATTATGGATTCCCGAAGTCGGAAAGCCTGACAGGTGTGATTAGAAGTCGCATCCAGAAGCCCGGAGTGATGTCCGGCGATGGGGTAGGCGAGCAAGTGACCGAGGGTCGGATGAATTTTCACGGCATGCCGGGCACCAGCCGTAGAGTGATCTACCTTTCCCGAGATCTCGTCGGCATGGATGTCAGACTTGCTTTGAAGGTAACGCTGCCATTCCCCGGCGAACTTTCCCAGATCATGCCAGAGCCCGGCGAGCCGGCCCCACTGTTTCGCGCTGTCGCAGTCGGGGCCCGGATGGAACATGGTTGATGCGAAGGTGGCACAGTGAAAGGCGACCTTGTTAAGGTGTCCGTGTTCGGGTTCCAACGATTGGCAAAGACGGCAGTCCATTCCCCTGCATTCTCCGGGTGCTTCTCCGAACGGCGTGGAGAGCGGCTCCCAAGTGCGACCTTCCGGGGCGCTATGTGCAAATGGCGGCATGTTGAGCGGAGTATTGCGGGAGGGGTGGGACAAGCACGGGGAGATATCCAAAACTTCAGCTCAAGCCTCCGTTCAAATGAACAATCCGGGTTCCTCCTTCAAGGGAATCCTTCGCCATCGTCCACTCCTGTTCGGTTGGAGGCGGGAAACCGGACGCGTCCACGAGGATACTGGAGATTGCGAAAAGCGAACAGTAGCGGGGTAAAATCGGACATGTCGTGAATAGTGCGCAAGGTATCTCCGATGTTGTGTGAAATTTCCGACGTTTTGGTCCGGTCGCGTTGACATGATTGGCGGGGGTCCATAGGCGTCATGAGTCATGCAATTTCGCCCCGTTTCTTGCCGCGTTGGTCGGTCGCTCCGTCTCGCGGTGTACTTTGTGGCTGCTCATGCCGCGGGGGGCCTTCCGGCCTTTGGCGTGGACGCGCCCGTTTTCAATCCGGGGGAAAGCGATTCCGCCGTCACGTTCCCGGTCACGATCACGTCCGCGACGCCGGGAGCGGTCATCCGCTACACCCTGACCGGGGTAGACCCCACGGTCAACGACCCCACGGTCGCCTCGGGCGGTTCGGTGACCATTACCCGGAACCTCACCCTGCGGGCCAAGGCGTGGTCGGGCGGGACGACCAGCGGGACCACTTCCGCGACCTACCGGCTTACCGGCAGCGTTGCTCCGGGAGCCCACCATGTGCTGTCACTCTCGACCGGGCAGGCGGTCAAGTCCTGGGGCCTTCAGACCGGCGGACGCCTTGGGAATGGTGTCGCCACCACGAACTCCAATGCCACCCCGTCAGCGGCTCTTTACTCGGCCGGAGTTCCGGTGGCAAATGCGGTTTGGATCGGCGCCGGCCTCACCAGCAGCGCCTTCGTCAAGAACGACGGAAGCGTGTGGAGCTTCGGCAACAACGGGAACGGCCAACTCGGTGACAACACCACAACCAGCCGCTCTTATCCCGTGCGGGTGAAGACGGGTGCCAGCAGCTTTCTTGCTAACGCGGTCGCGGTGGACGTCGGCAACAGCTTTGCCGGGGCCCTTACGAGCGGCGGAAATGTCTACATGTGGGGTGACCAGACCGGCGGTCGTTTGGGCAATGGAGTAATCACGGGAGACCGGCTGATTGCGGTCCCGGCCACCACAACCGCATCGGGCGCCCCGAATCTCGACGACATCGTGTCCTTCGACCTGGGCGGCGGTTTCGTGATGGCCCGCGAGGCCAGCGCGATGGAGGTGACAGGGGGGACCGGGAATGTTTGGGTCTGGGGTCATAACGGCGTCGGCCAACTTGGAGTGGGAAATACCACCAATCGCAACCGCGCCAACCAGATGCTGACGTCCTTGGGCGTCTTGCTGAGCGATGCATGGTACGTCTCGGCTGGCGAATCCCACAGCGTGGTGGTGCGCTGGAAGGAGGGCGAGACGAGCCTCCAAGGAACGGTGTGGTGCGCGGGTGAAGGGGCCAACGGCCGGCTGGGACGCGGTTCGACTACCAACTCCGCCTATCCGGTCCGGGTGGAGATCTCGGCGGGCATCCCGCTGATGAATGTCGCGATGGTTGCGGCCGGCTCGGCGCACACGCTCGCCCTCACTACCGACGGGAAGGTCTGGTCATGGGGGAGCAATAGCTTCGGGGCCCTCGGCGACGGTACCATCGCGGACAGGACCCGCGCGGTGCAGGTGAGAAATCCCGATGGCAGCGGCTATCTGGGAGATCCGGAACCCGGCGACACCGACGACCCGCCGAAAATCGTCTACATCGCGGCAGGGGGCGACGGAGCGAACAACACCTCGTATGCGATCTCGGAGGACGGCAAGCTCTACGGCTGGGGCCGCGACGACCATGGCGAACTCGGGGACGGAACTCCGGGCACCGGAGCGACCACGCGGCCAGTCCTGATTCCCGGCAGCCCTCTGATTCCTGGTTTCCCCAACGTCGGGATTTCCTATTCTGTCACGGATGCGGATGCGCCTGGTGCAGTGACTCTCACCGCGACGCCGAGTGATCCGGACGGAATAGGCGACATCGCCAAGGTCGAATTCTTCTCGCAAGGAGTGAAGGTCGGAGAAGCGACCTCCAGCCCCTGGCAGCTGAATCTCACGAATCTTACCGCCGGGACCTACTACGTCTACGCGGTGGTGACCGACGACGGCACGCATCAGGGCCAGTCGAGCGCCGTCAGCTTCACGATCAACGAGCACGACCCCAATTCCGACGACGACGGCGACGGCATCATCCGGTCGGAGGAGCTTACCCTCGGGACCAATCCCGACAATCCCGACACCGATAGTGACGGGATGGGTGACGGATACGAACGGCATTACCTGCTCCTGCCGCTGTCTGCGGTGGACGGATTGGGCGCTGATCTGGGGCCAAATGAGGATCTTGACGGGGACGAGATGCCGAACAAGGACGAGTTCGACCGCGGCACCATTCCCTCGAATGCCGATGAGATGCCGCCGGTCACGGGCAGCGGTGCAGGCCGGACAACGGAATGGTGGGGCGTCGAGGGCGTCTCCTACCAGTTGCAGTATTCAACCGATCCCGGTATGGCGGGGGCGGTCACCCACCCTACGGTCTACGCTGGCAGCCATGCAAAGGTCACCGTGGCGCTGTCCACTCTCGTCAATCCGGCTCCCGATCCGCTCTACGTCAGGTTGCTTGCCGAGTCCGACGTGCCCGAACTGACCCTGGCCATAAGCAATCCTGACGGTGTGGCCCCGGAGCCGGTGACCATGACTCCCGCGATCGCCAATCCCACGAATACCACCGACATTGCAATGGTGGACTTTTATGTGAATGGAGTCCACATAGAGCGTCTGACGGCTCCGCCGTTCAGTTACACTGCCCAGAATCTCGGCGGAGGCAACTACGAGTTCCAAGTCATCGTCATCGACAATCAGGGCAGGAGGGGATGGTCCAACAAGCCAAGCCTCACCATTGTGGGACCTGATTCGGGAATTGACGAAGACGAGGACGGCTTGCCGGACGTGTGGGAACTCGAGTACCTCGGTAATCTCGACCACGGCCCTTCCGGCGACCCCGATGGGGACGGGCTCACCAATATGCAGGAATATGTGGCGGGGACCGATCCCCTCGACATGGACTCGGACGGCGACGGGATTCCAGATGGGGATGACGCGAATCCCAACGAGGAGGCTGCCGACGACTTCAGTGCCAGCACGCTGCTGGTGATCAGCCCCCTCAAGTGAAACTCCCAGCATAACCATGACGAATTTCTTTACAAGGTGGACGGGGCTTGCTGCCGCCCTGCTTTCGCTGTCCGGCACCTCGGGGGCGGGTGGCCAAGAAGGGCCGGCGAAGCAGGAAAGGGAGCGAACCTTGGAGCAATGGCAGGACCGCCGCTTCGGCATGTTCGTCCACTGGGGGGTATACGCGGTCCCGGCGGGCTTTCACGAGGGCAAGCCGGTCCGGCACCTTGGTGAGTGGATCATGCGCCACGGCAAGATCTCCAAGGAGGAATACGCCGGCTATGCCGCGCGGCTAGCTCCCGACGGCTACGACCCCGGAGCTTGGGTTCGGCTCGCGGAAGAGGCCGGAATGAAGTACATGGTCGTCACGGCCAAGCACCACGACGGCTTCGCCCTCTTCGACTCCGCGGCCAGCGGCTGGGACGCGGTGGACGCGACACCCGCAAAGAAGGACCTCCTGATGCCCCTCGTCGAGGAATGCCGGAAGAAGGGCATGCCCCTCGGCTACCATTATTCTCAGGCGGAGGATTGGTGGCATCCCGGCGGCGGAATCTCCGGCACCAGTTGGGATCCCGGCCAGGCGGGATCCTTCGACAGCTACCTCGCCGCGGTCGCGGTGCCGCAGATCAAGGAGTTGCTCGCCCGCTACGGACCGGTCTCATCGTTTTTCTTCGACACGCCGGTGAATATGAATGCCTCCCGGGCCGTGCAGATCGAGGCCCTGCTGCCCGCGACGACCCTGAGCAACGACCGCCTGTTTCCCGGATCCACGGGGACGTTCCGGACCTACGAGAACCAGTTGCCCCAGCGGTTCATTCCCGCCGGCCCGTGGGAACTCTGCACGTCCTGCAACGACACTTGGGGCTACAAGAACAACGACCAGCATTGGAAGGGCACCGGCGAACTGCTCCGGACCCTGGTCGAGACGGCCTCCCGCGGCGGAAACTTCCTGCTGAACGTCGGGCCTGATGCGAGCGGGAATATCCCGCAACCCGCCGCCGAAAGCCTGCGCGGGATCGGACGCTGGCTGGCCCGGAACGGCGAGTCGATCTACGGCACCCGGCACTCGCCTTACAACCCGATTCCTTGGAACGGCGGCTGCACCTCGCGGAGCCTGCCTTCGGGCGAGACCGTCCTCTATGCCCACCTGTTCGAGCGCCCGGGAGACCAACTCCTGCTGCCCGGTCTCGCCAACCGCCTGATCTCCGCAAAGCTGCTTCCGGACGGTGCCGACCTGGAGTTCTCGCGCCAAGGGAACTCGTGGCGGATCAAGCTTCCCGGCTTCGACGGCGGGAAGATCCCGACGCTGAAAATCACGCTCGACGGCAAGCCGGTCATCAACCCGCCCTCGATCACGCCGGGAGCGGACGGCAAAATGGTGTTGGGGGTGCACGCCGCACTCCTCCGCGGGAATCAGCTTCGCCTCGAGCGCCAGCCGAACTCGCCGGAGCCAAACATCGGCTACTGGACCGACCAGGCCGACACCGTTGCCTGGAGCGTCGATCTGCCGGCGGCGGCCGCCTTCGCGAGCGAATGGACCGTCGCCTGCGGGGAGGACTCGGCGGGAGCAGTCGTGGCAGTCATGGCGGCTGGCAAGGAACTCGGTCGCTTCGAAGTACCCTCCACCGGCGGCTGGAACGTGTTCCGGAAGATGCCCGGCCCCTTGCTATCGCTCCCCGCCGGAGCGGTGGAGATCCAACTCGTCCCTCTCTCCAAACCCGGCCTCGGGGTAATGAACCTGCGGGCCCTTAGCCTTTTGAAAACCCGGTGACCAACGCGACCATGAAGCTTCAACGACTCGTTCCGTGCCGCCTATGGCTGTTTGCTTGTCTCGCGCTTCCCGTGGGGACCCGGGCGGATGACTGCGATTGCTCGAAGCCGAAGGTAGTCCTTTCCGTCGTTCACGGCTTGTCGGTCCCGCCCCCCGAGCCCCCTGGCGAGCCGGTTCCTTTGGGAGACGTGGTGAAAATCAAGGTCGGAACACAGAGTTTCTCTTCGCCGCATCAGTCGCTGGAGATGCTCCCGCACCAGGACTACACGTTGGCATTGGATATCCACTCGGAGGTGGTCATCGCCTGCGACACCGTCGCGACGCTAAAGTTTCCGCACTGCAATGTCGAATACCAGAAAAACGGGGAAAGCACCTGGACGCGGGAGAGCGAAGTCAAGATCCTGATCGACGCCGACGAGGCTCACCCGGGGACCTTCACGATGAAGCCTTCCTCGGTGACGATCCGGCTCACTCCGGAAGAATCCGACGACAAGGGGGGGACCGAGGAAGCTGGCACGGAGGCCGAATTGGAGAATACCGCCCCAAACGTGGGGCCGAACCCCGTCACGGAGGAGCCCGAGGAGAAGCCGGCGGGACTCGGCTTGGAAATCTCCGCGGGAGCGGCCCAGACGGAGAACGGCACCTACCGCTCGGCGGGCAGCCTGACCAAGTATGGAAGCGCGGGCGCGGCCTTCGCCGCACCTCAGTCCTTCGAGTTCCACGCTCCCTCGGAAATCCTGGCCAACTTGGAACCTCCTTACGACAAACCCGACGGAATCGGCGGGATTTACGAAAAGCATTTCATCGTGCCCGACGCGGTGCTGAGGCTCGTCGGCTGGACAGGATCGGCCGAAAGGTCATACACCGGAGCCACGCAAAGCCTGGTGGAGGTCTACGAGCGCTCCCAGTACAACGCGATTAGCCATACCTTCAGCGGACCGCCGCACAGCTACTACCGGCTTGAGATCCAGGCAGGGGAGGGCATTTGGGCAGATGGAACCACGTTGGTTCAATCGAATCGCGGGGTATCGCGCACGGAGTCCATCCAGGCATCGAACGACGGCTTCTCGACCCGCCACCAGAAAGGTGCTGTGGTCACGGAGAAGTTGATGGTCCCGCCCGATATCAACGGGGACTGGAGTGTGACCACCACGGTTACCCGGAATACGGTCGTCACCTCATCGCTTACCGACACATGGTCTGTAGAGGCATGGGGCAACGCGCTGGTCGAATCCACGGTGGATCCCGACCCGGAGGCATCCGCAGACGAATTGAGCACCTTCTATTCCTACTATCCCGACGGTCGGCCGAAGTCGGTGTCGAGGCCAGATGGGTCTTGGGAGTACTATGGATACCAATCAGTTGTAGGCGGCGTAATGACAAGGACCTATTCGCCTTGGCTGTCGGAGTCGGAGTTGGATTATTCTGGCGGTGTGTATTCGCTTCCGGCGGCGGGTCTCGCGATCAGGCGTGATTCGACCTACAGCGCCAACGGACATACTGAAAACACCTACTTGGAGGATCTTGCAGGTTCGGATACGCAGATGGGAAGTAATGCGACCTCCGAGAATGAGGCGGATGGGGTTACCACCACCACGATTTGGAGGGGAAGCGGGGAAGGGCAAAACGTGTCCTCCTCCAGTGCGGTACACGTCCAAGGGGATGGAGTGGAACGACCGATCATCGACGCATGGCTTGTCGGACGCACGGCCATGACTTGGGACAGCGGCGGGAAGGCGGAACTGCACGAGTATGAGAAAGGCAATTGGAATGGTTCCAGCTTCGGTCCAGCCGAGGATGGTGAATATCTGCGCGAATCCGTGACAAACGGCGTGGCGGCGTTTTCTGGACCAATACCGGATCTCGTCGCGGTCCCGGGGAGGACCACCCGCACCCGTAAGGTCACCGGCCCGGACGGCGTGGTGCTGGAGGAAGAGCAAGTTCTCGACCCGGTTTCAGAAGGGTACGAGACCGCCGTTGCAAGATTCTACCTTTACGAAGAGTCCGGCTGGCACCGGCCCACCGGAATCAAGATTGGTGGCGTCTTCGTCTCGCGGATCGAGTATCATCCCTCTGCACTCGTGACCCGGAGTCATGATGAGAATGGCACCGTGACCGAGACGGAAACGAACGCTTACGACGAGATCGTCCGGAGAACCGTGACCGGGCCGGTAACGGAAACCGCACCGGGCTCGCTCCCGGATATCACCACCACCTACATCCGGAGCGGGAGAACCCTTACCGCGGAGGTGGATTCCCGAACGGTTTCAGAGGAGACCCGCGATGCAGCGGGCAGGTTGAAGTCACAACGGGACTCCAATGGAACAGTGACGACGTACTCCTATCCGAACGGCGGTCGCGATTTGGTGAGCATCAGAACCGGGTCCGGTCGAGGTCACCCGGTCAAGCCACTACGACGGCCGCCCGCTTTCGACAACGGGAAATGGCGTGGTGCCCGTCTACTTCGACTACGAGGTGGATGGAGGCGGCCTCCTCACGCGGACCACCATGATTGGCGGGTCGGGCAGCTTGCGGAAGACCTGGCAGACCAGCAACTGGGACGGAACGATTGCCGGAAGCGGCAAGCCCGACCCGGCGGGATCGGAAACTCCGGTATCCAACACTTACACCTATCGACTTTTTACCAAGAAACTCGCCCGTATCCACTCGTCGGCAGCCGTAGCGGGGGTCCCGGATCAAGTCCGGAGTCAGATTGAATCCGACGCGGGCACGATGGGTTTGCATTTCCTAAGCGGGACGGAGACGGACGGCAACGGTTTGGAAACCGCGGCGGACGACCGGTTTACCGAGACCGAAATATCTTACGTGAAAATAGGCGCGGCTTGGTACCGGCAGACCGTTCGCAGCGAGTATCACACGGTCGGCACCACGGGGGCCTATGCGACAGCCACTCTCGAAGCCATGGCCCCCTTGGCCGTGAACGGCGGCAGCTTCGGCGACGGCCTGCGCTGGACGACGATGGTGACCCGCGGGGGTCGCACGATCGAGACCCACCGCGACTGCTTTCCCGATCAGGCCGCGGAACAGATCGTCACGGAGGATTCCGCCACGACCACCTCGCCGGACCGGGTCACCGTCGCTCGCCGCGGGCTGGCGACCTCCTCCTCTGCTTACGGGACCGCTGCGGCGGAGACCCGCGCCTACGACGCTTCGGGACGGTTGGTGTTGCTGACCTCCGCGACCGGAGCAACCACGGCCTACGAGTACAATCCCACCGGGCAATTGGCGCGCACCCGCGATTTCCAGAACCACGTGACGAGCTATGACTACTATGCCGCCAATCACCCGGCGGCGGGCATGCTCTGGAAGACCAGCAACGCGGAACTGGAAACCACCGAGACCGTCTACGACAGCGTGGGCCGGGTGGAGGAGACCAAGGGCACCGGTACCTACCGGGTGAAGTGGATCTATAACATCTGGGGGGAAGTTTCCGGCATGCGGACCTTCCGCGACGGCGGCACCGGCGACCTTACCCAGTGGGATTGGAACGAGGTGACCGGCATGCTCGATTCCAAGACGGACGCCGCGGGAAAGATCACCAGCTACGACTACTATCCCTCCGGTCTCCTCGCAAAGCGTACCGCCCCCCGTGCGGCCTCGGTGAATGTCATAGCCGATTATACCTACAATGGCTACGGTGACTTGGAAGAAATCGCCTACGACGACGGTACCCATGGAGTGGTATTTTCGGGGCATGACCGGCTGGGACGGCCCCTTGGGATCGCCGATGCTTCCGGAATTCGGAATATGGCCTACAATTCCGAAGGCGCTGAGTCGGTGAGTTACGACCCCACGTCGCTGCTCCCCGGCATCGTCCTGGACTACACTTGGGATTCCGGGACCTTGCGGCCAACCGGCTACATCACGAGCGGCAGCGGCCCTGCAGCAGCATGGGGCTACGACAGCGAAGGCCGCTTGGGCACCGTGACGGGCTCGGGCCGCGTCCATACCCATTCCTGGCTGCCGGGCACGAACACGCCGGCCGGGGTCTCCACGGCACTCTCAATCGCCCTGTCCTCGCCTGTGCTGGTGCGTGAGATGCGGCGCGACCGGATGGAACGCCTGCGGGGAATCGAGACGCGGAGCGGTGCGGGCACCGTGCTGGCACGCCACGGCTACGAGCTGGACAAGGCCGGTCGTCGCACCCGTGCGGTAGGGGAGAACGGCCAAGCCTGGGATTACGGGTACGACACGCTCGGGCAGGTGGTCTCCGGCGTGAAATCCTTTCCGGGCGGCGGGGCCATTCCCGGCCACGAGTTTTCATACCAATACGACGGCATCGGCAACCGGACTGCGGCGGTGCATGGCGGCATCGGCAGCGCGACGACGGGCACGGCGGTCAGCTACGATACCAATGAACTCAACCAGTACGAGGAAGTGACCACGCAAGGAGGCCGCTTCATCCTCGGCGAGTCACCCGATCCGATCACGGTGACGGAGAACGACACCCCGCCGCCTGTGAATGCCATCCCCGCCGGAGGCCTCGGGTTCCAGTCGCACCGGATCGCAGGGGACAACAGCATGGCCCCCCTGTGGAGCCACGACACAGTGACAAGCGGCATCAATAGCGAGAATGGCCACACGTTCACTCCGAAAGCCTCAGTCGCTCCAACCTACGACTGGAGCGGCAACTTGACTTGGGACGGTCGCTGGGACTATGTTTGGGATGCCGAGAATCGGCTAGCCAGTATGACCACCGCCGAAATCGCCTATAATGCCGGGGTTCCGCGGCAACAGATCGGCTTCGTCTACGATTCGGATTGGCGGCGGATTGCGAAGACCGTTTCGACGTGGAACGGGGGCGGCTATGCGTTCACAAGCAATACGCTCTTCCTCTATGACGGCTGGAATCTGATCGGCGAGTACAGCGCACCTTCAGCGGTACCAACCAGCTTGACGATACAGGTGGTCCATACCTGGGGAACAGACGTTTCGGGTACCATGCAAGGAGCTGGGGGAGTGGGTGGCCTGCTGGCAACCGAGGTGAAGAACCCGGCGGCGGTGTGCTATCCAGCCTATGATGCCAACGGAAATATTAGTGCTTGGGTGGATGGGTCGGAAAACGTGCTTGAGCGACGAGAATATTCGCCCTTCGGGCAATTGGTCTCACGTTACAGGTTTGGATCGGACCTGGTGTTGGATAGGCTTAGTTTCGGATTCAGCGCTAAGTACGAGGACGCGGAAACCGGAATGCTCTATTATGGCTTCCGATTCTATGACCCAGTGTCAGGAAAATGGATTTCGAGAGATCCGATCAACGAATCTGGCGGGGAAAATCTTTATAGGTTTTCCGGGAATAACGGTGTGATGAGGTGGGATTATTTGGGATTATTTGGTTCAGTGAAAGACGCGGGTCTCGCTGGGGCGATCGCTGCCGCCGAAAAATCCCACGCATTTGATTTGAGGACTAATAAAGGTAATAATGATAAGGGAAAGGATTATAATTGGGCTGGTGATGAATACGATTTCCGCTTGGAATATGCTGGACTTGTGTGCTGCAAAGGGCGTGATTATAGGCACACTGATCCGCACCCGGGGGTAATATACGGTCCGAGCCCGATGCAGGTTGAGAATAGGAGAGGTGTGATGCCACCTGCGACTGGTGCCAACTATGACGTTCAGGGCAATCAAACATACGTCGAGCCAAGAAATAATTCCGATCCTAATGCAAAGGCGGGAGCATCAAGCGACCCTACGCAGGATCCTAGACTAATGGACCCAAAGAACAGGGATCAAAATCCCGAAGAATTCACAGTTACCTGTGAAAAAGCTTTTGGAAAAGGTTGGGTGCAGGTGGGACATTTCCACTCCCATCCATGGGGGAGTGGGGTTAATCCAAGTGACCCGGACAAAAATATTACTAATCAAGGCAGGAGATTTTTAGGTGTCGTGTGGGAGGATGGATTCACCACGGCAAAAGAATACTGATATGGAAGAGCAGCGTGATCTATGGGTTAAGATTCTTTTGTTCCTAGCGGGGGTGACTGTGGGATGTGCGGCAATTCTTTTCTTTCGCCTACCGCTTGGGAATGCTTCCATAATAAAGAAAGCGTCTTCATTTCCTCTGGTTTTGAGTGTGAAAGAGGTGGGTGAGAATAGGAAAACAGCCAGCGGTGATGTTGTTTTCGTCCGAGGAATTCTTTTCTGCGATAATGAAAGGAATCTTTGGCTCATCCAAGATCGGACTGAAGCCGATCCGTTTGGTGAAAATGTTAACTGGCGAAAGGAATACCGGATAGGTTTGAGTTCTATGCGATTTAATGGACGATTGGTTTATGCTAAATATGGCAGTTGCATCATTGAGGGGAAATTTGGTTACCGGGATCTTCCGTCCGGCGAACCCGATGACAAGATTGCCGTATATTCCATTTCATGGA
The DNA here is from genome assembly GCF_040801775.1 of Luteolibacter sp. Populi. Taxonomy (GTDB): domain Bacteria; phylum Verrucomicrobiota; class Verrucomicrobiia; order Verrucomicrobiales; family Akkermansiaceae; genus Haloferula. The sequence continues at coordinate 6,391,080 of NZ_CP161812.1, forward strand.
AATGAATGTGAACTTCTCGGCATGCAGTAGGCGCTCCGCGCAGTTCCCATTCTTAGGGAAGCGCTATTAATTCCGGATCGCGGCGGAAAGTGCTCCGCCGATGGTATCGCAGCCTGTGCCGGAGGAGTCATAAGAAACGGCTGGATTGGAACAAAATGAGTGTCCATGCCAGCCGGTGCATTAAAATGCCTGTCCCTTTACAAAGAAAACTTGCGTCGGCAGACCCGCTTCCTACCCTCCCGCCCGTGCGCCGTCCCCGCCTCAAAGCCCCCACAACTCATCCCTTCGCCTACTATCATTGCGTCTCGCGCGTGGTGAACCGGGCCTTCGTCCTCGGCCCGGAGGAGAAAAACCAGCTAGTGGCCTTCATGCGTACCTACGAGCGGCTCTACGGCCTGCGGGTTCTATCCTACTGCATCATGTCCAATCACTTTCACATCCTCGTGGAAGTCCCGCAACGCCCGGCCGATTCCGCCTTGCCCGGCGACTGCATCCTTGTTGCCAAGGTTCGTGGCTGCCTCGGCGATAAGATTGCCGGCGGCCTCGAATGGGAACTCGGCCACCTGCGCTCCATCGGTGCCGGCGATGCCGCCGAGGCCCTCCGCCAGCGATGGTTCTCCCGCATGTGGGACATCAGTGCCTTCATGAAGGTCCTGAAGCAGCGCTTCACCCAGTGGTTCAATGGGAAACACGGTCGCCGCGGCACTCTCTGGGAAGAACGCTACCGCTCCGTATTGGTGGAGGGCTGCTGCCACGCTCTTCGGGCCATGGCCGCCTACATCGGCCTCAACCCGGTCCGCGCGAGAATCTGCGACATTAAAATGCCTGTCCCTTTACAAAGAAAACTTGCATCGGCAGACCCGCTTCCTACCCTCCCGCCCGTGCGCCGTCCCCGCCTCAAAGCCCCCACAACTCATCCCTTCGCCTACTATCACTGCGTCTCGCGCGTGGTGAACCGGGCCTTCGTCCTCGGCCCGGAGGAGAAAAACCAGCTAGTGGCCTTCATGCGTACCTACGAGCGGCTCTACGGCCTGCGGGTTCTATCCTACTGCATCATGTCCAATCACTTTCACATCCTCGTGGAAGTCCCGCAACGCCCGGCCGATTCCGCCTTGCCCGGCGACTGCATCCTTGTTGCCAAGGTTCGTGGCTGCCTCGGCGATAAGATTGCCGGCGGCCTCGAATGGGAACTCGGCCACCTGCGCTCCATCGGTGCCGGCGATGCCGCCGAGGCCCTCCGCCAGCGGTGGTTCTCCCGCATGTGGGACATCAGTGCCTTCATGAAGGTCCTGAAGCAGCGCTTCACCCAGTGGTTCAATGGGAAACACGGTCGCCGCGGCACTCTCTGGGAAGAACGCTACCGCTCCGTATTGGTGGAGGGCTGCTGCCACGCTCTTCGGGCCATGGCCGCCTACATCGACCTCAACCCGGTCCGCGCGAGAATCTGCGAAGATCCCGCCGAATACCCCTGGTGCGGCTACGCCGAAGCCCTTGCCGGCGGGGAGAACTCCAAGGAAGCCAGCGAAGCCGTGCGTTTCCTCGCCGCCATCCAACCCCATGGTGGCCATCTCCCAGAGCAACCCGCGCCTGCCGAAGCGCTCCGCAAATGGCGCTGCCACCTCTTCGGCATCCCCGCCAATGAAGCCGCCCAAGCCGAGGAACTTGCCAAAGGGGACAAGGCCCGCCTCTGGCGAGACCGCATCCCGCGCGACACGGCCCTCGCCGTCCTCGCCGAAGGCGGCAAGCTGCCCGCCGCCGACTACCTCCGCTGCAAGGTCCGTTACTTCAGCGACGGCAGCGCACTCGGCCGCCGGGATTTTGTCGAGTCCGTCTTCCAATCCGCCCGCGATCGTTTCGGCCCCAAGCGCAAGTACGGCCCGCATCCCCTCCGGGGCTTGGCCACCGACAGCAAAACCGACCGCCTCTACAATCTCCGGCAGCTTCAGGTCCGAGTCTTTGGCTGAGATTGCTGCCAATTTCGCCAACGCCGGAAACGTGGCAGGTAAAAAAAGTGGCGAGTGCCATCTCTCCGAAGGGACCCGCACCATTGCGAGAAGGCCCCGTCCCGGAATGTTCCGGGCGGGGCCTTCTCGCTTGGTGCCACCGCCGGGTGTCTTGCAATCGGAGTGGTCAGGCCGCGACGCCTTCGCCTTTGTACTTGAGCTGCCGGACCTGGCAATCGGCGGGATCAAGGTCGTCGCGTTTCCCGAGGTAGACCGGCTGGTAAATGCAGCCGCTCTGTGGATATGCGTACAAATAGCGAACATCCACGATATCGCCCGTTCCGGGATGTCGTGATCCGGCGGGATCGTGACATTGCCGGCCGGGACGCGCTCGGGCCCATCAAGGAGGACAAGGGCGACGCTGCGGCGGGTATTGACCGATGCCACGATGAACGACGCGGAGGTGACGAACTTGAACTTCAACTGCGTCCCGCCCGAGACTGGACGCCCGGGGGTCGAGCGGCTGTCGCCGTCCTTGAAGACGACGCCTTCGGCTCCGTTACGGCGGAGTGCCCGGAACATGTCATCCTTGTCCTTCGGGTCGAATGCCGTGGCCACCGGTCGGATCGGGCCGTTGGCGTCGAGTATCCGCAGCATTCCTGCATAGCGGTCCAAGTATGGCCGATTCCTGACATCGACCCCACCCACTTCCAGCAGGTCAAAGGCGTGGAGCCTATCCCCGACCGCCTCACCGTCGATGAGACAATCCACCGGCAGGTATCCGGCGGCTTCGACGATGGGTGCGGGCAGGGCAACGATGAGCCCGCGGCGGTTGATGCCGTGGACGTCGACGCCTTGCTTGCGGACGAGCATGCGCTTGCCGTCGTGCTTTTCCTGGAGGACGTGCCGGGTGTCGCCGAGCAGACGGCTCAGGTGGCATTCCTCCACCGGGTTGAGGAGCTGCGGGCGAACGCCGCTGTCGCGACCTTCGTTCCCGGAGGAGTGGTAGGGCGTGCCCTCCTCCGCCGGAGTATAGCCTTTGGATAACTTGGAAGCGATGAGCTTTCTTTCGATCTGCTGGGCCTGCTCAAGGGTGAGGGGCTTGGACGTCTTGACGCCGGTCTGGAGCGTGGCCCCGCGCCGGCCATGGGCGAAGGTGACATGGTAGCCGTCTCCGGCTGGTTCGATCTCGGTCTGATAGACTTTGTCAGAGCTTCCTTCGCGGTAGGTACAGGGTGGTGGGCATAGTGGTTGTTGGTTTAGTTGGCCCGCCGTGAATGGCGGGAATGGCGGGAAAGCGGTTTGGGAAATGGGGGTTGCCGCAGAGAGAGATTCCCTTTATGTTCAGGGATCCTGAACATGCGTGCAGTGACACCGCTTCCTTACAAGGACCTCCTTTTCGCCATCGCGGAGGGCAGGACGGGTACTTCACGATGCCAGGCACAGGAGGCCGGCTTCGCCCGCAGCACGCACAGCCTCACGTGAAGGCGGGGAACTGGATCGGGGAGCAACCGCGGCATCTACCGGCTGAAGCGTTACCCCGTGTCGGAAGCCGGGCAACTGGTGCTGTGGTCGCTTTGGTCGCTTTGGTCGCTTTGGTCGCGCGACCGTCGCGGGGAGCCGCAGGGGGTGTATTCCCACGACACGGCGCTGGCCGTGCGGGACCTGTCCTACGTGAACCCGGCCAAGCTTCACATGACGGTGCCGCCCGGATTCCGCCGCAACAGTGAGACGCCGGCAGTGCTGGTATTGCACAAGCGGGAAGTGTCGCCGCCGGAGGTCATACGGGAACGCGGCTACGCGCTCACCAAGCCGATACGGGCGATCCTCGATTGTGCAGAGGAAGGTCCGGATCGAGATCTCCTCCGGCAGGCGCTGGAGCAGGGACTTCGACGAGGCCTGATCACCCGGCAGGAACACAAGGAGGCGAGGTCGATAATGGATCTGCCTGGATGGTTGAGGAAGATGCTGGAGAAGGCAGCATGAAGACCTATTCGACGGCATTCGCGTTTCGCCGCGCTTTGGAGGACCGGCTCGCAGCGGCCGCCAAGGCGGAGGGGATCGATCTCCTGCGCATGAGGAGGCAGGTCTCTTTCTACCGCTTGCTGGTTCGCTTGTTCGCCGAAGGCAATCGGCCGTGGCGGCTGAAGGGCGGCTACGCGTTGGAATTGAAGTTGGCCATGGCGCGTACCACCTGGGATCTCGATCTCGGACTGACCGCCGATGGATTCGCTGCCGCAGACCTGCTGGAAGTCTTGCAGGCAGCGGCAGGATCGGATGCGGGAGAGTTCTTCGTGTTCACTATTGGCGAGCCGACGATGGATCTCGACGGCGCGCCCTACGGCGGGTCTCGCCAACGGGAGCCCTTCGAGTGGATTGAGCCGCGGGAGTGGCTCGGCTTTGCCGGGATGTCGGCTGGAATGTTTCCGTCGATTTTGCGGGAAGAGCACTTCGCCCAAAAGATTCACGCCTACACGCTACCGCGTGGCGAACGGCCGAACACCCGGGTGAAGGATCTGGTGGATCTCATGCTGCTGATTGATGCTGGCGGACTCGAGCGCGAGCGGCTGATCCGCGATCTGGACGACACGTTCCGCCGTAGGAAAACCCATGCAGTCCGGAGATTTTGGAGCCTCCACCCGATTTCTGGCTGCCTGTGTTTGGAGAGCTGGCCGCGGAGTGCGGCATTGATGGCGATATTGCGATGCAATTCGAAAAGGTGAACGGCTACTGGGCGGGAGCTCGGTGATGCCGTTCTGAACGCCGGTACCGGAGGGAGACCAGGGTCGTCCTTAACACTACCGTAAAGCGCATCAAAATTCATGCATCTAGGTGGACCACGTGTCGGGAATTCCCTCTCTCCCCCCAACGCCGCACCTGTGGGCGTTGGGGGACCTTCCTCCAGCATCTATTTCTCGGGGTCGGCCGTGAACGCACCCGGATCCTCGGTGCCGAGCCATATTCCAAGCGCCCGGCGTTTGAAGTAGCAATCCTCCCACGTCAGAATCCGATACGGGCGCTTTCTTCCACAGCTCCCGGCTGGACGCGGTCACTGCGGTGGCTGTCAGTTGAGCGATTGCACCCGGGGGGACGGACGCGAAGAGGATGGCCCAGCTTGCGACACCGCGCCGGCCTCCCGGGCGCGTCCCTTGGCCCAGGTCTGCAATACCTCGATCCGCTCCTTCATTAGCTTCGATACCGGGGTGGTGGCGGCGATGGCGGCCCTAAGGTCCGCCGCAGTCGGTTCGCGGCCTTCGGCAAATGCCTCATGCAGGGCTTCGCGGTACGCTCCTTCGATCTCCGCCCCGGTGAACCCCTCGGTCGCCTTGGACAGCGCCGCAAGGTCGCAGGCCCCCGAGTCACGGCGGTGCCGGGAGATGACGATTTTCCAAATCGCCCCTCGCTCCCCCGCATCGGGTAAATCGACAAAGAACATCTCATCGAAACGACCTTTTCTCAAGAACTCCGGCGGGAGCTGGCTCACGTCGTTTGCCGTTGCCACCACGAAGACCGGCTTCTCCTTCTCCTGCATCCAGGACAGGAAGCTGCCGAACACCCGGGACGAGGTGCCACCGTCAGAGCTGCCGCCGCCGGTGCTGCCTCCAAACCCCTTCTCGATCTCGTCGATCCAAAGAATACAGGGGGCGATGGCTTCGGCGGTGCGAATTACGGACCGGAGGTTCGCCTCGCTCTGCCCGACGATGCCGCCGAAGACCCGGCCCATGTCGAGCCGCAGCAGGGGGAGTTGCAAGATGCTGGCGGTAGCCTTGGCGGTGAGGCTCTTGCCGGTGCCGGGAATGCCGACGATCAGCAAGCCCTTGGGGACGGGGAGACCGTAGTCGCGGGCTGCGGCACCGAAGGCAGGCCGGCGCTGCGACAGCCAGCGCTTGAGCGCATCGAGGCCTCCGATGTCGTCGAGGTTCGGCTTGGCTTCGACGACTTCGACGAGGCCACCACGTTTCAGGGTCCGTGCCTTTTCCCGGGCGACCAGGATCGGGTCGATGCGTCCGCACTCGACGAGGGAGAGCGCGAACGCGTTTTCAGCCTCGATGGTGGTAAGCCCGAGGGCGGCATGGAGGACGCTTTCGCGGATGCCATCTTGAAGCAGTGGCTGGTCGGCCGAGGTCAGAATGCCATCGAGAACGCTTCCGAGCTTGGTTGAGTCGGGCAGGTTGAGGTCGATGACCGACACCTCGTGCTCGAGTTCGGGCGGTAGCTTGGAGCGGCAGCCGGTCAGCACCAGCGCGTGGCCGTTGCCCTTGGCAAGGCGAAGGAGGTCCTTCAGCCGGCGGACGAGCACAGGATCGCTTTGATCGAGGTACATCTGTAGGTCGCGAAACATCACGATGTGGCGGGTTTCGCTCTGGCGAAACAGAGCTTCCACACGGGCGAGCGCGTCCAGCGGGTCGAAGCAGTCGATGCTGGAGCAGCGGGTCACATCCACGAGGCCATCGGTGGCTGACCAGGCGTGGAGGTTGCGTTGGAGTTCCCGGCAGGCAGCGGCCAGTTCGGCTTCGGCACGGGCTTCTTCCGGGGTAACGAGGACGAGGCCGGGGTAGCCGGCGCGGAGGTAGGTGATGAGATTCATGGGATGGAGTGATGGGTTGGAAAAGGAAGACCCCGGCCCTCATATCGAGGGCCGGGGTCCGATGGTTCGGTTGTGTGGCGGGTGCAGGATCAGTGGAGGTCCTTGAGGATCTCGCCCCGGCGCTTTGAAAGAACCTCGAAACGCTGCCTGATCTGATCGAGCGAGTAGCTTGCGGCGCTGGCCTGATTGGCCGCCTCGTAAGCAGTAGCCGCTCCGTCGATGGTCAAGCCGCCGTCTCCGGTCACCGCGCCGTAGCCGGCGGCGAACGAGCTGATGAAGGCATCGAATTCCGCCTGGCCCATCTGCGCCCGGCATTGCTGGGCGACGGTTTGGAGCTGGAGGATCTCAGTGTTGACCTTGCGCAGCTCCGCCCGCAGTTCCTTTTCGCTGGGACCGCAGGACGGCACGATGCAGGCGGCGAGGACGAGGGCAGCAATAATGGCTGGTTTCATGATGGATTTGGATCGGGTCTTCGGCGGCACGGGTGTGCCGGGTTGCAGGTTGATTTGTTCCCAATCGAGGCAGGCCTCGCGGGAAGAGTCGGATTGAAGGAGTTGCCCGGAGGCCGCGCAGCGGACCTCCCTGCATTGCTCCCCCGGCTTGAAGTCGATCACGGTGGCCCGGACGACATGGAGCCGTCCGATCTTCCTGAGATCGACCGCCTCGGTGTAGAGGCACTGGATGCGCCCCCGGGGATCGAAGCGGAGTCTTGAGATCATGATCCGCCGAGGGTTTGCTGTTGTTGAATGGAGACATTGCCCTGCCGGTGCTCCGGCTTGAGGGTGCGCTCCGTGCGCTTGCCAAGGGCCCGCTCGATCGCCTGGGTGGCCGCCTCGCAGCCCTTGCCTTGGAAACCCTCCGCCTCCACCTGGATGTCGCCGGAGGGCGACACCCGGACGAGGATGCGGCGGCTCACAGCGCACCTCCTTCCAAGGTGAGCAGGACGCAACCGTCCGGCTCAATCTGGCGGCTGAAGCGCAGGCCCCGGCTTCGGGCCTCACGCATCGTCTTTTGAACGCCGTAAGATTGGAGCAGCCGGCCATAGCCGATTCCGACTTCAATCTCGACATGCCCGCCCCACCAATCGGTGGTCAAGGCGTAGGTGCCATCGCCAGCCTCGGCAGGATCCACGGCAATGTCGTAGGGGCCTTTGAGGCGGACGATCCTGTGCGCGGTGCGGTTGATGCCGCCGAAGCCGCGGCACATGATTCCGGATTCGAGCACGAGGTCCATCTCGACGCAGGCGTCGCGAAGGGTTTCGAGATCCCGGACTTCGGTTTTGATCGTGGTGAAATGACTCATGGAACTGATGGTGGTTGGGGGATGAATGCACGAGGGGCGGCTCCTTGTTGGAGACGCCCCTCGTGCAGATTCGGGAATGTTCGTTGGCTACGTGGCTAGTAGATCTGGCTTTGGTGTTTTAATAATTCAGGCTCGTCAGGATAGTTCAGGCAGGTCGGGTGATGGCGTTTGGCATGTAGGAAAATCTGACAGAAGGAGTCGGTTGAATGGCTTCCTGGAAATGAAGCGCCCGGCGGCGGGATTGCCGCCGGGCCCGATACAGATCAGCTGGCCACCGCGAGCTTGCGCCCGCCGAGCTGGCCGAAGCGTGTGAGCACGTCGCGGCCTTCGGTTCGGACCATGGCCACGGCGTTGTCGCGCAGGCGGTTCAGCCCTTCGGTCAGACTTCGCAAGGCGGTGCTGTCGTTGCGATAGTCCTCGGCGCTTCGTGTGAGCAGTTGCTCGCGGAAGCGTTCAAGGGTGGTCTCCAGTTGCTGATCGCCCGCGAAGTTCAGCGATCGGAAGCTCTCGATGAACGTTGTGAGACGGTTGAGCGTCCGCTGATGGACACCTCCTTCACTGCCATCGATGGTCGCGAGCACGTCCGCCGCGAGCCGGGCGGTTTCTTCCCGGAGAGTCGTCACACTCTCCCGGATGAAACCGTCCAGATCGCTTTGGAGCCGGCGTGAGGCATCTTCCGCCACCCGGCGGCGCTGGTCGGCAATTTCCATCTGCTCGATGGACTCCGAGACCTCCAGCCGAAGGTTTTCGGGTGACGCCACCTGGAACATTCGTGTGTCGAAACCGAACCGTTTCGCGATGTCACCTGCGGGCGGGAAGGATTGCTCGATAGTGATCAGCAACGATTCCGTGCTGCCGTTGAGGTGGCGGGCAGCTTCTCGCCACTCCTCCATGGCCCGGTCACGCAGCGGACCGTAACCCGCCACGAAATCGAGGGTGGCTTGGCGGAACTCATCCCTGAGCTTGTCGAGTCCTTCTGTGAGCGCGGCCAGCCGGGGATTCGGGACGAAGCGTGCGATGCCGCCCAGGAACGGGAAGCTGCCGCTTTCGACCAAGGCATGAGCCCGGGACTCGATCAAAGAGAAGGCCGACAAGGCCTCGCGTGGGATCAGCCGTTTGTGACCAAGTTGGATCAGGCGCTCTGAGACGTGAGCGGGATCAAGTCCGAGATCTTCGGCACTCAGTTTCTTGCATCCGCGCCAGTAACGGACGCTGGTAGCACAGAGAACGCCGCGTCTGCACACGGCTTCGAGGAGAGGCAGGTTGTATTGCTGGGACATGGGATGTGACTGGTTGTTTTGGTTGGAGATGAAAACGAAGCACCCGCCGGGTCGGGACGACCGGGCGGGTGCTTCATTCAATGGATGTGATGTGGATCAGCGGGTCCAACGGGCAATCAGGACGGTGACCAGTGCTCCAAGAATCATAGGGACCCAGAAGTCCTGGACGATTTGGAGACTGAGCGCCGCGATCGAGATGCCCGCGAACACCGCGATGTATGGATGGGGATTCATCGTGGGGTAATGTCTAACGGAGCAAGCGGCCGAGCGTGATGACGACTGATACCCCGAGGAATGCGAAGCCGATCACCTTCAAGCCGTCTCCCAAGGGACGCGTATCTGTGACGATCGGCTGCGGAGCTTGAACGGGTTTGGCTCCCTCCGAGCAGGCGGAAGCCCCCAGCGCGATCGCGACACAGGCAAGATAAAGCGGCGACCTCATGCGGCCCTCCTCTCCATCACCCCGGGCCATCTGGAACATTCGTTCCGGTACTGACAGCTCATACACATCATACCGGGCTGCGGATGGAAGCGGCCTTCCGACATGCCGATCACGGCGGTGTCCAGCATTCGGACCACCCGGTCCTTCCGCTTGGCATCGGCGGGCCGCGAGGATACGCGGATGACTTGTGGTACCTTGGTCTTCACAAGAAACACGAGGTCGAGGGATGGCGGCTTTTCACCGACGGCCCGTTCCAGCAGGAGCTGGTAGGCGACCAACTGGATTTCATGATCGAACACCGCGTGCCGTGGATCGGGCTTGGCCGCTGCTGACTTGAAGTCGATAGGAGCAAAGCAGTCCGTCACCAGATCAATGGTCCCGGTGAGGGGCACGCACAGACCGGCGATGTCCTCGGTTAGTGGAACCTCCACCGCACGCGGCTTCGCCTTCGGCGCTTCCGGGCTATCGAGGTAGGCAGCAACCACTCGAAGTCCGGCAAGCCGTGACTTCTCGCGTTCGCCATCCTTCCACTTCACCGGTCCTTCCTCGCGTTCAAGTTTGATGAACGCATCCTCGAAGGCCCCGGCGATCACTTCGGGTGAGTCATCCGTTCCCCGCCAGCGAGCCAGGTGGAATGCCGGAGCGCTGCATGGACGGACTTTCCGAGGTGAAGCGCCGGGGTGGTCGCCTTCTTGATCTGTAGCACACGCTCGAAATAGAAGCGCAAGGAACAGGCAAGGTAGGACTTCGCTGCCGACGGGCTGCTGTAGTCAGGTAGCCTTGAGCTGCCGGACTTCTGTGGATCGACGAGAGCGATCATCGGCGGCCTCCGTTCCCGTTGACCCCGGCGTAGGCGGAACGTCGGCTGTTTTCCGGAGGGCGCTGCTGCCCACCGTGGGTATCGATGAGTTCGTCGATCAGCCCGGACGCTTCCACCTTGTTGAGCAGGCGCACGCCTTTACCGAAGCGCTCGACGGCAAGGTTCTCTACGTCCGCTTTTTCAAGGTGGTGCTCGGCGACGAGGTTCTCGATGAGTTCACGTTGCTTGGTGCTGCACTTCCAAGCGGTGTTCACTGGCCTGGGACTGCAGCCGGTGGCGGGACTGCTGGTAGAAGAGGCTGGAAGGCTCCCCTCCATGCCGTAGTCGCCGGGCGGGACGAAACCAGTGTTTTGAATCTGCTCGTCGACGTTAGTCTGAAGCAACTCGTAGATTCGCGCGGCTTCCGCTGGGACTTCGGCGGTGGTCACGATCTCCACCTCAATTTCGACGCTGAACTGGTGGCTGGAGTAGCCAGGCAGTCCGAGGCGTTTTGAGTAATTTGCGATTAGCTTAATGGCCATTTTGGCTGGTTGGATTGTTGGTGATTTCGTGGAATCCGTACGCAGTAAGCCCCGGCACCCCGCGTGGGGAGTGCCGGGGCTTTCGGGCGACGGGGTGGTGGTCAGGCGACAGACTTCTCTGCGACTGCCGTCGGGTTGACATCCGGCAGCAAGGTGAGGTTGGCGTTGCCGCCTAAGGCCTCCCGAAGGATGAGGTCTGCCAAGTGGGTCATGGGCATCCGCCAACGTTGTCCTTCGCGATAGAGCAGTCGGACGACATCGTCAGAGAGCTTGGGAGAATAGAGTGTTCGAGCCATGGAATTAATGTTGGGTGGTTCAATTCCTTATGACGCCCCGGAACCGGGAATTGCGTTGGCGGTGCGGCGCGGTTTCTCGCAGTTCGCGTTCAATGCCATTGCGGCCCCCCGCAGTTGAATGCAGTGATTGCAGTGCACGGTATGAGTCTTGAGTCGCCCCGGGAGAAGGGGAGGGAATGTTTTTTTGACAGCCCGGATAGTGTCACGCCGAATCGAGGCTCTCCTCCGGAATTGCTGCCCTTCAATCGTTTTTCCCAAACGGCCACGTGGCGGTGCGCAAGCCTTCATCCCGCTGTTCCGTTTCCGGCAGCAATGACTCCCATTCCTCAATTCCGTGGGGCTCGGTCCCTCAGGCAAGGAAGGATCAGCTACTTTTGCGGAAACAACTCCGGTACATCGGCTCGTCGGGGAAGAGATTGGATACCCCCGTTTTCAAGGCGCGGGCGAGATGGATCAGCTCCATGTCGCCTACCCAGCGCAGTCCACCTTCGATCTTTGCCACGGTGTCGCGGCTAACGTTCCATCCGATCAGCTGGCAGTGAGCTGGCCCCCAAATTTCGGCCACGAATTGGCTAAACTAAGCTATGGTGGCAGGCTGCGGGAGAGCTTGGGATGATCATGGTTTGCGGATCAAGGTTGGAGTGACGGGGGACTCGAAATCGGGAAGCCGTAGCGGAGGGACGAGCACGCAACGGAGCGTAGCGCAGTGGAGGGCGAGGACCGCAGCGGAGGCTTCCCGATTTCGGCGCGCCGGGGGTGTCATGCCGCTCTCGGGGCTTCGGCTGGCGGCCGGTAAACCCGCGACGGCGTGAGGTTGCCGAGGTGCTGGTGCGGACGCCAGTCGTTGTAGCGCCCGAACCACTCGCGCAGCCCTTGCTCAAGGCCGAGGACCGTCGCGTGTTCCTTGAGGTAGATCTCCTCGTATTTCACGCTCCGCCACAACCGCTCGATGAACACGTTGTCCATCCACCGCCCGCGGCCATCCATGCTGATTTCCACACCGAGGTCCGTGAGCCGACCCGTCCATTCCGCGGAGGTGAACTGGCAACCTTGGTCGGTGTTGAAGATCCCGGGGCGCGTGCCAGTTGCTCCCAAGGCCATTTCCAGGGCCTCCAGGCAAAGGCCGGTGCCCATAGTGTTGGAAACCGCCCAGCCGAGCACCTTGCGCGAGTGCCAGTCCATCACAGCGCACAGGTAGGCTTGGCCGCGCGGCATCGGCACATACGTGATGTCGGTACACCAGACTTGGTCGGGCCGGTCGATCACCAGCTTGCGCAGCAGATACGGATACTTGCGATGCCCGTCGTCCGGGATGCTGGTCCGCGGTTTGCACCGGATCGCCTCATGGCCCATCTCGCGGCGCAGCCGGTCCAGGCGCTTGCGGTTGACCTTCACACCATGATCGCGCTCCAGCACCGTCATCAGCCGCCTGCTGCCGAGGCAGGGATCGACCAGATAGATCTCGTCCAACAGCCGCTTGATGCGCAGGTCCTCCGGATCCTCCGCGACCGGTTGGTAGCCAGCGGTGGAGCGCGCCACGCCCAGCAGTTCGCACTGCTTGCGCATGCTCAGTTTGGGATGCCTCTTGTCCAACAACCCGACGCGATCCCTCACAGACCGAGTTGCTTGGACTTTTTTGTCAGCCAGTCCAACTCGACGGCCTGCTGCCCGATCTTGGCGTGGAGCCGTTCGCGCTCGCGCTCGAAGTCCTCGGCTTCGGTCTTGCCCGCGCCGCCCCCGAAGGCGCTCGCGGCGTTTTGAGCCATCGTCTTCTTCCACTCCGAGACCTGCACCGGGTGGACGTCGAATTCCTTGGCGATTTCCTGGATGGTTTTCACGCCCTTGAGCGCTTCAAGCGCCACACGGGCCTTGAACTCGGGATCGTGTCGTCTGCGTTTACCTTTCATCTCGTGCGTGTTCGGTTTGGTTCTAAGGCCACACCTGCACACCACAATCATAGCTTAGGCACTGGACCGGTTTTCGGGGGCCAGCTCACAGGCCGCAGCAAGTTCGGCTTGGGAAAGGCCGCTGGCGCTGCGGATTTTGGCTACTTGTCGCCCGACCACGTTGAGGGGGTAGGAACGAGCCATGCGAGGCGCAGCCTAGCTGCTTCCGGGATTGTCATTGTGCTCGAACGGGCACATTATCTACCCGAATGAGCACAGCCACAGCCCTCCTTTTGCCTCACAACGCTCGCCCGGAAAGGCATGCACGGCCCGCCCCGATCAAAAGGTGTTCGACTCTCTCCAGCTTTTTCCGCCTGCTTGTCCTACTTATTGCCAGCGTTGCCGGTGCTGGGGGGGCGCTTGCCGATGAACGGCAGCAGGCTGCCTTTATCGACAGCCGCGCTAAATTCGACGGATTGATCCTGAAGGTCGTAGGTTCAAATCCTACTCCCGCCACCACTTTCAAAGCCCTGCAACTCAAAAGGTTGCAGGGCTTTTTTTGTATCGGCTGAATTTGCCACGTCGGCAGGGAGTGCAGGCAAGTACTCCGGTCTGGCTGACTGGCAGCGGCTGTCGGGGGTGCTATGCCAGTCCCTGCCGCCGCGCGTTCGTGATCAGCTCCGCGGCATTCGAGGCACCGAGCTTGCCCATCAGATTGGCGCGGTGGAATTCCACGGTGCGGGCGCTGATACCGATGAGTTCCGCGGTCTGACGGCTGCTGCGCCCGGCGAGGATGTGAGCCAGCACCTCCTGCTCGCGCCGCGAAAGGATCTTGCCCACACCTTGGGGCTTCGCCTGCTCACGGCCCAGGGTTTCACGGTAGCGGGGGGAGTAGCTGTGCCCGCCATCCGCCACGGCTTGGAGTGCGGCACGCAGTTCTGCCGGGCCGGCGCTTTTTTCCAGATAGCCCTGCGCCCCGCTCTCGCGCACGCGGGTGAGCGCGAGCGAATCCTCGAGCGAGGAAAGAACCAGCGCGCGGACGCCGGGAAGGATGCGCCGGGCGCCGGCAAGAAATTCCAAGCCGTCCATGCCGGGCAATTGCAGGTCGATGATCAGCAGCTCCGGTTGTGCGCCGGGGAGCAGGACGAGTCCTTCCTCCGACGAAGGCGCGGCTCCGACCAGCTTGAAGCCGGGGAGCGCGGTGAGCCATTGTTCCAGAAAGGCGCGGAACATTCCCTGGTCTTCCACGATGAAGGTGCGGACGGCTTTCATGTCATCGGTTCGGTTGCTTGAGAATGAAGGAAATCTCGGTGCCGCCGCCAGCTACCGCCACGGCCTGCAGCCGGACTTCCAGCGAGCGGGCGATTTCGCGGCAGAGGCGCAGGCCCAGACCGCTGGCTGCCGCGAAATGATCGGACTCGCCGGCTGCAAGCCCGGCCGCCACCGCGGGCGGCAGTCCCGGACCGTCGTCCCTCACCGCGAAGCGCAAGCCTTCCGGCACCTCGACTGCGGTAACGATGATCTCCCGGCTGGCGAACTTGATCGCATTCGACAGCAGGTTCCTCACCAGGGTCTGTGCCTGCACCAGGTCGGTGAGGACCTCGGAGTTCCGCGCCAGATGCGCCTCGACCGAAACCTGCCTGCGCGCGGCGGCCTCCCGGTGGAGGGCGAGCATCGGCTCCACGACCGCGTGGGCCGGATGAGTTACGATACTCGCCGTACCTCCACGGGCATGCGACCACGAGACCAGATTCCCGACCAGCGAGAGCAGCTCGCGGCCCATCCCGGCGGTATCGCGGGCGAAGGTCTCGAGCACGGCGGGATCCCGCGGAGAGGCGGCAAGCTGCTCCGCGCGATAGGTGAGCCCGGTGAGCGGGCTGCACAGATCGTGGGCCAGGATCGCGATCATGCGATCCTTGTCCGCCACCGAGCCTTGTAGCTCGCGGGTGCGCTCGAAGACTTCCAGCCCCAGTTCATCCGCATACGCTTCCTGGAGGATGCGCCGCTGTTCCCCTTCGGCGAGCAGGGCTTGCTGGGCGGCGATCTTCTCCCGCTGCAGTCCGGCATAGCGATAGGCCACGGCGAGCGAGAGCAAGAGCATCTCCAGGGCCGAGGCGGTCATGACCATTACCCCGGACTGATCGAGCGAAAGGGCTTCGAACAAGGCCACGAAGACCGGCAGCAGTCCCGAGCAGATCAGCCCGGAAATCAGCACCAGATAGCGCGGCGATCTCTCGCCCTTCCGCCACGCGATCCACGAGAGCCAGAGCAATACGAGGTGAGCCGCAGCGCCGCCGAACCACACCGCGGGGAGCACCCGGGGCAGCCAGGGCGCGAGCAGAACGCATCCCGCCAGCAGGGCCAAGAACCCTTGGCACCATCGCAAGGTCCGGGCCGCCCTTGGCGACCACTGCGGCAGATCGAGGAAGCGCCGGGCAAATTCCATCAGGAATATCCCGGCGAGCGCCTGTGCGATGCTCGCCACCACTTCCATCACGGGGGATCCGAGCGCCTGGCCGAAGAGTGCCAGATCTCCGCGCAAGATCAGCATGAAGGCCGCGAAGAATACGAGGTAGAGCAGGTATGGGCCCGTATCCCGGAAGCGCAGGCGCGCCCACAGGACCGCATTGTAGAAGAGCAGCGCGAGCACCGCACCGATGTAGAGACCCTCCGCCACGGCGTGCTGCATTTGCCACGCATGGAATGCCGTCTCGTCCGGCCACCACACCGGCAGCATGTAAACGGAAAGCGAATCGTTCAGCCGCAGATAGGCGGTCTGCCCGCCATTCGCTGGCACCTTGACGGGGAAGGCGGTATCGCGACCCCACAGCGCCTTGCGCCCTGGCGGCGTCCATTCACCGGACTCCTGCCGCTGCCAAGCGCCCGCTGCCGCCGGATCGCGGATGAAGCATTGGGCATGGTCCAGATAGCAGGCCGAATTTGCGAGCACGCCACGCAGCTCGACCGACCCGGGATTGTTGAGGCGGATGCGCAGCCACAGATCCTCGCCCGGCCGCGCGAGAATTGCCCGGCCCCCTGGCCACAGCGTCCATGCCGTCGAGGCCTCCGCCTGGTCCACGCCTCCGCTGCCCGCGGCGACCACCAGGGATTCCACCGTCGAGCCCGCGGTGTCCGGGAGAGACTCCATCTTCCGGTCACTGCCCGCCAGCCGGACCGCCAGCCAGCCGAGGACGACGAGCGCGATTCCCATCGGGATCAGCAGCAGGCGACGGTAGGGCTCGGGCTTCTCCGTCACGCTGCCGAATCCAACAGGGAGAACTGCGGCGGGCAAGCGCCCTCTCGTGAATACCTCGTAGATCTACCGGGTTTGTCCGGTTGGGCGAGATCCCGTGCTCCCATCGGTTTTCTCGATGTTACGCCGCTTATTTTCGATTTACGGCGATGCGGGATCTCCGCTACTTGGAGGGCCGCAGTTATCACGTTGGATCCGTTTCTATCCTGCTACCTCGCCGGTTCGGAATTGACATACGCCCTGAATGCTGTTTTTCCAGCAAGTTCACGAAAGCCACTCCACCCGCCCGAGCCGATGCTGTCCCGCCTCCTCACACCTCTCGCCCTTCTCTCGTCCTTGTGCCTCGCTGCCGGCGACGGCATCCCTGCCTCCGGCGGCCTGTGGTTGCAGTACAAGCCGGCGAACGAGCCGTCGTCGCAGAGCGGCGTACCCACCTTGGTCGGCCGTGCCAACGAGATCCAGACCACCAGCAACTACCGGATGAAGGTCAACCACGCGACCGGCGTGGTCGACGCGGCACCGCGCGCCGCCTTCGATCCGGCCACGGACTTCATCGTCGGGGATGGCGCCAGCCCGGTCTTCTGGACCCGCTCCTGGGAAGACCCCGGCGGTGTGATTTCGATCCGTGATTGGTCGACCGGCGCGATCACAGGGACCACCACGGCTCCGGAGGGTGTCGCGCTTTCCAAGACCTATCTGGACGATCAGGGGGCCGTCATCTTCGGCGGTCGGAAACTGGCCACCTCGGGCTTGAACGGGGAGAACCCGAAGGTGGTCTCCATGCAGACCTCCGGCTCCAACTTTTGGGCGACCATCGCGGCGGGCAGCAACTGGATCGCGGTCTCTTACGAGAACGAGACCACCTACAATCCGCGGATCGAGGTCTACAACCGGAATACCCTGGCCTATCTGGCGGGGATCAGCCCCTCGGGCCGCGCGATGGCCGCGCACGGGAATCTCCTCGCCTTCCTCAGCAGCCCCAATAACATCACCATCCGCCAGCTTCCCGGTCTCGCCCCCTTGGCGAACATCCCGCTGCAGCAGGGTGGGGGCTTGATCGACATGGCCATGGTGGAGGGCGGGCTGTGGGTCTTCCAGCGCGCTTCGAATCTCTTCGGCAGCGAGTTCCGCTACTACGACCTTGGTAATCCCGCCTCGCCGGTGGCGTCGAACCGCCTCACCCCGCCGGCGTGGACTTCCCATGTCGGCTGGCCCTATCAGCCGATGCTTGCGGGCAGCGGCTTCCTCGCCTTCGCCGCGGATGACAAGTCGCTCTGGGCCTGGCGCCGCGGCGAGAGCGGCCCGATCGCCAAGATCGTCCCGGCAGCATCCGCTCGCGAGGGCTCCCCCGCCTCCTTCAAGGTGAAGCTCTCCCAAGCTGCACCCGCCGCCGTGCAGGTGCAAGTCACCGCCCAAAGCGCGACCGCCATGCAGGGCCAGGACTTCGGCACCTTCTCCACGACCGTCAACATCCCGGCCGGAGCGATCGAGAGCGCCGCGCAGGAAATCACCATCCTGCAGGACACGGTGCTCGAGGCGAACGAGTCCTTCATCCTCGCCAGCGGCACCACCAGCGGCTGCATCGTGGAGGAGACCGCCGTGCCGGTGATCATCGCCGCGAATGGCTTCAACGTCGAAGTCCAGCGCCAGTACGACACCAATCGTACTTTCCGCCTTCAGACCGTCTGGGGCACCGATGGTCCCTACCTGATCGGCTCCGGCAACGATAACCCCCACACCGGCGGCCCGAACCGCACCGTCGTGATGAATTCCGCCACCGGCGCGATTGTCGGCCAGCACACCGGCGACGGCCTCTCCTACAGCTCGGACACCCGCAGCGTGAAGGATAGCATCCTCTTCACCTACTCCCTTGATACCGGCACTGCCTTGCAGATCCCCGGCCTCCAGGTGATCGGCTCGCGCATTCCCTCCGGCGGCAAGGTCGTCGGCCCGCTCGATGCCCAGCACATGCTGGTCACCCGGAGTGACCCGAACCGCGTGATGGTCCTCAAGCACTCCGATGGCTCGGTGGTCGCCACCCACACGCTCGGCATCAATGCCCCTTCCGTGACCATCGCCCGCAGCATCGAGGGCGTCACCGGCCCGGCCGTCGTGGTGCAGGACAGCGCCTTCACCCCGGAGGACGGGGCCATGGATGTCCTCAAGATCCTGAATCCCGCGACCCTGGAGGTCATCCGCTCCTTCTCCTGGCCGAGCTTCCACCCGCAGATGGGCACCTCATCGCAGCTCGTCGCTGCGGGCGGCCGGCACGCGGTCTTCGTGGGATACAACGGCGTCTCCGTGGTGGACACCGTCACCGGCGCGTGGCGCTGGACCGTGCCGACTTTCTCCACGGGCGGCATCAGCAGGGATGCCTGTGTCCACGGCGATCTGCTCCTTATGCGCGGCCTGAGCCTGACCCAAGCCTCGGGCGAGACCCTCCGCTACCGCTTTCTGGATCTCAAGAGCGGCGCGATCGTGGAAGACCTCAGCTTTGAGGATCTCTCCGGCAAGCCCCTCTTCGCCGCCCCCAGCATCCTGCAGGAGACACCTACTGGATTCTTCGTAGCAAACAACCGCCAGGGCGTGAACATCATCACCAACCCCGTCCGTCCGAATGTCCAACTGCTCGCGGATCCCTTCGAGGACAACCGCAGCGGCGAGCTCCGCGTCGTGGCCAAGGAGAATTTCGATGGCAGCCACCCGCTCCTCATCGGCGAATATAACGAGGTCCTGGAAGACCCGTCGTCGCCCCTCTTCGGGACGCTGCCGCAGCAGATCGATCTCACCGCCGCGGGCACGACCCTGCCGCTCGATTGCAAGCGGCCCGTCGCCACCTCGGAGATCCCCTTGCTGCGCGCCATGTCAGTCGGCCTTCCGGGTGCCGCGGCGGGCTTCGGTAGGACCACCGTGACCACCCACGTGGATCCGGTGCCGGAGCAGCCCTTCTTCACCGGCGGCCCCGTGCGCACCACCTATGCGGTGCCGGCCGCGGTGGGGAATAATGTCCTCGCGCTCGGCTACCCGGGCGAGTCGCAATACCTCGCGAATCCCAGCGGCGCGGTCGACCTTTACGACAAGAACACGGGTGCCTTCCTGCGGACCATCTTGCCACCCGCGGGAGGCAAGAGCATGCGCTTCGGCGCGGCGCTCGCGATCACCGGCAGCCGCCTCGTCATCGGCGCACCGGGGAGCAGCGACCCCGCGATTCCCGGACGCGTCTTCGTCTACGAGACCGGCACCGGCGCGCTAGTGAGGGAGCTCAAGCTCAAGAAGACCGTCGCCTTCGGCTCATCGATCGCCGCGAACGGTTCGTGGATCGCCATCGGCGCACCGGGCACCCCCGGCGTGCTGCCGCCCACCGGGCAGAACGAACGCGGGAAGCTCATTCCCGGGACAGTGGCCGTCTTCGACGCGAAGACCTTCAAGCTGCGCTACAAGGCCAGCACCAAGGGCGAGATGCTCGGTTGGTCGGTGGCGCTGGACGGGAATACTTTGTTCGCGGGCGCGCCCTTGGCCTCGCTGAAGCTCCCGGTGTCCGCCCCCTTCGCGGGAATCGTGCGGTCCTATTCGCTGCCGGTCGGCAAGAAGAAGGGCAAGCCGCTGCCGATCCTCGGCTCGATCCGCCCGGTCGCTAGCGGACACTTCGGCGAAAAGGTGGCCGTCAGCTCCACCGTGCTCGCGGTGTATTCCTCTCCTGCGGCGGACGGGAAGAGAGGGGTGCAGGTCCACTTGCGTGAAAATCTGTCGCAGACGGCTGTTCTCGGCGTCCCCGGCACCGATGCCGGGAGAGGCGTGCTGCACGTGACCGGGGATCTCATCTTCTCCGGCGGCGTCACCGACCCGCTGCGCATCTTCGACCTCGACGATGCGCGCCCGGAAGTCAGCTATTCGATCCCCCTTGTGCAGGGCTTGGCGACGGATGCGAATTATTTCTACTGGGGCGACACCGCGCCGCACCGCGCGGCACTGCCTGCATCATCCGTCTCCTCATCCGCCGCGCGCTTCCTCGCCGGAGCCGTTCCGGCTGACGATGGCGACCTGAACCGCGACGGTCGCAAGGATGAGATCGACCTGCTTCTGCAGCATCGCTTGGCGAAGGGCATGCCCGTGACAATCGAGGCCCTCACGCAGGCTGCGGGGGAAGGCAGCGCCCGGCGCTTCCGCTTCGCCCTCGATGCGGACATTCCGGAAGGCATGGCGGTGGGCTTCGAGTATTCCGCGGATCTTGCAAGCTGGTCGTCTCTCCTCACTTGGGATCCTGCCGCCGCCCGCTGGCTCGATGCCGCCGGGCATGCCATCGGCGGCACCGCCGGAGCGGAGGAGGAAGCGTGGTACTATGAGTGGCAAGCCCCCGCCGGGAATGCCTACTTCCGCACCCGCGTCGAGATCCCGGATTAGGGAGGATAAGGGAGATCAGCCCGGAAACCATCGCCAAGCGGGGTCCCTGGCGAGCGCGGCAACATCGCCTCCACCGGCGAACACCCGCCCGAACAGGACGGCTTCCACCGCATCACCACCCCGTGAAGCGTGGTCCTTTCAGGGCGACCGCGCTCCTCGTGGCACGATCTGGCGGCGGCGGCCTCCGGCATTCCCGGAGATCGGGATCGCGCCGCGCCTTGGCGTTCATGGATTTGCCCCGCGGGAGGGGGGCTTCGGAGCGCTTTGGGATTTTTAAAAAATTCCGATGATGCAATCATCCTTGGCATTACCGATAGAATGGCTTGCCAAGGGTCGGAGATTGCGGAGAGCATCCACGCCAGCCAAGGCGTTGCCCGCATTCCCCATGAAGTTCAGTATTTCCAAAGAAGCCCTGCTCGAAGGGCTGCAGAAGGTCCAGCACGTGGTGAGCACCCGGACGACCCTGCCGATCCTCTCCAATGTGTTGCTGGTGGCCAAAAACGGGCGGCTGACCTTCACCACGACCGACCTCGATGTGGGCATCACCGGTTCGGTGGAAGCCAAGATCGAGAAGGAAGGCGCGACCACTCTGCCGGCGAAGCGCTTGGTGAACATCGTCCGCGAGTTGCCTGCCAGCGAGGTCGAGATCTCGGTCGATGCGAAGAATATCGCCTCGATCCAGAGCGGCCCGTCTTTCTTCAAGATCATCGGACTCGGCCAGGACGATTTCCCGCCCCTGCCTGACTTCGAGGGCGCGAAGGAATTCCGCATGCCCCAGGCGCTGCTGCGCGATGGCCTGAAGAAGACTTCCTATGCGATCTCGACCGATGAGACCCGCTACGTCCTGAACGGCATCTACACCTCCTTCCGCGAAGGCAAGCTGACGCTGGTCGCCACCGATGGCCGCCGCCTCGCGATGGTCGAAAACGACCTCGATTTCCCCGCTAGCCACGAGACCGACGTGATCGTGCCGACCAAAGCGGTGCAGGAGCTGATGCGTCTGCTCGGCGATGCCGGCGAGGTCCTGATCCGCCTGAGCGACAGTCAGATTTCCTTCTCCATCGGCGACCACCTGCTGATCAGCAAGCTGATCGAGGGCAACTATCCGAACTACCGCCAGGTGATCCCGGGTGACTCGACCGAACGGGTCGAGCTGCCGCGTGAAGCGGTCTTCGACACCGTGCGCCGCGTTTCGCTGCTGTCTTCGGACAAGTCGAACTCGGTGAAGCTGGTCTTCGGCGAGAACAGCGTGGAAGTCACCGCGAACTCGCCGGATGTCGGTGAGGCCCGCGAAACGATGGAAGTCCAATACACCGGCAAGGCGATGCAGATCGCCTTCAACCCCGAGTTCCTGATGGCTCCGCTGCGGGCCTTGGAAAGCGAGACCGTGTATCTGGATCTGATCGACGAGATGAGCCCCGGGGTCATTCGCATCGACGGCAGCTTCCTCTACGTGATCATGCCGATGCGCGTGACGGGCTGAAGAGGCGGAGTTGCCTCTCGACGTCCATCAAGTGACGGGGCGATAAGCGACTCGGCTTCCCGGCGCGATGGCCTGTCCCCAGAGGACGGACCCGCCATTCATGAAAGGATGGAAGCGCGCCGGTGAGGGCGCGAGGCGCTGCTGGAAGCAGAGTTCCTCGAACAAGCCGCCGATGGTGCAGGCAAGCGTGTCGAATCGACCGGTGAACCCGGGATGCTCGACATCCACGGTTTTCGGGCTGACACCGCCGGAGAGCTTGGCGAGGGCTTCCTTCAGATCAAGGGGCGTATTCACGTTGTCGAGGGCGGCGGGATGGACCAGGTCCAAGACCCGCGGGGCCAGCGACTTTAGGAAGCGCCGCGCACCGTATTCGCCGCGGGCCAGCCATTGCGGAGCCTGGGCGATGGACTGGCCTTCATAGATGGTGCAGAGGGGCTCCGGCTGGCCGTCGAGGCGGTTGGCGTAGCCAGTGGCGTTTCGCGATGGATCGCGGCCTTTCAGGAGGAGCCGGAGGGTCTCCGCATCCATGAGGAAAAGGTCCCCGCCGAGCAGCAGGGTCGGTTCGCCGGGGCGGGCGTTGTGGAAGGCCTCTAGTGCCGCCAGCGGACCGCCGCCGGGATGGCGGTCCCGGATCAGCGGCAGGTCGCAGGGCGGGGGAGAATCGTCGCGCATCGAGAGCATCGGCTCGGTGCCGGCCGCGCGGGCCAGGCTGACGAGCCAATCGATTTGGCGCTGGCCGTCGGGCCGTGCGATCAAGGTCTTGTCGCGGCCCATGCGGGTGCTACGTCCGCCGATGAGGATGAGGGCGACCATCGGCGGCAGTGTTGGCGTGGGCGATGTCCTGTGCAACGCTCTTGCCAACGGATCTTCCTTGTCCTGCCTGCCGCGATTTCGCTGCATGAGATGTCATCCCCCGATCACGCCCATGAAATTCCGTATCTTGTTTGCCTGCCTTGTCCCGCTCTCCGTGATGGAGGCCGATACACTGCGGATCGTCGAACTCAGCGATCTGGGAGTCGGGAAGAGCGAAGATGAACCCACGGTCAGCCGGACGCCATGGCACGAGGGCGGCAACGTTGTGTTCCCGGGGATCCGGGGCGCTGCGGTGCTTGAGGCGTATGTGGTAGGGCTGGAGCAGCCAGGTCAGCCGCAGGTCCCGCAGGGATCTCTGCGGGTTGCCCTACGGCTGAAGGACGACAAACCCTTGGAGGGCTTCGTGGACCGGCTCCCGACCCAATACGCACCCACGCTGGTGCCGCTGGCTTTCAAATTCGATCCGGCGAAGTTTCCCGCGGCGAGCGAGGAAGAGTTCGCCGCGATCCGGAAGGAGCATGATGCGCGCCTCGCGAGGGCATCCGTTCCGGGGGCGGCCTGGTATCGGCATCGCGCGGGAGTTGTAGCCGGAGAAAACCGCCCGCGTCCGGAGGATGAATTGGACAGCACCTTTCGCATGGCGAGCGGCGGTCGCGCGGTGGCGGAGAATCTGGCTCTGGATCGGGAATTGATTCTGGCGGACGGCATCAAGGGCGAGGCGGTGGACATTTCCACGCTGAAGGGGGTGACCGTCCGCGCGATCGACTGGACCGGCAAGATCAAGCCCGGCGAGGTCAAGGTGGACCCGCTGGCGATGCTGATCCCGCAGGATCAATACGTGCTCTTCTCGCCATCGCTGGGAGCCTTGCTGGAATTGAAGGCCGTGGTTGAAAAGGAAGGCGCACCGATCTTGCAGACCTACGATGTCCGTAGTCCTTACCGCGACCTGGTCTCGCGCTATCAAGCGCAGATGGGGATCGATAACCTCGAGTTCATCGCCAGCACCCTGAACATGGGCAGCGTGGCGGTCACCGGCGGCGATCCCTTCTTTGCCACCGGCACGGACATGGCGCTGGTCTTCGCGACCGACAAGCCGGACCTGGTGCTCGAAGCCTTGGCGACGACGATCGGCTTGAAGGCGAAGCTGCGAGGCGTGGAGGTGAAAGAGGACGGCGGGATCCGCAGCTACCAGACGGCTGACCGGTCCTTTTCCGCGCACCTGGCGAAGTTCGAGGGCGCGGTGGTGATCGCGAATTCCACCGCGTCATTGAAGCGGGTCGCGGCGGTGGCCAGGAAGGAGGCACCGGCGCTCGGCGCACTGGAGGAGTTCAAGTTCTTCCGACAACGCTATCCGCTGGGCGAGGAGGAGAGCGCTTACCTCTTCCTCTCCGATGCGACGATCCGGCGCTGGTCCGGGCCAGCCCTCCGGATTTCGGCCTCCCGGCGTACCCGGGCCGCGGCGGCGCTCGGCGAGCTGGTGGCGAGCAAGATCGACGGTAAGCCGGCCATGGAAAGCTTCGAGAATCTGCTCGGGAAAACCAGCGATGCGGGCGGCACGATCCGCAGCGAGATCTACAACACGCTCGGCTTTCTCACGCCGGCCTCGGAGCTGGAGGTCAAGACCGTGAGTCCGGCGGAGGCGAATGCCTACGAACGCTGGCGGGCCGGCTACGAGAGCGGCTGGCGGAAGGTCTTCGATCCGATCGCGCTGCGGCTGCGGATGAAGGGCGGGAAGCGCGAGCTCGACCTCTCGGTAATTCCGCTGACGATCGATAGCGGCTATCGCAGGTGGATCGACGTGACCGGCAGCAAGAAGCCGGAGAAAGGGGCACAGGCGGCCCATCCGGAGGCCAAGGCCTTCTTCTCCTTCGCGGTCGATCACGAGAGCGAACTCTTCCGCAAGCTGGGCGAGCAATCGCTGGAAATGCTGCCGGGCCTCAAGGCGAATCCGCTCGGCTGGGTGGGTGATTCGGTCTCGGTGTTTCTCGATGACGGGTTCTTCTGGAGAGCGCTCAAGATCAGCGACAACGAGAGGCTGCTGGGGATGAACTACCTGCGGATCCCGTTGGGAGTGAGGATCGCTTCCCGGAGCAGCGTGCAGCTCGCGGTATTCATGACGGCTCTGCGCGGGATCGTGGAGGAATCCGCACCCAACCTGGTGGAGTGGCAGCAGCGCAAGCATGGCGAGACGACCTACGTCGCCGTGGTGAGCCAGGAGGAGGAGTCCACGCCCATGAGCGCCGCGATCTACTATGCGGCGTTGAAGGATGCGCTGATCCTGTCGCTGGACGAGAAGGTGTTGCAGCGCGCGGTCGACCGCGCCGGGAAGAAGCCGGTGAACACCGGCGAGCATGTCCGTGCCGAGGCGGATAGCGACGCGTCCGCGCTGTTAGGGATGTCGGGAGCCTCGCGCTTGCGCCAGCAGCAGTTGGAGAGCTGGGCCGCCTTGCCGATCCTGAACGAGTGGCACCGCCGCGATCCGTCCAAGGATCCGGGGGTGGAGTATGCGGCGGCATTCAAGGAGGACATCCGCTGCCCGGGCGGCAAAGGCTACCGCTGGAACGAAGCGGCGGGGACGATGGAGTCGGTGGTATTCGGCTTTCCGGCCGAGCCGCGCGGGGAAGAAGTGAAGTTTGCCAGCGGTCCGCTGCGCTTCAAAGCCGGGATCAACTTCGAGGACGACGGGCTGCGCCTCCACGCCAGCATGGAGCCGGTGCCCGCACCGCCACCTGCCCCTCCCGAAGCGGAGATCGAGGTGCCTGCGGGATTCCCGCAATTAAAGGATCTGGTGCCGACCACGGAGGGCCTGGAGCTGACCTATCAGGTGGATGAAACGGATGCGGAAGGACCCTATAAGAAAGTGCTGAAGAATCTAGCTCCGGTGACGAGGGAGGACGGGACGCTGGTCTCGGTCCAGGGAACGGTGGACGCGGAGGGCGAGGATGAAGACTACGGCTACCTGCAGGAGCAGTTGCTCTCGGACAAGGGCTATGCGGTGCTGAGGATGAAACGCGATGATGTGGAGCGGATCTACACGCTCCCGATGCCCTTGCTGCCGGGCAAGCTGGCCCCCGGCGTGAAGTTCGGCGGCGATCACCGGTCCGACACGAAATCGGAAGAGGGCTTGGGCAAGGATGGCGGGGAAGTGAGGGCTCGGGTGGTCGGGCTGGAGACGGTGGAGGTCCCGGCCGGAGTCTTTGAAAATTGCGTGAGGATCGATGGCGAATTCGATTACCTGGCACATGGAGAAATCGGACGCGTGACCGACTCGACCTGGTATGCGCCGGGAGTCGGGATCGTAAAGATGACATGGAAGAGCGAGTTCGATCACGGCACGGAGGTGCTCGAGAAGGTCGTGAAGCCTTGACGGCAGGGCGGGGGGCTCCACGCTCGTTTCATCCATGGACGAAGGCGGTCAGATCGAGATCCGGCGCTTGCGCGTGAAGACCCGCATCGGCGTGCCGGAGGAAGAGCGCGCGGCAGTGCAGGAACTGCTGGTAACCGTGCGGATCAAGCCGCGCCTGGATTTCGCGGCGATGGGCGATGAGATCGGCAAGACAATCGATTACGCCGCGCTGGCGGCAGCAATTCAGGAATTGGCGATGGAGAAGCCGCGGCGCTTGATCGAGACCCTGGCAGAGGATGTTGCAAGCTTGGTCCTAACAGACCCGGGGGCGGCGGCGGTGGAAGTGACGGTGGAGAAGTTCATCCTGCCCGACACCGAATGCGTGGCGGTGCATCTCAGGAGGAGTGCCCGATAAACGCCTGCGCCCGGGACCGCGGAGGCTCCGCCCCGCAGAAACGACCGGCCAAGCAGACAACATCTCGCGCCCGAAACCGATAGCGGCATCGCATGCCAAGGAAGCAGCCCGGGCTGTCCGCGGGATATTCATCAGCTAGCGCACGGGCCGCGACCGGTCCTCCGCATCGATCTCCAGCGGCGCATCCTCGTAGCCGTGGAAGAGGCATTCGACGAGATACTGCTGCATGAAGGGGTGGATGCCGCCGAGACGCTGGTACTGCTCCACATGCACCAGTTCATGCCGCAGCACGCCCCAACTGCCCTTCAGGATGTAGATCCCGCGCCCCAAGGTCATGCCCGCCGGAGTGATAATCCGGAAGCCAAAGCCTCGCGCCATCTGGATCAGCGCTTGGGGCACCGGGACGGGGACCTGCGGCACCTCTAACACCCGTACGCCCTCGGGATCTTCGATCTTCAGCTTGGTCGCGAAGGCCAGGGCTTCCGCAGCAAGCGGTTGGCCTTCCGTTAGAATCCTCCGCTCCTGCACCTGCGCCCAGCGCGAGACCGCCGGGGCCACGCCCGAGGCCAGCGTAAGCGCGAGGCCGAGCGGCAGGATCATGGCGTCATGCGAACTGCTCGGCGAGCGCGGCCTTGCTGTAGTCGCGGTTCATCCGCGCGATGTGATCGACGCTGATTTCCTTCGGGCAGGCAGCTTCGCACTCATAGTGGTTGGTGCAGTTGCCGAAGCCCTCACGGTCCATCTGGCGGACCATCGAGAGCGCACGCTTGTCGCGCTCAGGCTGACCCTGCGGCAGGTGGCCGAGGTGGGAAATCTTGGCGGAGACGAAGAGCATCGCGCTCGCATTCGGGCAGGCGGCCACGCAGGCCCCGCAGCCGATGCAGGCGGCGGCGTCGAAGGCGGTATCGGCCGTGTCCTTGGCGATCGGGATCGAGTTCGCATCCACGGCGGAGCCGGTGCGGATGTCGATGTAGCCGCCGGCGGCGATGATCCGGTCGAAGGCACCGCGATCCACCATCAGATCCCGGATCACCGGGAAAGCATGGGCGCGGAAGGGCTCGACCCAGATCGTATCGCCATCGCGGAATTTCCGCATGTGGACCTGGCAGGTGGTGGTGCCGCGTTCCTTGCCATGGGGGATGCCGTTGATGGTTAGCGAGCAGGTTCCGCAGATGCCCTCGCGGCAGTCGTGGTCGAAGTGGATCGGCTCGCCGCCATCGGTGATGATCTTCTCGTTGACGATGTCGAGCATCTCCAGGAAAGAGCAATCTTCCGGAATCCCGGCGGCGGGATAGGTTTCGATGCGGCCCTTGTCTTGGGGGCCGTTTTGACGCCAGACCTTCAGCGTGAGGTTCATGATCGGGAAAAAGGCGGTCCGTGCGGGTGCTGCCGGGCCACGCGCCGGAAGGTAAAGGGTGGCGCGGCGGGCGCTAGTCGAAAAAGCCGGTTTTCCAGCCCGAATTCCACGCAAGTCGCGAATTCCGGCATGGTCCGGACAGGAAGCGCGTGTCGGAAACGTTGCTACTCCCGGCCCGCGCCCTTGGCCTAGGCTCGCTCACCACCAGAAATCGCATGCAAAACCGCCGTCCTGCCCCGCTCCTGCTCGCCGCCCTGCTCTGTCCGCTCCTCTCCCTCACGGCTTGGGCCGAAAAGGGGAAGCCCTTCCATTTCGCCCACCGCGGCGGAGCCTACGAGTTCGAGGAAAACACCCTTTTCGCTTTCCGCAGTAGCTACGGGCACGGGATCCGCGGCTTCGAAACGGACATCCGCATGACCAAGGACGGCAAGCTGGTGATCCTCCATGACGATTCGCTGGATCGCACCCACAACGGCAAAGGGCCCGTCGAAGCCCTGGACTCCGAGGCCGCCAAGGGTATCACCTCCAAGAAACAGGGCGAACCGCTGCTCTTTCTCGATAGCCTGCTCGACTTCCTCTCCGACAAGCCCGGCCTTTACGTCGAGTTCGAGATGAAGACCAGCAACAAGAAGCTCTATCCCGACGAAGCGATCGATGGCTACGTGCGGAAGGTCTACGATCAGATCACTGCTCGCAAGCCGGAGCGTTCCACCTGGGTTTTCACCTCCTTCGACCAACGGCCATTGAAGGCCATCAAGGCGATCAACCCCGAGGCCGAGATCATGCTGATCAAGGGCGGCCCGCTCGATGACGGCCTGATCGCGGCGGCCAAGAGCATCGGTTCCCACCGCATCGCCTGCAAGATGGAGGGCACCACCCGTCTCGCCGTGGCAGGTGCCCAGAAGCAGGGCTTCATCGTCACCGGTTGGCCGGGCCACGATCTGAACGACTACTTCCTCGGCCTCGGCCTGGGAGTGGATGCCATCTGCAGCGATGTCCCCGTGATGTTCCAGGAATACATCGAGACCAAGAAGCCCTGAGCTTCCCGGTGCTTGAATGAATCGTGGCGGGTCCGCTCTCCGGCAGGCCGGCCGGCCTACCTGTGCCATATGCCTCAGGAAATTTCCCCTTGGGCATGAAACAAGCTTTTCACCCGAACACCTGAAGCCTTCACTTGCAAGATCATGGCCACCCTTGAGACCACCGTCGACGGACTGAAATTCGCCAATCCCTTCGTGATCGGCTCCGGCCCGCCTGGCACCAACGTCAAGGTGATCAAGCGCGCTTTCAAGGAAGGCTGGGGCGGGGTGATCGCCAAGACCGTGAGCCTCGATGCCTCGAAGGTGGTCAATGTCGGCCCGCGCTATGCCAAGCTCATGGCCGGCGATGGCAAGGAAGTGATCGGCTGGGAGAACATCGAGCTGATCAGCGACCGCAAGTTCGACATCTGGCTGGATGAATTCAAGGAGGCGAAGGACGAGTATCCGGACGGCATCCTGATCGCCTCGATCATGGAGGAATACAACAAGGACGCCTGGTGCGAGATCGTCGAGCGCTGCCAGGCCGCCGGGGTGGATGCCTTCGAGCTGAATTTCTCCTGCCCGCACGGCCTTCCCGAGCGGAAGATGGGCGCGGCGATGGGCCAGGACCCGGCGATTCTGGAGGAAGTCTGCGGCTGGGTGATGGGTGCCGCGAAGATCCCGGTGTGGGCGAAGATGACGCCGAACATCACCCACATCGAGGAACCGAGCGCCGCGGCCCTCCGCGCCGGCTGCCAAGGCGTCTCCGCGATCAACACGATCCGCAGCGTCATGGGCGTGAATCTCGATACCCTCCGCCCCGAGCCGACGGTAGAAGGCTACACCACGCCCGGCGGCTATTCGTCGAAGGCGGTCAAGCCGATCGCGCTGCGGATGGTCATGGAGATCGCGCAGCTCATCAAAAAGGATTTCCCGGGCCGCTCGCTCTCCGGCCTCGGCGGGGTCGAGACCGGTTCGGATGCCGCGCAGTTCATCCTGCTCGGCAGCGATACCGTGCAGGTCTGCACCGGTGTCATGAAATTCGGCTACGGGATGGTGAAGGATCTCAACGCCGGCCTCCTTTCCTTCATGGAGAGCAAGGGCTTCGAGACCATTTCCGACTTCAAGGGCCTGAGCCTGCCCTACTTCACCACCCACGCCGAACTCGTCCGCATGCAACTCGCCCGCAAGGCCGAGGAGGCCGCGGCCAAGGAACGCGCGGACATGGTCAAAAGCGATGCCGAGTGGGATGGCGATGATTTTGTGAAGCAGTCGGACGCCTTGGCCCGGAAGCCGAATTCCTAAAGGCAGGCGTCTCGAGGCGGGTTCCGAAGAACGGGAGTCTTTCAGAGAACGGCAACGCCGTTCCCTAGTAGAGCCCCAGGTTGCCGCGACGCAGGAGCGGCAACCTTGGGAAGGGCCCCGCATATCCACCAACCCCGCAGGGGTTGCCTCGGGCCGGACAGAACCGGGAATTCCCCGCGACGACCAGCCCGAGGCAACCTCTTCGAGGTTGATGAACCCTGCCATCCCACCCCCGGGTAGGCCTGCTGCCAACCACGGGGCTATAAGAGGCAACCTCTTCGAGGTTGTTAGAGCTTCGCCGCACTATCCTCGTCGACAAAGAGCCGCGCATTCCCATGCCGTCGCAGGATCGTGGAAGGATGCTTTTCCGAAACCTCGTCTGTTAGAGTGTGCCGCACCGCCTCCGCCTTGTGGCTGGCCGGGACCATGCAAAAAATCTCCGGTGCTGCCACCAGCGCGGGAATGGTCAGCGTGATCGCCAGGCGCGGCACCTGCTCCAGCGTCTCAAAGCACCCCTCGTGGACCTGCTGATCCCGGCTCGTCTCGTCCAGTTCCACCAGCTTCACCAGCACCGGATCCCCAAAGTCCGCGACGTGGGGATCATTGAAAGCGATGTGGCAATTCTCGCCGATGCCCATGCACACGATGTCGGTAGGCTGCTCCTTAAGAAGAGCCTCATAGCGCCGGCATTCCGCCGCGGGGTCGGCGGCATTGCCATCGAGGTAGTGGACCGCACCGAAAGGGACGCGGTTGAATAGCCGGGCTCGCAGGAAATTCCC
The DNA here is from genome assembly GCF_040801775.1 of Luteolibacter sp. Populi. GTDB lineage: Bacteria > Verrucomicrobiota > Verrucomicrobiia > Verrucomicrobiales > Akkermansiaceae > Haloferula. Next base: position 6,422,329 of record NZ_CP161812.1, read on the forward strand.
GAAGCCTTGTGGGGCGTCGCTAGGCAGACCGACATATTCGTCCATATGGAAAGCATGAATCCTCTCCCAGACGATCCCCGGCTCAGCGATCAGGGCCTCAAGAAATTCATTCTGAGAAGGAGCCGCCGCGAAGATCATACACACCACCGCCTGGCTTTCCTGAAGCCTTCGGATGGCAGCGGCAGCTTGGGATGCGGCGGCTTCACCAAGGGCCGGGCGGTCCCGATAAACGCTGACCTTGAGCTGATCGACCGTGGTTTCGCGAAGAGGAGAGGACATGGTGTGATGCTTATTCGCCATGGACGACCTTGCCCATGACGATGGTGGTACGGACTTCGAAATCCGCGTCGAAGATGGCGATGTCCGCATCCATCCCGACGGCAAGCGAGCCCTTGCGATCCGCCACGCCCATGATCCGGGCGGGCGTGCTGCTGGCCATGCGCACGGCTTCCATTAGCGGAACCTCGCCGAGCTGCACCATGCTGCGCAGCGCGCGGTTCATCGTAGCCACGCTGCCGGCGAAGGCGCTGCGATCCGGCAGCTTGGCCACGCCGTCTTCCACGATCACGCGCAAGCCGCCATCCAGGGCCCCGAGCACGCTCTCTCCCTCGGGCATCCCGGCGGCGCGCATCGCATCCGTGATCAGCGCAATCCGGCCCGGGCCCTTGACCTTGTAAACCAGCTTGAGCAGGGGCGCGGGAACGTGAATGCCATCGCCAATGACCTCCACATCCAGATCGAGCAGCAGCGCGCTCTCGATCACCCCGGCATAGCGGAAAGCATTCCGCCGCGTCACCCCGGACATCGCCGACCACAGATGGGTCACCAGCGAGTAGCCGTTCTCATAAGCTGTTAGGACATCATCGTAGAGCGCATCCGTATGAGCGATCGCGGCGAGGATGCCCTTCTCGCGCAAACGCCGCCCGAACGCAATCGCACCCGGCAGCTCCGGAGCCGCACTCCAACGGGCGATGGAAGGGGAGTGGGCCAGGATCGCCTCGTATTCCTCCGGATCGGGATCGCGGATGTAGCGCGGGTCCTGAGCACCCCGCTGACTCAGCGCGAAGTAGGGGCCCTCCAAATGCATGCCGAGAAAGCCCGCGCCACCGCTGTTCGCTCGGTGTGCAATTTCATAAGCATCGAGCACCTTCAGTAGATCCTCTCGCTCCGCCGTCAGGGTGGTCGGCACCATCGCGGTCGTCCCATGCTTCGCGTGCATCGCGGCGATCCGCAAAAAAGCCTCCGGCGTGCCGTCCATGAAGTCATGCCCGCCGCCACCATGGACATGGAGGTCGATGAAACCCGGCGATACGTAGCACCCCGCCGCATCGATCACCCGCGCACCCGGCACATCAACCGCACCCTCATGAACGCCGCGGATCTTCCCGTCCTCGACCACGACCGTGCTGTCGCGGAGTTCGCGACCGGGCGTGATGACGGTGCCGTTGGTAATCTTGATGCGCATCTCGGAGCAGGCTACCCGCAACGCTGGCGGTTTCCTGCGAACGGTAAATGCGGATTTTCTCCCGCGATCCCGCCCGCTTCAGCACCCGATGTATTTAGACGGCACCTCAACGATGTCGGAGGGCTTCAACGTGACAGTCTTGTTTTCGTCCTTCCGGAGATCGTATTCCTTCGTCTTGCCGTCACGGATCAACTTCACCCGGTTCATCGCCCCGAATTCCGTCGCCCCGCGCGCCATCTGGACGGCGGTATAGAGCGTTAGCTCCTTCGTATACTCCACAGGCCCCGGCGCGCGGACCTGGCCGCCGACGGTAACAATGGGACGCGGCTTCTCTTCAGCGTGCAGCGGAGCGAGGGCGAGCAATGAGATCAAGGCAAAGGCTTTCATACGCCCGCCTTTTACCATTTAGCTTTGTGTTGCAAAGTGAAATCTTCACGGTGCCACAATCGCCCCATAAGATTCCGGACGGCGGTCGCGATAAAACTGCCAAGTATTCCTCACCTGCTCGATCATCTCCAAATCCAGATCCGCCACGATCAGCTCCGTCTGATCCCGGCTGCCGACAACGATCATCTGGCCCCGCGGATCGCAGAAATAGGACTGGCCGTAAAATTCACCGATCGCCCACGGCTGCTCCGTGCCGACCCGGTTGATCGCACCGACGAAATAGCCATTCGCCACCGCGTGCGCCGGTTGCTCCAACTTCCACAGATACTCGCTCAGCCCCGCCACCGTAGCCGAGGGATTGAAGACGATCTCCGCGCCGTTCAGGCCGAGGCAACGGGCACCTTCCGGGAAGTGGCGGTCGTAGCAAATGTAGACGCCGATCTTGCCGACTGCCGTCTGGAAGACCGGGTAGCCGGTATTGCCGGGGCGGAAGTAGAACTTCTCCCAGAAGCCGGGGTGGCAGTGCGGGATGTGGTGCTTGCGATACTTGCCCAGATAGGTCCCATCGGCATCGATCACCGCGGCGGTATTGTAATACACGCCCGTCTGCTCGACCTCGTAGATCGGCACGATCAGGACCATCCCGAGACGCTTGGCCGTCTCCATCATGAGCTGCGTGGTCGGTCCCTCCGGGATCTGCTCGGTGATGGAATACCAGCGCGTCTGCTGCTCCGCGCAAAAATACGGTCCATAGAAAAGCTCCTGCAGGCACAGGACCTGCACACCCTGCTTCGCGGCGTCCTCGATCAGCGCCATGTGGCGGGCGATCATGGCCTCGCGGATCACGCCCGGATCGGCATCGCCGGGGTGGGTCGAGGAGGACTGGATGAGGCCGGCTTTGACGATTCGGGGCATGGCGTGGGTCGGTTAAGGTCTTGCCGGGACGGCACGGAATCCGCTAGAAAAGCGAATGGCATGCCAATCCGCATGCTCTTGAAAATCATGAATGGAGCCGCGGAGCAAGCATGCCCCCTGTATGTCGGGGGAAAATGGAAGGAAGTGGCGGGCAACGGCAGCAGCACGGTCTTCAATCCCTCCCGCGGCACCGCCATCGCCACCGTCCCGATGTGCGGCCCCGCCGAGGTCAATGAGGTGGTCGCCGCGGCGAAAGCGGCCTTCCCCGCTTGGCGCGACACCCCGCCGAATGAACGCGCGCAGGTCCTCTTCCGCGTCAAAATCTTGTTAGAGGACGCCTTCGAGGATCTCTGCCTCGGCATCTCCACCGAGCACGGCAAGACCCTCTCGGAAGCCCGCGGCGACCTGCGGCGGGGGATCGAGGTGGTGGAATTCGCCTGCGGCATCCCGACCCTGCTGATGGGCGAGTCGCTGGAGAATATCGCCCGCGGCATCGATTGCCACACCGACCGTCACCCGCTCGGCGTCGTGGTCGGTATCTGCCCCTTCAACTTCCCGGCCCTCGTGCCGATGTGGATGTGGCCGATCGCCATCGCCTGCGGGAATACCTTCATCCTGAAGCCGAGCGAAAAGGTGCCGATGACCATGCAGCGCGTGGTGGCTCTGCTCGAAAAAGCGGGCCTGCCTCCGGGCGTGCTCAATATCGTCCACGGTGGCCGCGAGTGCGTGGACGCTCTGTTAGAGCATCCCGATGTCGCCGCGATCTCCTTCGTCGGCTCGACCCCGGTGGCGCGTGAAATTCACCGCAAGGGCTCGCTCGCCGGGAAGCGCGTGCAAGCCGCAGGCGGCGCGAAAAACTTCGTGATCCTGATGCCGGACGCCGATGTCGACCGGACCATCGAGGCGGTGAAAGACGGTGCCTTCGGCTGCGCCGGGGAGCGCTGCATGGCCGGCTCCACCGCCGTCGCCGTCGGTGATGCTGGCGACAAACTTTTGCCCGCTCTCGCCGAACTGGTCGGCGCGATGAAGGTCGGCCCCACCGACATCCGCGAGACGCAACCCGACATGGGCGCGGTCATTTCCGCCGAGCACCGCGCCCGCGTATCCGGCCTCATTGATGCCGGCGAACGCGCCGGGGCAAAGGTCCTAACAGACGGTCGCAAGACCAAGGTCAACGATGCGCCCGATGGTTACTTTCTCGGCCCGACCGTCATCGACCAGGTCGCCCCGGACAACCCCCTCATGCACACCGAAGTCTTCGGCCCGGTGCTGGCCGTGCTACGCGCCAAGACCCTCGACGAAGCAATCGCCCTGGCGAACCAACAGACCTTCGGCAACGGCGCGGCAATCTTCACCAACTCCGGCAAGGCCGCCCGCGAATTCCGCCGCCAGGTCAGCGCCGGCATGGTCGGCATCAATGTCGGCGTGCCCGCACCGCTCGCCTACTTTCCCTTCAGCGGCTGGAACGATTCCTTCTTCGGCGACCTCCACATCCAGGGCAAGGAAGGCGTCGAATTCTTCACCAAGCGCAAAACCACCACCACCCGCTGGTTCTCCTTCGGCGACGGCGAAGTCTGGGCAAAGTGAAAGTCGATGAGCACCGACCCATCAGCTCCCGAACAATGCCTGTCCCCCGGGACCGTGGAGGCTCCGCCCGCAGAATGTTCCCCGGCAGCACGGCCCAAAGACGTGGATCGCAATCGCCAGCAAGGCCTTGGCTCCCGCTCCAAGCCAAGGCATCGAAACAATGCCTGCCCCCCGGGACCGCGGAGGCTCCGCCCCGCAGAATGGTCCCCGGCAGCACGGCCCAAAGACGTGGATCGCAATCGCCAGCAGGGCCTTGGCTCCCGCTCCAAGCCAGGGCATCGAAGCAATGCCTGCCCCCCGGGACCGCGGAGGCTCCGCCCCGCAGAGCGGTCCCTAAGAGCTCATCTCCATCGGTGCTCGCCCCCGAGAATCCGCCGTTTTCGTTCCATCCGCTGATCACTGCTCACTGATCACTCGGCACTTCTTCCCTTCCCCATGACCCTCCTCATCCGCAACGGCGACATCATCACCTCCTGCGAACGCCGGACCGCCGACATCCTCTGCGAGAACGGTGTGATCACCGCGATCGGCCACCACCTTCGTGCCCCCGAAAGCGCGGAAGTCATCGACGCCACCGGCAAGTACGTCTTTCCCGGCTTCATCGATCCGCACGTCCACATCTACCTGCCCTTCATGGGCACCTTTTCGAAGGACGATTGGGAGAGCGGCAGCAAGGCCGCGCTGATGGGCGGCACCACCACCCTGATCGAGATGTGCTGCCCCTCCCGCGCGGAGGACCCTCTCGAAGCGATCCGCCTCTGGAAGAGCAAGGCCGCCGGCCTCGCCTCCTGCGACTACACCTTCCACGCCGGCGTCACCCGCTTCGACGAAACCACCACCACCGCCCTTAAGGCCGTCGTGGCAGAAGAGAAAATTTCCTCCTTCAAGGTCTTCCTCGCCTACAAGGGCGCCTTCGGAATCGAGGACACCGAACTCTATCAAACCCTCGCCCTTGCCAATGAACTCGGCGTAGTGGTCACCGCCCATTGCGAAAACGCGGACCTCGTTTCCGAGACCCAGAAGAAGCTCGTCACGGAGGGCAAGACCGGCCCGGAGTGGCACGAACCCTCCCGCCCTGTCACCGTCGAAGCCGAGGGCTGCCACCATCTCATGACCTTCGCCGAGATGACCGGTGCCGAGGTCTACGTGGTCCACACCAGTTGCCAGCCCGCCGTCGAAGCCATCAAGGCCGCGCGGGAGCGCGGAGTGAAGGTCGGCATCGAGACCGTCGCATCCTACCTAACCCTCGATAGCAGCTACGCCGAGAAGCCGGACTTCGAAGGTGCGAAATACGTGATGAGCCCGCCGATCCGCGCCAGGGAGCACCAGGACTATCTCTGGCAGGCCCTCGCCGATGGCACCATAGACACCGTGGCCACCGACCACGCTCCTTTCGACTACGCCAGCCAAAAGCACATGGGCCACCCGGAGGCGGGCAAGGCCGTCGATGCCAGCTTCAAGCCCACCGGCAAGCCCGCAAACTTCACCCTGATCCCGAACGGCATCCCCAGCGTGGAGGAGCGGGTGAAGCTGCTCTACACCCAGGGCGTCGTCACCGGCCGGATCGATCTCCACACCTTCGTCCGCGCCGCCAGCACCCGCGCCGCCGAGATCTTCGGCCTCTATCCGCGCAAGGGCGAGATTGCCCCGGGCAGCGATGCCGACCTCGTGATCTGGGACCCTCAGTGGTCCGGGATCATCTCCGCCGGCACGCACTCCATGGCCACCGATTACTCCGCCTTCGAAGGTTGGCCGGTCCAGGGCCGCCCCGAGACCGTCACCGTCCGCGGCAAGGTCATGGTGAAGAACGGCGCATGGTGCGGCGAGAAAGGGTGGGGGACCTTCCTGCCCCGCGAGCCGAAGGCATGATCTAACAGCATGCACCAACCCCGCCACGACGACAACCTGACCAACGCCGACCTCGCGCCGGTGCCGCTGGAGAAGCGGACTTGGAACTGGTGGAACTACGCCGCGCTGTGGGTCTCCATGGCGGCCTGCATCCCCACCTACATGCTCGCCTCGTCCTTGATCGATGGCGGCATGAACTGGTGGCAAGCGGTTCTCACCATCTTCCTTGGCAACGCGATCGTGCTGGTCCCGATGCTCCTGAACGCCCACGCGGGCACGCGCTACGGGATTCCCTTCCCGGTCTATTGCAGGGCCTCCTTCGGGATCCTCGGGGCGAATGTCCCGGCACTGTTGCGGGCCTTTGTCGCCTGCGGCTGGTTCGGCATCCAGGCCTGGATCGGCGGCGAGGCGATTCACAAGATCCTGTCGATCTTCATCCCGGCCTTCGCGGGCGGAACTCCCATCGGCGGCCTCGGTATCACCCCCTCCCAGCTCGGCTGCTTCCTCTTCTTCTGGGGCATCAACATGTGGGTGATCCACCGCGGCATCCACACCATCCGCGCCCTGCTCTCGATCAAGGCCCCGCTGCTGATCATCCTCGGGGTCGCGCTGCTGGTCTGGGCCTATCAGGCTGCGGGCGGCTTCGGCGCGATGTTCGCGCGGCCTTCGGCATTCGATCCGGGCCAGCCAAAGGCCGGGCAGTTCCTCGCCTTCTTCATCCCCGGTCTGACCGGCATGATCGGCTTCTGGGCCACGCTCTCGCTGAATATCCCGGACTTCTCCCGCTACGCCCGTTCGCAGAAGGACCAGATCGTGGGGCAGTCGATCGGCTTGCCTCCCACCATGGCCCTCTACTCCTTCATCGGCGTTGCCGTGACTTCCGCCACCGCGGTCATCTACGGCAAGACCATCTGGGATCCGGTCGACGTGCTAACCCGCTTCACCAATCCCGTGGTCCTCATCGTCGCGATGCTCGCACTCTGCATCGCCACCCTTGCCACCAACATCGCGGCCAATGTCGTCAGCCCGGCCAACGACTTCGCTCACCTCGCGCCGAAGAAGATCTCCTTCCGCACCGGCGGCTTCATCACCGGGATCATCGGCGTGCTGATGATGCCATGGAAGCTCGTGGCCGATCCGAGCGGCTACATCTTCACCTGGCTCATCGGTTACAGCGCCCTCTTAGGTCCCATCGCTGGCATCATGATCGCGGACTACTTCGTCCTGCGCGGCAGACACCTCGAGCTCGATGAACTCTACCGGACCAACGGCATCTACCGCTACTCCAAGGGCTTCAGCCTCGCCGCCCTGGCCGCCTTCGTGTTGGCCGTCCTCCCGAATCTCCCGGGCTTCCTAGTCCACATCAAGGTAGTCGACGGCGCGAATATTCCCGACTGGCTCGAAACCCTCTATCAGCAGGCTTGGTTCGTCGGCTTCGGCCTGGCCTTCGTCCTCTACATCGTCTTCCGCAAGATCGCTCCGGTGAAGATCTCCACCACCGCATGATCCCTCTGCCCTAAGCCTCTTCACTCAAAATTCGACGTTCGATGTTGGACGTTCGATGTTCGATGTTCGTTTTTTCCCTTTAACCCCATGCCACTCCCGCCCTTCGACTACACCCCGATGCTCTATGACGGCCCTTCCCCGGAGGAAGTCCTCGCCCTGCGCAAGGAGCACGTCAGCCCCGGCATCTTCCACTACTACAAGAAGCCGATCATGGTGGTCGAAGGGAAGGGCCAGTACCTCTTCGACGAGAAAGGCCGCCGCTACCTCGATGGCTTCGGCGGGATCGTCACGGTGAGCGTCGGCCATTGTCACCCCGATGTAGTTGCAGCAGCGAATCTCCAGAACGAGACGATCCAGCACACCACCACAATCTACCTCCACCCGAACATCGCGCTCTACGCGAAGGAACTCGCCGCGAAGATGCCGGGCGATCTGAAGGTGTGCTACTTCGTGAACTCCGGCTCGGAGGCGAACGACCTCGCCCTGCTGATGGCCCGCGCCTACACCGGGAACTACGACGCGATCGCCCTGCGCAATGCCTACCACGGCGGCAGCCCCTCGGCGATGGCCCTGACCTCGCACCACACTTGGAAGTTCAATGTGCCGCACTCCTTCGGCGTCCAGCACGCGCGGATGCCGGACATCTACCGCGGCCCCTTCGGCAACGATGACCCGGACGCAGGGAAGAAGTATGCGGCGGATGTGGAGGACCTCGTCCGCTTCGGTTCCTCCGGGAAGATCGCGGCCTTCATCGCCGAGTCGATCCAAGGCGTCGGCGGCACGGTGGTCTTTCCAGACGGCTACCTCAAGCACGCCTATGAGCACGCACGGGCCGCAGGAGGACTCTGCATCGCGGACGAAGTCCAAGCCGGCTTCGGCCGCACTGGCACCCACTTCTGGGGCTTCGAGACGCAGGGCGTGATCCCCGACATTGTGACCATGGCCAAGGGCATCGGCAACGGCTGCCCCCTGGCCGCGGTGATCACTACCCCGGAGATCGCCAAGACCTTGGCGACCCGCATTCACTTCAATACCTTCGGCGGCAATCCCGTCTCAATGGCCCAGGGTCGCGCGGTGCTGAAGGTGATCGAGAAGGAAGGCCTCCAGGCGAATTCACTGAAGATCGGCGCCCATCTAACAGCAGGCTTCAACCGCCTGGCCGGGAAGCACTCCCTCATCGGCCAAGTCCGCGGGCTCGGCCTCATGCTCGGGGTGGAGCTGGTGAAGGACCGCGCCACCAAGGAACCTGCGAAGGAAGAATGCGCCGAGATCTTCGAGCGCTGCAAGGACCTCGGCCTCCTCATCGGCAAGGGCGGCCTCTGGGGCAATACCCTCCGCATCAAGCCCCCCATGTGCATCACCGAAGCCGATGCCGACTTCATGCTCGAGGTGATCGACGAGGCAATGAGCGGAGTGTAGCTGGCAGTAGAAGGGTTCGGTCCACCATGGCTAAAATCCGGGGATTCCCCGGGACTGCTTTTGTCCGGTCCGTCCGATATGAAGCCCTTCATATCGGACGGACCGGACAAAAGCAGCCTCAGAATCCCCGCCGCCGGTGCCAGGGGCTGGTGTCCGGGGTCAGCAGCCAGTCCAGCGGCCTGCCTGACAGATCGAAGGTCGTCGCCAGGTCTTCCAGCAGGACCAGCGAGGCCACGGCGTCGTAGAGGGCATCGTGCCAGCGCTTGCCCGGAATCATCGCCGCCACCTTGGCCGCGACACCGCGGGCTTCGCAGAGTGCGGAGAGAGAGTGGTCCGGCAGCTCGGGCCAGGCGGCGCGGGCCAGCAGCAGGGTATCGACCCAGGGGCCGAAGCCGTGGCCGGGGAAGGCACGCAGGAAGCGCTTCTCGGTGCCCTTGCCGTGCGCCACCACCACCGCTCCGGCGAGGTGGCGCTTGATCTCCGGCCACAGGGCGAGCAGTCCGGGCGCGCCGGCCAGATCCTCATCGCGGATGCCGTGGACCTTGCGGGCGGACCAGGTGATCGGCACGTCCGCGGCGAGGTAGGAGACAAAGGTCTCGCCATGGCCCGCGCCGGGAGTCCAGCCGGCCAGGCCGACCTGCACCGGCACGTCCGTCCGCCCGGGGGCCGCGCCCGCCGATTCGAAATCGATGGCCGTGAAGCGGCAGTCCCCGATCAGCACGCCGGAAGGGCAGCATGCCCGGCTGTCCGCCGCCACTGGAAAATCGGAGTGCGTCCCCGGTTTACGGGGCTTGCCAAGGTGGGATTGCTCGGGGAATGTCCCGCCCCGCGAATGCCGGACCGCCGCACACCACTTTGGCTCTGGCCGAATCTCCTGAGTCTCGACGCCCCAGCCGTCGCGATCGTCTGGCTGCTGATGTTCCAGAAGATCTGGGTGCAGTACCTGTCCTGGGGCTACCACGCATCGCTCTTCCTCGCGGTCTGGGGGATCTACATCCTCGACCGGATCCTCGATGTGAAGATGCTGGCCCCCGGGGATTCGCGCCTCGGGCCGCGCCACGAGTTCCACGAACGCCACGCCAAGGTCATGGCCTGCGTGGCGGTGGCGGCCCTCATCGGAGCCGCGATCATCGCGGGCTTCGAGATCTCCTTCGGCCCCTTGAAGGACTATGGGAAGCCGGTCATTTTCCTGGTGGTGATCTTCTTCTCGCTGACGATCTTCTCGAAGCAGGACCGCGAGATCCCGCACCTGCGGAATCTCTTCGCCGGGCTGGCCTTCGCCTACGGGACCGCGATGGGCGCGCACATGTGGTCCTGGAAGCCGGGGATGGTCGATCTGATCCTGCCGCCGCTCAATCTTGCGCTCTCACCGGAGATGCTCGCCTTCGCGGTGCTGTGCACGCTGAACATCTCCGCGATCCACTTCTGGGAGCACTCGCGCTTTTCCGCCGATGTGGAGGAGGGTGCGGCGAACGACCTGGCGCTCAGCGTGCCGCTCACGGTGCTGGCCGCAGCCTGCATCGGCCTGGCCGTGATGGATGCCGAAAGCCGTAGCCGGCCCTTCTACTACGCGGTGCTAATCTCCTCGGCCCTGCTCTACGTGCTGAACCGCTTGCGCAAGAATTACTCGCTGGATGCGCTGCGGGTGATGGCGGATGCGGCGATGATCGCGCCGCTGCCGGTATTCCTGGTGCTCATCAATTCCACGCAGGTCTAGGGCAAGCGGCCCGTGCCGATTTCCTGCACCGATCCGCTGGAATGAGTCCAAAAACCTGGCCCGGGCCCCCGCGTTTCGGGATCGGACTTGCCGCCCCGGGTCGGGGCCATAAGCTTCCCCTTCCCATGTCAAAGGCACTCGACATCAAACGTCCGGCATTCCTCATCCTCGGCGCACCCGGGTCGGGGAAGGGGACCCAAGGCAAGGTCATCGGCTCGATCCCGCGCTTCTTCCACTGCGCCTGCGGCGATGTCTTCCGCTCCCTGGACACCCGCACGGCCATCGGCCAGCGCTTCGTGCACTATTCGAGCCGCGGCGAACTGGTGCCGGACGAGCTGACCATCGAGCTGTGGAAGGCCCAGGTGGACAACTGGCGCGAGTCGCACGTCTACAAGCCGGACATCGATTTCCTGGTGCTCGACGGCATCCCGCGGAATGTCGCGCAGGCCGAGATGATCCAGAACTTCCTGGAGATCCACCAAGTCTTCCATCTTTCGTGCCCGGACCGCGAGGAACTGGCCCGGCGCATGCGCAAGCGGGCGCTGAAGGATAACCGGATGGACGATGCCTCCGACCGCGTGATCCAGCAGCGGATCACGACCTACGAAGAGGAGACGAAGCCGATCCTGGAGTATTTCTCGAATGGTCTGGTGACCGACATCGATGCCACGCAGCCGCCCGTGAAGGTGCTGCACGACATCATCGGCAAGATCGTTTCGCTGCCCGTCTTCAAGGAATCCGCCCAACACATTGCCTGAGCTGATGCCGGATGACGCCCGCGTGATCTTCTTCGGCAGCGGTGAGATCGCGATTCCTTCCTTCCGCCGCCTGATCGAGTCCGGGCCGCGCCCGCTCGCGCTGGTCACCCAGCCGGACAAGCCGGCGGGCAGGCATCGCGAGCTCACGCCGCCGCCGATCAAGCGGGTGGCCCTGGAAGCGGGGATCCCGGTGCTCCAGCCGGAAAGCGTGCGGGACGAGGCCGGTCTGGCCGCCCTGCGCGAGCTTGCGCCGGACTTGATCGTGGTCATGGCTTACGGGCAGATCCTGCCGAAGGCTTTGATCGCGATCCCGCGGCTCGCTTGTATCAATCTCCACGCCTCCCTGCTGCCGCGCCACCGCGGGGCCTCCTGCATCCAGGCGGCGATCGACGAGGGTGACAGAGAGACCGGGGTCACGGTCATGCATGTGGTGGCAAAGCTCGATGCGGGGGATATCATCCTCGCCCGGTCCATCGCGATCGGGGAGGGGGACACCGGTGGGATGATTCACGACCGGATGGCGGATCTGGCGGCGGAAGCCTTGGCGGAGGCGTTGCCGGCGCTGCTCGCGGGGACCGCGCCGCGGGTTCCACAGGATCCTGATCTCGCGACGTATGCGCCGAAGCTGGAGCGCGATCAGGGACGGCTTGACTGGACCTGGGATGCCGGGCGGCTCGCGCGGCGGATCCGCGCCTATGAGCCTTGGCCCGGGACGTGGACGGAGATCGTCGACGGGGGGAAGGTGAAGCGGATCAAGATTTTCCCGGCGGAGGTTGGGGAGGGGGATGCGGGCTTGCCTGGCGTGGTGTCGCTGGTGGAGACCGGGGGGGTGAGGGTGGCGTGTGGGAACGGGTTTCTGGAACTGGGGGAGGTGCAGGTGGATGGTTCACGGCGGATGGCCGCGGCGGAGTGGGCGAGGGGGTTTCACGGGCGAGAGCTGCCGGGGTTGAGGTAGGGGGGCTTGAAGATCGGGCTCCAGAGTCGCCATCCGCGGTGCTGCTGCCGCGGATTGCTTGTATAGAGATCGACGCGCCAGCGCCCGGGAGCGCGGGGGCACTGCCCCGCAGAATGTCCCCGGCTGCCTTGGGCATGGAGAGCTAGGCAGCCAAGCGACGGCGCTATCCACCACCTCCGCGCGATGGATAGCGCTGCTATGGACCATTCTGCGGGGCAGTGCCTCCGCGGTCCCGGGGGCAGGCATAGGGCGGGACCTGATGGGGGTAACGGGCAGGGCGGGCTGCTTCAGGCCACGGCGGCTGTCGGGAATGCCCCGACGCAAAAACTCCCGGGGACACCTGTTAGGGCATCTCCGGGAGTTTGGATCAATCTACCGCTCCAGCGCGGCGCTCAGGCTCATTCGGTCCCTTGGACGCGCACGAACTTGCGGGCGCCGGTGACCGGAATCACGGCCTGCTTGCTGACGTAGCCCGGCACATCTTGGAACTGATTGTCGGTGATGATCGCCGTGCTGGCGGGCCATGGGTTTTCCATGGTGGTGCTTTCCTGGAGGACATAGACGCTGGGGCTGTTCGCGCGCTGGTTCCAGCGGATGATCAGGTTGGTGCCGTCGTCCTCGAACTGGGCGAGCGAAGCGTTGCCTGCGATCGGCGAGGTGCCGAAGAGGAACTCGTCGAGGTTGGTGAAGCCGTCGGTGTCCGGGTCATCGCTGCGGTCGCGGTCGTTCACGTTAGGGATCACCGCGGACCATTGGTCGTAGGTCACCGCCGGGCCGACCGTCACTTCCAAGGTGCCGGTACCCGTGATGCGCGGGGTCTGGATGATGCCGGGCGTAGCGTTGGTGGTGGATCCGTAGATGCCGGGTTCCACCGTCGTGCCGTTCAGCGTGAGCTGGCCGACGAGGTCCAAGTCCGAGTGCTGGAGATTCAGGGTACCTGTCGCGTCGATGACCACGTTGCCCGAATCCGCGAGGGTCGCGGTATCCAGTTCGAGCACGCCTTCCATCACGCGGGTGGTGCCGGTGTAGTCCTTGAAGCCGACCAGTTGCATGGTCCCGGGGCCGGTCTTGGTGAGCGGCGAGGGATTGGAGTGCACGTTCCTCAAGTTCGAGTTGACGATGAGATCGGGAGCGACCGAATTCGTGACATTGGCGACTTGGAAGGTCGTCCCGGGCAGGCCGACCGATCCGAGCGAGACATTGGCATTCGGTCCGGTTCCGGAGGTGGAAACCACCGAGGGATTCGAGCTGACCCCGCCGACGACGACCGTTCCGACGAAGGTCATGTTGGTATTGAAGCCGCCGATGCCGCTGCCGGCGGTGACGTCAACCGTGGCGCCGTCGAGGTTGAGGTTGGCGACGAAGGCGATGTTGGTGCCCTCACTGCCCCAGAGCGCACCGCCGGGTTCGATATTGATGGTCGGCGCGAACTGCGGCAAGACGGGCGATTGGCCCAAGGGAGCAACGCCGCCGACTCCGACCCTGGCACCGCTCTTCACGGTGATCACGTTGGAGGGATGCATCGGTCCGGCGACGCAGAACTGGCCCGGGCCGTTTCCGTCCCCGGTGTTCGGGCCGGTGGTGTAGAACTTCAGGGTGCCTTCTTCGATGACGGTGCCGCCGGTGTAGCTGTTGGCGTTGGCGATGCCGCTCTCGTTGACCAAGCTGACCAGGCCGGGTCCGGTCTTCACGACCTTGCCGTCACCCAAGATGGTCCGGGTGAAGTTGAAGGACCCGTCGAACTGCAGGATGGCGGGGCTGTTGATCGTCACGTCCGAAGCAAAAGTGGAATTGCCGGCGGTGAAGTTCAGCTTGAGCGCGCCCTGGTTGATGGTGGTCGGGCCGCTGTAGCCGAAGGCTTGCACCGTCGTAACGTTGCGGAATTCCTGGGTGCCGACGCCGTTCTTGATGAGGGAGACGGCGCCGCCGCCGTCGCCGTTGCGGATGAGACCGAAGAAGCTGTGATCGGTGGCGGTGTCGAGGGTCAGGGTTACGGGACCGGCGACCACCCCGGGGTAATCCGGCAGGGCAATCTCGTCATTCTGGATCAGGGGAACGCGGTTGGCAGGCAAGGGCGCGCTGTCGAGACCGGCGAGCGTCTGGCTGAAGCCGCGGAGATTGAGCTTCGACTGGCGGGAGTCGCCATTCGCGAAGCTCAACACGCTGCCCGTGCCGAACTGGTTGCTTGCGCCCATGTTCAGGAAGACATCCGCGGTGGCATTGCCGATGGTGAGGTTACCACCGAAGGAGGTGCCGCTGAGGCTCGCGGCGTTGACCCTGCCCGCAATAATCGTGGAGGCACCGTTCGAGGTGTTGTTTCCGGTCACGGTCAGGGTGCCGATGCCGGACTTGTAGAGCCCGAGCCCCGTCTGGGTCAGATCCCGGGCCAGGGTGAAGGCTTCGGCATTGTTGATGCCCAAGGCGGAACCCGGCTGGAATCCACCGAGGGCGAGCGTGCTGATGTCGGTGTCGGTGAATTCGTTGAAGGTGCCGACATTGAAGGCGAGGGTGCCGCCCGCGGCGACGACGAGATTGCCCGCGGTCCAGGAAGCCGTATTGCCATTGTAGAGCGAGGGGGGCTGGTCGAATTGAAGCACACCGCCGGAAACCGTGGTGACTCCGGTGTAGTCATTCACCCCGGACAGGATCTGGGTGCTGGTACCGGTCTTGGTGAGCCTGCTGGTCGTGCCGGCCGCGGCGGTGATGTCTCCCGCGAAGGTGGTGACCGAGCTGGTGTCGCCCACGGACAGATTGGTATTCACCGGCCCGGTGCCATTGCCTAGGATGATCGAGGAGCCGGAGATGCCGGAGATGCTGGCGACGCTTGGCGCGGCCGAGGTGAAGCGGACGATCCCGCCGGTCGCGACCAATGCCGCATTCTGGAGGCCGTTGTCGTTGGACACGGTGAGCGTGCCATCGCTGATCGAGGACACTCCGGTGAGCGCCGGATTGGCCGCGTTCAGAGTGATGCCGCCGTTGCCGGAGAGGGTCAGGCCGTTCGCTTCCAAGGCCCCGTTGAAGGCCAGGCTGCCGCTGCCCGACAAGGTGACGCCGGTGGTCGCGTGCACCGGATTGTTGAAGGTGGCACTGCCGTCTCCCGACGACGCCACGCCGAGGGTCACGGTGAGGAGTTGGCCGCCGAACGTGTAGGGCGTGGCGGCCGTATTGGAGAATCCCACGACCGCGGCGGTCAGGGGGGCGGGCAAGTTGATGTTCCGGTTGATCCCGGTGCCGTCGAAGGTCAGGGCCGAGAGGGAACTGAAATTGGCGGGGGATCCGTCGCTGGTTTTCTTCCAGTTGTTGTCCGCGCCGTCAATCCAGTTGGCACTGCCCACATCAATGGTGCCGCCTTTCCAAGTGAGGGCATTCGAGACGGGGGCCGGGGATCCCAAGGCGATGAATTCCCGGTAGCCGACATAGGAATTCTCCTGATGGCCGAAGCTGATCTGGACCGCGGCGACGCCGGTGGCGAGGAAGCCGGAGACCGGGGTGATGCGGACGTGGGTGGCGCTGTCGCCGGTGGTGTGGATCACCGCATTGCCGATCTTGATGAAGGTGGCGGGATTCGCCACCGTCGAATAGCTGACGGTGATGTCCTGATTGTCCCGTCCGCTGTTAGCCCAGGCGCAGTAGGAGTCGAACGAGGTCAGGTTGTAGCCGTTGAAATTCTCCGAGGTATCCAGGGGGAAGGTCACCGTGGTCATGTTGGCGGGGGCGACGCTGGTTCCGAAGTCGCCAGCAACGCCGACGCTATCGTCGGTCAAGGTCGACCAATCCGCGGAAGTGATGTCGCCATTGCCATGGTCATTACCCGCCGCGGAGGGAGGGTCGACGACCGTGGTGCCGTCCAGGAGATTGTCCCCGACCGGGAGGGTCCATTCATTGGTCGCGTTGGACTCGAGCAAGGTGGTCACGTTGGTCGGAACGGCCGTCAGCTTGAGCTCGCTGAGGCCGACGTAGCCGTTCTCCTGGGCGGCGAAGAGGAGCCTCACGGAGTGCACTCCGGAGGCCAGCACGCCCGTGGTATCGGTCAGGCTGGTGTGGGTGGAGCGGTGGAGGAATGAATCGCGATTGTCGACCGTGACGATATCGATGAAGGTCAGGGGATCCGCGACGGTCGAATACTGGAGGGTGAAGTTCTGGTTGCTGCGTCCGGTGTCGGCCCAGGTGGCATAGGCATCGAAGGTGGTGATGTCATAGCCGGCGGGCTGTGCCGCGATATCCAGGGGGAAGGTCACCGATTCGCCGTCGACCGGGGTGACGACTTGGCCGTTGTTGCCCGGGATTCCGAGGACTCCGTCCGTCAGGGTGGCCCAGAAGGGCGAGGAGCCTTCCTGGACACTCAAGGTGCCGGTGGCGGTGGTGCCGTTCAGCAGGTTGGGTCCCGTGGGGAGTGTCCACACGTTGGTGGAATTGCCCTCGTTGAAGTTCAGGACTTCGGCCGAGGCGGAGGAGAAAGTGAGAAGTGGTGCCACGCAGGCAGCGCAGATGCTCTGGGGGATGATACGATTCGTACTGGGCTTCATAAAGGTCTCTTGGGATCTTGCGGGTTCTAGAACGGCGCGGAGCGCCATCCGAAGGCGAGGTGTAGCCGCGATACCCGGATCGGGAAACCTACGGGTTTAGAGTGGGTTTCTGTACCTTGCTAATAATGAGTAGTATACGATTCGATAAACTTGAAAATCGTCACAATCTGGCTTGAATTCGGCCGGAATTTCCTAATAGGGCGGAGCCCGCAGCGCTGTTCCGGGTCAGGTTATGATAGGCCATGTGTTTTAGGAAGCTGTCGAAGACCGGCTATTTGCCTCGATTAAAAAGGGGGATGTAGACAGTATGGCTGTGATGAAAGTGCTTTTTACCCTGCTGGCTCTCGCGATGCCGCTCCCGGCCACGACCATTTCGGTGATCCCAATTTTCGAGCCGCTGAGCATGCACGGCACGGATGTGGATGATGGGATCACGGATACCGGCGAGGCGCTGCAGGCGACGGTCGCCAGCCGGCCGATGGCGCTGACGGGAGCCTTCCCGGAGGTGCTGGTGGACTCGATCCGGACGCCGCACAAATTCCCCAGCAACAATCCGAACTACAAGGTGGAGGAGGTCAATCTGCTGGTCCTCTGCAACATTGCCATCGCCGCCGAGATGGGGGAGGACGGCCTGAAGGTCCGCCTGAACGTGGCCAACCTGACCGTCCCGGAGGGTGTGGATCTCACCGCCCGCCAAGTCCTGAAGCTCGCGCTCGTGGCCATCCGCAAGACCTTGGAAGAGTATCAGAAGCCACAATCGGAGCCGCTGAAGGTCGGGATCACCCTGGAGGGCGTGAACGACGGCACCGCCTCGCTAAAGGATCTGGAGACCAACTACGCGCTGGGCGGGCCTTGAAGGGGATGGTGCAAAGTGCGGCCCGGGCGAGAATGCCGCCTTTTACCTTTTCAAACCCCGTGCGCGCTTGTTTGGATGACGCAACGCGACGCATCGAATGAGTTTTTCCGAGTCTTCCTCCCGCTGCTTCAAGAGAGCCATCCTGAAACTCAGCGGGGAGGCCCTGCGTGAACCCGGAAGCACCGACAATATTTCGCCCGAAATCGTCGAGCGGATCGCCAGGGAGGTCCGCGATGCCTTGGCACCGGGGGACTTGCAACTCGGGATCGTGGTCGGCGGCGGGAACTTCTGGCGCGGAGCCGCTGCCAGCGCCCGCGGCATGGACCGTGCGACGGCCGACTACATGGGCATGCTGGCGACGGTGATGAACTCGCTGGCGATCCAGGGCTCGCTGGAACACCACGGCGTGACCTGCGTGGTCCAGTCGGCCATCGAGATGAAGAACGTCGCGGAGACCTTCATCCGCCGGAAGGCCGAGCGCCACCTTTCCGAGCATCGGGTGGTGATCTTCGCCGCCGGCACGGGCAGCCCCTTCTTCTCTACCGATACCACTGCCGCGCTGCGCGCCAGCGAGATGGGTGCGGAGGTGGTCTTCAAGGCGACGATGGTGGACGGCGTCTACGATTCCGACCCGAAGAAGAACCCGGATGCCAAGCGCTACAGCCGCGTGTGCTTCCACGATTGCATCACCAAGCAGCTCAAGGTGATGGACTCGACCGCCTTCAGCCTGTGCATGGACAACCACATCCCGATCGTGGTCTTCGACCTCGCGCCGGTGGGCAATATCACCAAGGCGCTGCGCGGCGAGCAGATCGGCACGGTGGTGAGCGCCGAGTCGACGATCCTCGAGTGAATTGATTTCCCCTTTTTGACCATGGACCCGGAGACCGCTATTCTTGAAACCGAAGACACCATGGAGAAGGCCGTGGAGTACCTTCAGCATGAGTTCGCCACCGTCCGCACCGGCAAGGCCTCGCCCGGACTGATCGAGAACATCGACGTCCACGTGCACAGCTACGGCAGCACGATGAAGCTGAAGCAACTGGCGATGATCACCGCGCCGGAAGCCCGTCTTCTGGAGGTGAAGGTCTTCGACCCCGCGACCACCCAGGACGTCGAGCGCGCGATCCGCGAATCGCGTCTCGGCCTGAATCCGGCGGCCGCCAGTGCCTCCCTGCGGATCCCGATTCCCGAGCTTTCCGAAGAGCGCCGTATCCAGATGGTGAAGCTGGTCAAACAGCTGGCCGAGGAGGCGAAGGTCCGCGTCCGCTCCGCCCGCAAGGAGGGCATGGACATGGCCAAGAAGCTCAAGAACGACAACCTCCTGACCGAAGACGGCCAGAAGGATCACGAGGCGGAGGTCCAGAAGCTGACCGACAAGTACGTGAAGGTCATCGACGAGCAGGTGGTGGCGAAGGAGAAGGAAGTGATGAAGGTGTAAGCTGTCCCGGGTGGGCTAGGGGACACTGCCGCTCCAAGTCCTGGTTCCCGCGTCGAACTTCATCTTCCCCAGATTCGTCCGCGCGTAGCCGATGGCATCCTGCGGCTGCCCTGCGATCAGGCCGCGCAGGCTATCCTCATATCCGCTTTCGCCGCGGGCCGCCTTCTCCGCGACGAATTGGAGCGCAATCGCATCGCCCTGCCGTGCGGCCCAGCGGTCGAAGGGCGGGGTCTGCACCTCCCTGCGGTAAGCATACTTCCGCAAGCGCCAGCCTTGGCTGACGAAGCCCGCCCAATCGAAGCCGGGATACTCGCGAAGCCGCGGCTCGAAGGATGACAGGTCCCCCGGGAGTCGGGCTACCAAGGCCGCGATGTCCGCCGCAAGCGCCGGGTCCTTTTCTTCGATCAGGGCACCGAGCGAGACCGCATCGAGCGGCAGCCGTGCCTGGCAGAAGCCGCGCAGCAGCGGCATGGCCTCGGTTTTCCAACCTTTGGCGATGAAGATCTCCCCAAGCCGCGGCTCGGTGGTCATGCGCTCCAACAAGGCCGGCTTGTCGGACTCCGCCGCGTGCTTGAGGAGGAAGGACTTCACGAAAAGGTTCCACGCCGTGTCCGACCAGGGGTGCCGCGCCAGCACGTGTGGCATGCCCTCGTAAGGGATGGTCTCGCCCTTGGCCTTCATCGGCTCTCGCTTGTTCCAGTCCCGGTCGTAGTCCAAGCCGTTGAAGACCTCGGTGACTTCCCCGGCGATCCCGGGCGGGAGCGGCGGCAGTTCCTCTGGCTTGGGGTCACGATTCCGCTCCTCCTGCACTTCTTCCTTGGACGGGTCGTGGAAGAAGGGTGGCCGGGAGTAGTCATTGCCGAATGCCACGATTTCCAACTGCGGCAGCAGCCATTCCCAGTCCGGGTGCTCTTCCGGTGCCTCGTAGCTGCCGTCGCAGCGCAGCTCGAACACGGGGAAGGCCTCGAGCCGGTAGGTGGTCTGGCCGAGGCCGCCGCGCTGGCGGAAGGAATAGTGGTTGCCCGGAAAGTGCAGGAGCAGCGTGGGGGGCTTTGGATTCCGGAGGTTGCCCTGCGCCAGGGTCACGGCGATGTCCATCTCCAGTCTGTCGCCGCGGGGTTCCACCCGGAGGATCCGGAGTGCCACTCCTTTTCCGCGAGCCACGGCTCCCTCCACGGGAGCGAGGCGCAGAAGTTCGCGCTGGGGCGTGGTCTTCATTCCGCTCTCGAGGCGCCAGTAGGCGGAGCCAGTGTCATGGAATTTTACTCCGGCGGGGAGTTCCTCCCGCAGCGCGGGAAGAAGGATTCCGTAGCTGTAGGTCCCCGCACCGCTCCAGCTCATGCCACGCCGGCCTTGATAGAGATAGCGGGCCGTGAGGGGGTGAAGCCACGCCGTGAGAGCCAGAAGAGCGAGGATCCCGCAGGCGGCCTTCCGCGCCGGCCCGGGATCTTTTCCCCACAGAGCCCCGCCTATCGAGCGCACCAGGACCGCGGCCAAGGCGGGAACCAGCATGGCCACCAGCAGATTGTTCAGGAAGAGATCGCCCCAGACCCGAATATCCGGCTTGGTCAGCGCGGCGATCGCGACCAAGCGCGCCAGCAGCGATGGCAGGAGTGCCAGGGCGAGTACCGCGAAGGGAGCGGCCCAGACCGCGGTCCGCCCCAGCGGCCGGGTGCCCCAGCCGCCCTGGGTCAGGAAGACCGGCTCGGAGAGCACCAGCCGCAGGATCAGCCAGCAGGCGGCGAGGATCTCCAGCTTGGAATAATCCGGCACGATCCCGCGCGACCCGGAGCGCATGTATTCCAGCGGAGGCGGATTCGTGGCAGCTATCGCCACCACGGCAATGCTGAGAATCCAGTAGCCGAGGATCTCCCAGCGGAAGCGGCGGAAGGTGAGGCGGAAGGCATGCAGGAAGGATTTCATGGCAGGCGGGATCGGTGATGGTCTCAGGGGCTGGTGACCGGCAGCCACTGGCGGGCCAAGGGATCGAAGCGGAAGTCGGCGACCTGCCGCCCGGCCAGCGCGCCCAGCACCGCCCGCCAGTCATCCGGGGCACCGGGAAGCTGGATGACTTCGCGGAGGTACTCGGCACGGGTGCGGCGGTAGATGGGCTCGATCTTCTCCCAGTTTTCGAGGAGACGGGCGAGGGCCTGCGGATTGCCGTGTGAGGCGGGGATGAGATATGGGTAGATCCTGTCGCTCGGCTTTCTGTCCGCATAGGACTCTTCGGCCTCGCGGAATGTCCTGGCCGCCATTTCCGCCAGTCGTGGTTCGATTCCGGGCAGCAGGCGGAGACGTTGATAGGTTTCGAACCCAAGCTTCTGGTTTAGCAAGGCGGGATAGGTCTGCGGATCTTCCAGCTCCATCACCATCAGTTGGGTGAAGATATTGTTCGCCACCTCGTCCTCCCCGAGCATCCGGAGGATCTCCGGCTTGGCATCCGTGACCCAGCCACGGCGGATTAGCACGTCGGGGATCCAGTTTGATTGCGGATCCCGGTTTGTCGGCAGCAGGGCATCGATCACTTCCCGCTTGCGGTTTTCCGGGCATGCGAGCTCCAAGGCCCGGCCTTCCGGAGGGTGGGGCGGGGACAGGTTCATGCGGCGGCGCAAGATGCGGTCCATATGGCGGGGCACGTAGTCGGCGATGTTCCTGCCGCCCCAGTCTTTATCGAAGACCGCGTAGGAGAGCTTCAGCCATTTCTCGAATGCCTGCGGGCTCGTGGTGGCAGGGTCGGGACGGCTGTTAAAGGGCGGCGGATCGGAGTGGCTGCGGGCTTCCCGGTCCTGACCTTCGTGCGTGACGGTGAGGGGTAGGGGCGGGGTGCGGAGTTCTGCCTTCGCGGTGGCGAGGTATCTCCGCTTCACCAGCATGAAACGAGCTTGGTCGTAGCCCTTCAAGTCACGCTTGCCGCCCGAGGTCTGGCCGGTGTGGTAGAGGAAGCGGACCGCATTGAGGCCCGGAGCCAGCGTCATGGTGCCGGAGTGCGCGACCCAAGGCTGGCGTGCCATCGACTCGCCGGGGAGATAAATCACCGGCAACCAATCCTCGAGTGGTGTCGAGAGGCGGTTCATGCCGTGTTTCCCGGGGGCGACGTAGCAGAGATCCGCCACCGGTTGGTAGCCTGGCAGATCCAGCCGGCGGATGTGGAATTCGATGCCCTCCGCCTTCACGGTGACCGGCGCGCCCAGAGGCACATCGACGATCTTCTCGAGATGGACGACGAGGCCCTGTAGCTTCATCTCCAACTCGACCGGGGAAAGGTCCTCTGCCGCGATCGGCGTGAAGATCTCCCCGCAGATCCGGCTGTCCACCAGGGATGAGGGACTGTCCCAGCGGAGCTTGCCGCCTTCCGGTTTCACGATGGCAGTGAGAACATTTTCATCCGCCTCCCCTAGATAGATGCCATCCCAGCCGACAACCCGCTCATTGGCCGGAGTTTGGCTGAGGGTCCTGTCTCCCGCCTTCAGTGAGGAGCGCCCCTCCGGTCGCCAGGTCACATAGCTGCCGGGCGGCAGGCCGCCGGGCTTCAGCGGCAGCAGCAGGTTCATATAGGACTCGTCGTCAAAGCTTGTGATCGAGCGGCGATAGGGGCCGCAGCCGATCACGCCGCGATCGATCGAGGCTTCGAGGCTGCTGGTCTCTAGCTCCGGCCTCACCGTGGCGCTCCAATCCGGGAGCTTGGCCAAAGGATTTTCGCCACGCCAAGAGCGCATGGATAGATATGTGGTGAGCTGGCAGCCAAAGACGATGGAGACGAGGGCGATTCCCACCTTGCGCGCTCCGGACAGGTCCCGCGGTACCCGCAGCAGCAAGACTCCCAAGAGAATAACGGCCAGCCACAGGTTTTGGATGAAGGGAAAGAAAGAAGACTCCCCGATGGGTGTGAGCGGGTTCGAGAACCAGTCGGGACCGGGCCATAGGGCCATCATCAGGGCCCGCGGCAGCACCATGCAGAACAGGGCCATCCCGAACATTCCCGCCAGCCAGGTCCACCAACGGCCGCAGTAGGTGCCGAAGAGCATCACCCCGAGCAAGGCGGGGAGCTTCCTACCCGCGTGCGCGGCACCCATGCCAATGGCCTCTCCCCAAGCCACGCCATGAAGCAGCGCGCCGGCAAAGGCCAGCAGCCCCAGCGGTAGCACCAGGAAGACCAGCAACCCGGCGGCTTTCGCCAGGATGCTCTCCCGCCGTCTGACCGGCCGGCCTTCCGACCACATGCGACCGTGGAAGCCCAAGCAGCCCGCCACCAGAAGCACCGCGCCGATGCTCATCCGCCCGAAGGTGAGGAAGGACCATCGGGCGGTCTTCGAGACGAGCCCATGCTGGTCCAAGACGTCGTCAAACCCGGAGTTCCCGTGAGCGTAAAGCGGATCCTCCGATGGCGGCATGTCGAAGTCCCCGGGCGAGAAGCTTAGGGCCGGCCATGCCGCGAGCAGCAAAATCGCCCAGCAGGCGAGCAGCAGCCAGCGCAGGCGCCGCCAGTCGGTCTTCAACAAATGAGTGACGATGCGGAAGTTCATGGCGGGTTTCTGTTAGACCCCGGCATCCGCCTTGCCGGCGCGGACGAGGGTGACGAAGAGTTCGCGCAGGCTGTAGCGCTGCACATCCGGCGGGGGGCAGCCGGGGAAGATCCGGGCAGCCTGTTCATTGAAGCTGGCGGGCTCGTGCGCGATATCCGCGAAGCGCAGGACGCGGCCGGAAGATTCCGCGCCGATCCAGGTGGCGGGCAGGGCGGGGAGATCGCCGAAGTGTTCCGGCAGCACCACTTCCACCCGGCGGTGGCGGGCCAGCAGGTCTTCCGTACTTTCGTCGATGATCACCTCGCCGTTGTTCAGCATCACGACGTGATCGGCCAAGCGGTCCACTTCTTCGATATCGTGGGAGGACAGGACCACCGAGAAGCCCTCGCTGCCCGCCAGCTCTAACAGGCCCGCGATGAATTCGTCGCGGACCAGGGGATCGAGGCCGGAGAAGGGCTCGTCGAGCACCAGCAGTTCCGGGCGGTAGGACAGCACGGAAGCCAGCGCCGCCTTCATCTTCTGGCCGCGGGAGAGCTGCCGCAGTTTACGGTCCGCGGGCAGGGCGAATTGCTTGCACAGCGCGCGCTCCAGATCGACGTCCCACTTCGGATAGAGCGGCCGGCACCAGCCGAGGAATTGTGCCACCGTCATCCACTCCGGCAGCTCCATGCCGTCTGCGACGTAGCCGATCCGCGCCAGCTCCGCGGGGCCGAGCTTGCGCGAATCGGTACCGAGCACCCGAACCGTGCCGGAGGAGGGGCGCAGCAGGTTGAGGGCGATTTTCAGCGCGGTCGATTTGCCCGCGCCGTTCGGTCCTAACAGGGCGGTGATCGAGCCCGCGGGCACGCGGAAGCTCGCGTCTTTCAGGGCCTTCGAGCGGCCGAAGCGGCGGTTGACCTGCTGGAATTCGAGAAGCGAGTTCATGGTTGTTCGGAGTAGGTGCGCCGCAGCGCTTCGAGGGTTTCGGCTTGGCTCAGGCCGAGCAGGGACGCCTGGCGGATGAGGTCACGGCAGGCGGGGGCGAGTTGGGAAAGCAGTTGCTCGCGGGAGGAGCCCGCCGGCTTGACCACCACCATCCCGGCTCCGGGGCGGGTCGCGAGAAAGCCTGCATCGCGAAGCTCCAGCACCGCCTTGTGAGCCGTGGTCGGGGAAATCTTGAGTTCCTGAGCGATCACCCGCACCGAGGGGAAGCGCTCGCCGGAGGCCATTTCACCGGTCAGCACGGCGCGCTGCACGGCCTTGACCAGTTGGTCAGAGACCGGCAGGCCGTCGAGAAGGTGGAAACGGAAGGGAAGCATCGCGGGGTGTCAACTGTATCAGTATGATTGATACGGTGGGTGTCGGATCGCAAGGAGATTTTTTCGGTTGGGAGCGGCTACCTCGTCGGCACCACTGAAATGGCGGGGACCGCTCTCCGAGCGGTCCGGCGGATGACGGCGGTCCACGGTGAACCGGTGCCGAAGCAAGGGTTCGGGCCTGCCCCAGCCGGACCTTTCGGAGAAAGGTCCCTGCCTGCACTGCATGACCGACGGCCTGTTAGATATCGGGCCGGCTTTTCTTCGGAAGCGTCGCGAGCTTGGCGACGAGAGCCTTCGGAGCCTTGTCGCGCCATGCCTGCGTGACGAGTTGCTTCACGGCCGCGGAGCTGGCGTGGGCCAGTGAAATACGGAGGCCCGCGACTTTCTTGCCCCACATCAGTTCTTCGATGAAATCTGCATGGGCATCCAGCGCAGCGGCGCGGTGCTCTGCGGCGACGAAGAGATGGAGGTATTCTTCCTCAGCAGGAAGGGTAGCGAAGATCTTGCCGCGAACGCGGAAGGAGGCCTTTTCAAAATGCGGCTCTTCCGTCACCTCCGGCAGGGACAGGGCATGGTCGCGGATGGCGGTGATCTTCATAAGCGGCATCACTTCCAGCCGATCGGGCGGCCGGCATTCTCCTTCTCCAGCCATTTGAGGAGCGGGGCATAATACTCGACCATCGCGCGGGTGCTGAGGTCCTCCCCGGTGGCATCGCGGAGGATCTTCCGCCAGTCGCCGGTCATTCCCTGGGCCATGATCTTGCGGATGAAGTCGCCGACTTCCTTGTTGTTCGCGTAGCTGCAGCTCTGCGGCGGCTGCTTGAGGATCTTGCGGGCGATGTAATCGTGAAGCTGGTATTTGAAGACCTGCGCGAAGGCATAGTTGCAGTAATAGGCAGGGTTGTCGTTGATGTGGGTCTTCGTGGCGGCGTCGCAAAATTCCTCGCCCCGTTCGGCGGGCGGTTCGATACCTTGGAACTCGCGGACGTATTTCCACCAGCGGGTGTTCCATTCGGTGGCAGGCAGGTTCCTGGCATAGATATCCGCCTCCCAATGGGTCATCACGCCGGATGACCAGTAGATGAAGGGGATGCCGCCATCGAGGGCGTCATTGAGCAGGAAGGCGGTCTCATCGGCCTTGAAATCGGCAGGCAGTACGCCGACCGCCTTGAGGTAGGGCACCTGCGCGGAGGCGAGGCCGGTGAGTTCCCCGAAGCCTTCGTGAAAACCGGGGTTCGCGCCGCCGCGCAGGAGCGGCGGCACCTCGGGCCGAGTGTAGCTCATGAAGTAGTAGACATGTCCCAGCTCGTGGTGCGCGGTGGTAAACCAGCGCGGATCCGGCTCGATGCTCATGAGCGAGCGGATGTCTGAGTCAAGATCGAGATGCCAGGCGGAAGCGTGGGTATTCTTCTTCCGTCCGCCCTTGGGCACCGGATAAAGGTCCGACTTGGTCCAGAAGCTCGCGGGCATCTTCTCGAAGCCCATGCCGGTGTAGAAGCTCTCCGCCGTCTTCACGATCCACTCCGGAGTGCGGTCCTTCAGCATGGGCCCGAGGTCCGTGCCCTCGGCGAGACCGGGCCATTCCTGGGCCCAGCGGTTGTTGATCCAGTGAGCGGGGATCAGTTTGGGAACGGGCTGCTTGTATCGCCCGGCGAGCTTGTACTTCGTCCAGGTGTGGAGCTGGGCGTAGAGCGGCTCGAGCACGACCATGAAGTCGTCGTTCAGCTTCAGCATCTCTTCCGTGCTTAGGCCGTAGTGTGCCACTTGGAGGGAGAAGTAGTCGGCGTGGCCCATCTCCCTGGCGACGCTGTTGCGGAGATCCCGCAGCTTGACCAGGCCGTCGCGGAGAGCGGGGCCCGAAGTCTTCGAGGCCTCCCAAACGGCGCGGCGTTCGGCGAGATCGGTGGAGGTATTGAGCAGCTTGTCGATCTCGTTTGCCGTCACGACCTTCCCCGCGAGTTTGAACTCGAAGCTATTGAGGATGGAGGACTGTGCGGTCTCGGCCTCGATCCGCGCTGCGGTGAGTTGCGGGTTCGTCATCGGCGACTCCGCCGCGCTGAGCAGCAGGCGCTCGAGTTGCCGCACGGAGAGATCGTTCAGATCGCCGCGCAGACGCAGGAGCTGCCGCGTTTCTTCAATGAGAGCAGGGTTGCCCATGAAGGCGGCGCGGGCTTTCGATGCGGCCGTGGAAGCGGCGTCGTGCGCGTCCGTGACATCGGTCGCGGCCTTCCAGACCGCCTGACTCTCGACATAGTAGAGAGCTTGGTAAGAAGCGTTGACGAGCGAAAGAAAGCGATCTGCACGCTCCTGGCTGGACATGGCATCCGCGGCGCGGGCGGTGCTGAGGAGGGGGATCGCGAGGAGTACGAGGAGGGATGGTCTCATGGATAGCTCCGTTTTCCGGTTCTTCGCCCAAGCGCATGGCCGGGCGGTCCGGTGGCTAACATGAAGCTCCCCTGACGGGAATGAAAATACGGTGCCGCAACTTCACGCCGCTCAGATCCGGAAGTAGTCGGCCAGGGTCCGGCCGGTGCAGGTCGAGGGATGGAAGGTCGTGCAGAAGACCCAGTCGCGCACTTCCTGATCGTCGATGATGATACGGGGCTTCGGCAGGAAGGCGACGAAGCAATCCCGGATCCCGAGTTCCTCCGCGATTTCCTCGCAGTAGGCGGCTCCGCCGGCGCTCCACAGGTAGAGCTCCGCGCCGTCCGACTTCAGGCGTCGGACGTGCTCGATCACGGCGGGAATGGGGATCCGCCGGGTGCCAACGGTGCGGATCAGGGTGTCGTCGACATCGACGTAAATGATCGTGCTCATGCTTTCCCAAGAGATAGCCGCCGAAGCCCGAATCGCTCACCGGAATTCTCCGATCGGGTGATCTTGCTCAGGGTACCACGATCGCCCAGCGCTCGTGGTCCCGCCAACGCCCGCCGACTTTCAAATAACGAGGGGAATAGCCTTCCTTCTTGAAGCCGCAGGCTGAGACCAGTGCGATCGACGCGGCATTGCCCGGCTGGATATTCGCTTCCAGCCGGTGCAGCTTGAGCGAGGTGAACGCGTGGCGCACTACCGCTTGAAGTCCCTGCCCCATGAGGCCTTGGCGTTCGTGGCCGACGAAGGCGTAGTAGCCGAGGTAGCCGCTCTGGAGCATGCTCCGGACGACGTTGCCGAGATTGATGACCCCGACCAATGCATCGGTATCGCGGCGGCAGACGAGGAAGGGGTAGTTCGCAGGTGGAGCCATGCGCTCCAGATAGGTGCGGAACTTGGCAGGGGTGTCCGGCGCATAGATCCACGGGCGATGGAGAGCGCGGCTGGCGCGTGCGGCGGCGAGGAAGTTCTCGATGTCCGCGAGTGTTGGCGGCCGGATGTAGATAGCGCTTTTCATCGGGTCCCGACGCCGGAGTTACTCCGCTTTCAAGCCGGAACCGCTTCGATGACGCTCGCTGCCGATTCGGTGGGAATCACACGGGTCAGGCGGAAGCCGGCCTTGGTGAGAAGCGCGCGGTATTCGTCTTCGGTGCGCTCTTGGCCGCCCGGCATGATCAGCATCACCATGTCCAGGATCTTGCCGGGGTGCGGTGCGTCTCCGGGCGGTAATACCATCTCCACCAGCAGGAGCCGGCCGTCCGCTTTCATGGACTGGCGGCAGTGACCGAGGATCGTGAGGCACTGGCTTTCGGTCCAGTCATGGATGACATGCGATAGCACATAGGCATCGCCACCGCCGGGCACGGACTCGAAGAAATTGCCGCCCTCGATGCTGACCCGTTCCTCGACGCCGCGGTCCTTGAGCAGGGCGGGGGCATCTGCCACCACGTGCGGCATGTCGAAGAGCACGCCGCGCGGCTCCGGGTAGCGGGAGAGGATCACCCCGAGCAAGTTTCCGGTGGCACCGCCGACATCCACCACGGTCTTGAATCCGGAGAAATCGTAGGCGTCCGCGACCGCCGCAGGTTCGGCACCGTGGAAGCCCACCATGGTCTGGCTGAAAAGCGATGCCTCCCGGGGATGCCGGGCGAGGTAGTCGAAGACCTCCATGCCGGTGGCGTTCTCAAACCCGGTGCGACCGGTTTGAAGCGAATACAGGATGTTCTCGAAGCCGGCCACAAACCATGGACTGCCGAAGGTGAGCAAAGTGGCGCGTGCCGAGCCGGGCGCACCGTCCTGGAGGGCCTCGCCCAGCGACGTCAGGGCGAAGCGCTGCTCCTCGCGCTCCGTGAGGATTCCCAAGCTGGCAAGACTGCGCATCAGCCGGTGCAGGGAGGGCGCATGGGTGAGCGTGGGGCCGGCCAGTTCGGCGGCGCTCTTGGCCCCGCCCGCGAGGTGATCCGCGAGCCCGAGTTCGGCGGCGACATAGACCAGCTTGGAGATCCAGTGGGCAGACCCCATCTGGATCAATTGGGCGTGTGGCGGCGGCGTGCCGCCCGGGTTTTGGGGGTCAAGGCTCATTCTGGTGCTTGGGTTGGACGGGTGCCTAGCACCCCGGCCCGCCGATTGAAAGCCTGCCCTGCGCGGGCAGCGCGTGCTCAGGTCGCGACGGCCAGGCGTTGGAGAAACCAATCAAATCGGCCTGTCATGGTTACGACTCCCTGCGAGTCGGCAATCTCGACCCGCACCGCTGCCAATGCCCGCCCGCGCGAGGCCAGCTCGCCCGACACGGATCCGGCGCTGCCCTCGGCAAAACTCCCCGAGGCATGCAAGGCACCGTGAGCGGGCTTGCGAAACTTCAGCTCCGACGCACGAAGCACGGCGAAGACCTGATTTTTCATATCGCCCAGTTGGCCCAAAAGGAACTCCCCGCTGCCGGCCTCGGCCAAAGCGAACTGCGCGCTGGCGTGGATCGTCCCGACGTGATTGAGGAGCAGCGGTGACTCCGGCATCTCCAGAATGTGGCCGCTGCCCGCCGGAGCAAGCTGCATCCCGAGCGTGCGGTTGATGGCGAGATCGGTGACGTGCATGAGCTATTACTCGTTCGTGTTCCCCAAGCTGGAGGAAAGCGAAGCTTCCAATTCCGCCATCTTGGAAGCGAACGCCGCGTTGATGTCGATACCAAGGCGCTCGGAAAGGACGAAGAGCCACCACAGGCACTCGGCCAGCTTGTCCGGCAGATCCTTGTCCAGCTCGCCCTGATGCTTCCAGCGCCCCTCGGCCGCCATAACCATGCGCCCTAGCTCTCCCACGTCATAGACGAATCCGATCACGTCTTCCTGCTTCGTCCACGGGTCCCCGTGGTTCCGCTTTTCAAGCTCGTGGTAGAGCTTCCGGATCTGCATGGAGCGCTTCACGGCGTCGGAGAAATCCGTTTCGTTTTCGGGTGAAGTCATTTCAGTGTTGGTTCGTGTCGTGCCTCATCTGCTATCCCGCATAACGCTCTTGGAAAAACGCCACCGATGGTTCCGAGGCGAGGCGGTAAGGATGCCACCGCTTGTGAATCTCCGCGATATCGTGGCCGTAGCCGGTGAAGGTCCAATGCACCGTGCGGCTGGAAGGGGCTGCGGCTGCATCATCCCCGAGGCAGTAACGCAGAACAAAATCCATGGAATCGGGATAGATCGCTCGATAGACGAAGGTGTCGTCCGAATGATTCTTCACGTAGGCCTCTGCCGAGCCGACCTGCTCCCTGAGTTCCTCGATCCTGGTGGCTTTGGGAGCCGTGATGATACCGTCGTGTTCGTGCCAATCATCCAACGCGAAAAGGCGGGCCGACGGATAGTAGCATGCGATGTGACCCAGCGCGCTTCGAATCGCGACGATCGCGTCCCTCACGAAGACGTCATCCAACGGGTAAACCGTCTCGGCGTGGAAAGGCTTCTCCCCGGTCCGCCACAGTGATTCTAGTAGGTTGTCCATTGAGGCACGGAGCGAGGCGGAGTTGTTTCCTCCGCCTTCTGGGCCATCATTCAAAAGTAGGAGACCCGGAATTCAAGGATGGACGTTCCCGGGAGCTGGAAATGCAGGCTCTTGCTTTCATGATTTACTCCGGGATGGGGACAGGACAGGAATTGCCTTAACTCCTAGGAAGCCGTGAAACCCACTCCTGCGTACGTTCTCAGTGCTGTCCTTGCCATCGCCGCCTTCATGGCCGGTCGCTGGACAGCACCGGCAGGGCAGGGGACTGCGCCCGTGGATCCCGCCGCCGCAGGGGACTCCGGGGCCTCCCGGACGGCGGAAGGCCCTTCCGGCAGGGCTGCCATCCGCAACACCGAGCGGTCGATGAACATGAGCCGCCTCTCCGAGCAAGTCGCGCGGCGCATGACTCCGCAGCAGCGCCTCGACCTCCTGTCCAAGGGCGCGCTGGTCTTCGATGGCCGCAAGCAGGCGGACATGCTCTGCGGTCTCATCGCCGCCATGACCAAGGAGGAAATGGCCGAGGCCACCCGCCTGTTGGCCCAAGCCCAGGACGGAGGAAACTCCTGCTCCCAAGCGGTCTGGGACGGGCTCTGGAAACAATGGGGAAGGGTCGATCCGGTTGGCTGCGTCGAGTACTTCGCCGCCAACCCCGACAGCAAATCCCGCACCGACGCGCGCTTCTTGATGGAAGGTTGGCTCGAGGTCGACCCCGATGCGGCGCTCGCCTGGGCCAAGCAGCCCAAGGTAACCCGGCTCGATGCCGCCGCTGCCTCGATGGCCATCACCTGGAACTCCAATGGCGATGCCAAGCGTTTGGGAGAGGAGCTCATCTCCATGCCCGCGGACAGCCCGGTGACCAAGGAATGCCTGTTGGACTACTTCGACCTCGCCAGCCTCGACAAGGGCAGCCCCTCCGCCGCGCAGATCCACGAGGGTCTGCCTCCCGCACTGCAGGAAGCCGCGTGGCCCGTCACGCTGCAACGCCTGACCTACACCGATCCCCAGGCTGCCAAGGAATGGCTGGAGAAGCACGCGGACGATCCCGGCCAAGATTACAACGATGCCGGACGCTTGATTTACGAACTTTCCAAGCACGATGCCGAAGGCACGGCGAAATGGGCGGCCGGGCTTCCGCCGGCTCAAGGCTCCCGGCCCCATCCGGCGCAGGAGGCGATCCACCGCTGGCTGGGAGCGGACCGGGAAGCTGCCATGGCTTGGCTCGCCACCCTTCCCGCGGACTCTCCATGGTCTGCGAAGGCAGCTTCAGAGTAATCGGCTGCCAACGGATCGATGACCTCGCAGCCGATCCGGAATTGACCGGCACTGTGAAATCCCCGCTCCAAAGCGGCTGCGCCGCGAAGGGGAACATCGGTTGGCATCGGGAGCTTCCTCGAAGGGGCATCAGTAAACCTGATGGTGAGCAGGAAAAAGCACCTGCCGGATTCGCAGCGGATTTCTAACAGGTGCTCCTTCCGGTTGTTGAATTCGAAATTCAAGGGCCGGTCCCATTCCCGGCACTATGGAGGCGCCTCATCCGCCGCCAGCGCCCGGCGAGCCACCCGCCCCAAGCAGCGAGGAAAAGAAGGATAAGAAACCAATGGGCCACCGCCACGGAAGCCCATCCATCGACGGGACTTCCGTGGTCAAAGGCCGGGGGACACCAGCGCGCATCCGTTTTGCCGAACATCTTGGAGAGGGGCACTTCCGGAAGGGAGAAAATGGGGTCCGGGAGCAGCCAAACTACCGCGATACAACCGCCGCTTTGGTCGATCCGGAGCACTTCGTCGAAGCCCCCGTTGATGGCGAAATAGTCGCCGGCCCCCATCGACCTCACCCAACCCCATCCAAGGAAGATGAGAATGAGGATACCAAACCAGAACGACTTCCAGCGGTAGAGGGGACGCGGGTTCATGGCGAACTGTCGAATTGGCTTTCATTCCGAGGATATGGAACGAGGCCTGATGCCAAGCCCGGCGCGCATTCCGTCGGAGCGGAGGCGTTACCCGCTCACTTCCAGCATGGTAGTGGCGCAATTTTCCCCGCCGGTGTTTTCGTCTATCCAAAGTCGAACCCCATCCTACAATCGGCCGAAACAATTCCTTTCATACGTCCTCCGGTCCGGCCAACTGCGGTTCAGGGGCTACCTGCCAAAGGCAAACTCCTAGCAGCCGAATGACTTTTTCAAGCGTCTCAGAACCTACCGAAACCAACCTTGCCAGCGGGCACGCCAGAACCGGTCCTGAACTGATCTTGGCGACGAAGCCTTTCATGGCGGATAGCACGGCCAAGAGCTGGTGGTGCTTTCTCTCGACCGTTGCCTTACTCATCGCTGCGATGGTCGGGACGATCTGGAATTTCCATGGGATCGGCCGGGTGGCATGCAGCCTACTTGCCGGCCTCCTGGCTCTGCGTCTTTTCGTCATCTATCACGACCAGCAGCACCACGCGATCCTGCCGCGATCGAAGCTGGCGGAATACATGATGCGCGTCTTCGGGATTTATGCACTGAGCCCGAGCAGCGTGTGGCGCAGCTCCCACAATCATCACCACAATCACAATTCGAAGATCAAGGGCTCTCACATCGGCTCGTTCCCGATCATGACCAAAGAGCACTACCTGAAGGCCAATAGATCGGCGCGTTTCTTGTATCTCTTCACCCGCCATCCGGGGACGATCTTCCTCGGCTACGTTTTCGTCTTCCTTCAGGGGATGTGTTTGCTCCCCTTTCTTCGCAAGCCGAAGGAACACTTCGATTGCCTCGTGGCCCTGGTGGTCCACTTCTCGATTTCCGTGGCTCTGGTTTACTACACGGGCTGGATCGGGCTGCTGCTCTCGCAGACCGTTCCGCATCTCATCACCTTCGGCTTGGGCTCCTATCTGTTTTACGCCCAGCACAATTTCCCTAGCGTTTCCTTTTACGACAAGGCGGGCTGGACCTACGAGCGCGCTGCCTTGGAATCATCCAGCTACATGAAGACCGGTAAAATCATGGCCTGGTTCACGGGGAACATCGGCTACCACCACGTCCACCATTTGAACTCGCGCATCCCTTTTTATCGTCTCCCGGAGGTCATCCGGGCCATCCCTGAACTCCAGCAGCCGAAGGTCACGTCCCTCAATCCGATGGAAATCATCCGCTGCCTGCGCCTGAAGGTTTGGGACACGGAGCAGCAGCGCATGGTCGGACTGAAACAGGCTTTCCCCACGGGTAGTGCCCGCAATCACCGCTGATTCCTCATGTTCACCATTTCCAGTCTAGCGCAGCAGCTCGGGGGTGAAGTCATTGGCGATGGCTCGATGGCGATCACCGGTGTGGCACCGGCCGATCAGGCCCGGGCGGGTGATCTGACGTTCGCGGAAAAACCCAGCTATCTGGAGGCCGCGGAAGCAAGCCATGCCACTGCGATTCTGGTGCCCGGGGGATTTGAGTCCGCCTCGAAAACCCTCATTCGCGTCAAGGATCCGCGGGTGGCCATGGCCAAGGTCCTGCCGCTGTTCTTCCCGGAGGAAATCCACCCGGCAGGCATCCACCCGAGCGCGGTGATCGACCCCACGGCCGCCGTGCATCCCACCGCTCACATCGGCCCCCACTGCGTCATCGGAGCGGATGTCAGCGTGGGTGAGCGCAGCGTCCTCATGGGGGGCAACCACATCGGACGTGGCAGCCGGATCGGCAATGATGTGCGCCTGCACCCGAATGTCGTCATCTACTCGCGCACGCAGATCGGCGATCGTGTCAGAATCCACTCCGGAACCACCATCGGTGCGGATGGTTATGGCTATGTCTTCGATCAAGGGCAGCATCGTAAGATGCCGCAGGTCGGGAACGTGATCATCCACGACGACGTGGAGATCGGCTCGAATGCCAGCATCGACCGCGGCGCGCTCGGGCCCACCGTCATCGGCGCGGGCACCAAGATCGACAACCTCGTCCACGTCGCTCACAACGTGGTCATGGGCAAGCATTGCCTCATCATGGGCCAGGTCGGATTTGCTGGCAGCACCCACCTTTCCGACTACGTGGTCATCGCCTCCCAATCGGGAATCGCCGGCCACCTGAAACTCGGCACCCAGGCCACCATCGGAGCCAAGTCAGGGGTCATGCGTGACATTCCGGCCGGTGAAACCGTGCTGGGCTACCCCGCAGCACCTGACAAGCAAGCCAAGCGCCAATGGATCGCCATGGCCCAATTGCCCGACGCCCTGCGCCGTTTGAAAATACTGGAAAAACAACTCGCCGGGATGGCCACGCCGGGGAGTTAGAAAGTGCTGGATCGGCGAGAATTTTCTACGCCTCGGTCTTCTTGGCGTCATCCAGTTCGCCGTCCAATGCCGCGCGCAGCTCATTGACGGAATTGTCGCCCCGCTCCATCGCGAGGGAAGCGTAGGCTCACGCGTGGTGGGGTTTCCGGTCGGTTCCCAGCCCTCCGATGCGAGCCGGGCGACCCTCGCCGCGGCACCGGCATGCCCCTTGCTCGATGCCATGGCTGTGGCGTGAATCAAGAATGAGTTACGGAAATGAACTCAGGTTGATGCGATTCGCTCCGTCGGAATGCCGCATGCGCGGTCTGACTGGCACTATTTCACGGATATGGTGAGATGAGTCATATATTGCAGGAATTGCAGGGTCGAAAATGGACAAGGGGACGAAATCGTCGCACGGTTTGATATGGTGTTCCTCGTAGTGTTGATGCCAAATTGGATCAATCCGCATCAGTAGATAATATGCCGCGCCAGACGAGGATCGAGTTCCCGGGAGCCTTTTATCACTGCTCGGCCCGGGGCTTCGGGGGCCGGCCGATCGTCATGGATGATCGCGACCGTGATACCCACGAGGGCCTGGTGGCCGGGGTGGTGCAGAGAACGGGCTGGGAGATCTTCGCCTGGGTATTGCTCAAGGACCATTACCACATGGTGCTGCGGACCCCGGAAGCGAATCTGGTGACGGGAATGAAATGGTTTCAGAATTTCTGGACGAAGCGCTTCAACGCGCGGCACGAGCGATCGGGGTCTGTCTTCGGCGGTCGGTACAAGAGCGTGCTCGTGCAGGGGGACGGTCATCTCTCCTCGATTATCGATCACGTTCATCTGAATGCATTCCGCCTCGGCCTGGTGAGCGCCGCCGGACTAGCGGCGCACCCGTGGTCGAGCCTGAAAGACTATCTGCTGCCTCCCGAATTGCGGCGCGAATGGGTGCGCGCGGGAGAGGGGCTCGGCCATATGGGGTATGATGGGGAGGAATGCGACGAGCGGCTCCGTTACCTGGAGCATCTCGAGCAGGTGGCGGTGCGGCTTGGCGGGCGCCCGCCCTTGCCGGGTGCCGGCAGGACCTTGCACTCCACGCTGAGGCGGGGATGGTATCTGGGGGAGGACTCGTTCCGCAGCGAGTTGATCGCGGCGCGGCGGCGCAGCGGGGCTGGGCCGGAAGGCGGTAGCCCGGTGCACGGCGCGGAGATGGCGCAGCGCATACTCGGGGCAGGCTTGGCAGCCGCCGGGCTCAGCTACGAGAGCCTCGACAACCTGCGGAAGAGCGATTGGCGCAAGCGCGCGATCGGCCGTGCGATCCGCCTGTGCACCACGGTTCCCACGGAGTGGATTGCCTCGAGCCTGCAGATGGGTGTCTCATCGAGGGTGGCCCTGCTGGTCGCGCGGGATCCGGAGCCTTCCTGGGGCAAATCATGGCGGCCAGCCAAGGAGCTTCTCGACCGCCTGTTAGAATTTGCCCGTCGTGCGGCCAACCCGCCAGGACCGGGCATTTCGCAAGAGGAGGAGATTGAGAAGGAAGCCTGTTGTGCCGAGTATGCGGCGGCAGGCAAGCGCGGCGCGTGCAAGTGCTGGCGTTGACGGGTGCGACCATGCTCCCTCGCCG
The DNA here is from genome assembly GCF_040801775.1 of Luteolibacter sp. Populi. Taxonomy (GTDB): domain Bacteria; phylum Verrucomicrobiota; class Verrucomicrobiia; order Verrucomicrobiales; family Akkermansiaceae; genus Haloferula. The sequence goes on from NZ_CP161812.1 coordinate 6,459,252, forward strand.
GCGTGCGCTGGTAAAAAATTCCGGCGAAGGTAGTTGGCCGTGAATATGTGTAAAGATAATTCATAGCGTCTGATTTTGGGGAATTGTTCCACAATTTGTAGAACCCGTGGAATGTTCAAAACGGGACCTTTGAGATGGGTGAATGGCAAGCGGGGTGACTGGAATTGGGGCGGGTTGTTCCACGGCATGGGGGACAGTCAATATAACTTTTTTTGATAACGATTGTGTTTCTCTTATCTATTACTCAACCCGCGGTTACGGTGTATGACTTCCGGTGCGACCACAACCCGTCGCAACACAACACCAATGAAAAACATCGTTTCAATCCTCGCGGCCATGGCCGCTGCTACCGTCTCCGCTAACGCCGCTGCGAATGTCCAGATCACGGAGATCATGTACACCGGACTCTTCGGTGAGTTCGTCGAAATCACCAACGTCGGCGACGCCTCGCAGAACATGAGCGGCTGGGAATTCTCGGACAGCCGCCGTGGTGTTACCCATACCGGCTCCGTCGTCCCCGGCACCCCGGCCACCTCGACCGATCTTTCCGGAATCGGCACCCTTGACGCGGGCGAGGTCGCCATCATCACGGAAGTGAGCGACGTCATCTTCATCCAGGCTTGGTACACTGAAGCCGCCGCCGCCCTTCCGGTCGGTTTCACCGGCATTCCTGGCGCCAACATCGTCCAGACCGCGATCAACCTGGGCCGTGCTGACGAAGTCAACATCTACGCATCCGGCGACCTCGACGGCTCGACCGCCTGGGATCGCATGACCTACACCGACCAAGGTAGCGGCGTCAACACGGGCCCACGCTCCGAAGACGTCAGCGCTGTCCCGATCTCCAACGACACCACCACGTTCTTCGAAGACTGGACCCTTTCCCTGGTCTCAGGTATCGCTTGGAAGGCCGGTCTTCAGGGTGACATCCAAGGAAACCCGATCCCGGGCCCGGTTGGCAGCCCCGGCGTGTTCCCGAACCTGTAAGCGGTGGAGCGGGATCCACTGGCGGATTCCATTCACCATCCACAGGCTGCCGTCCATTCACTTGGGCGGCAGCCTCTTCATTTCAGCCTATCCACAATTCCGCAGAGCCGAATGCGATCGCATGGGAGATGCGGTTCTCGGCTTGGCGTTCCGTCACAAAAGCCGCCCGTTTCCAGGCGGCTTCCTATTCAGGGGCTCCGATCTTCCGGTAAAAGGTCGGTCAAGGAGGAGTGACTTCCTTCACGCGGAAGAACCCCCGTCTGTCTTTGGGAAGCGGTTGCGTCCCCATTGTGGAAGACGCCGTGGACGCCGTTGTCGGGGGGCTCACGGTTTGCCAATCATCATCCGCGAGTGTTTCGGAGAACTCGATCACGTACTGTTTCCCGATCGTCGAGTTCCAAGTGACCGTTGCAGTGACGGATTCCTCCGACTCCCCCATGACGCAAGCCGTCACTGAGAACGGTCCGGGCGGCGGCGGAGGCGAAAGTTTGTGGAGACCTGGAAAATTGTTCGGCGCGGCGCTTTGTTCCGAACAAAGGTAGAGGGTGCCATGCTTGTCCATCACCATTCCCTCGATGGTTCCGCGTCCGATTGCCAGGGTATCCAAGGTATCAACGATCGTCCCGGTGCGGGTGATCTCAATGATCAGTTTCCGGTCACGGGACAGGATGAGCAAATTCATCCTTCTGGGGTGACCTGCTGGAAAAGCAGGGCAAGCCGACAGCGCGTAAATGTCCGATGTCTGGTTGAACTCCAAGGGGGCCTCGAGGGGATAGGTGTTCCAGCGGGTAATCGTCCGGGCCACAATTGGCTCCGAAACAGAGAAGGGAATCCCGCTATTGCCAGGGGTCTGGGAGATCCCCAGCGCACGATAGACGCCTACCGGTCCTAGTTCCTTTACTCCCCAGACCGCTTGCTCAACCGGATCGTAGGCGACGCCTTCCAAGCCGGCGTTGCTATCGCCAAACATGTTCATGTAATCGAAGTCATAGGACATCGGGTTCAGATCCGCCTGGGTGCGGGTGGCGCCCGCCTGATAGGTCGTCACCCTGCCGAAGAAATCCCGTTCATCAGCAATGATAAAGGTATTGTTTCCAAGATAGGCCACCCCCTCCGGGTCGTCCAGGCCTCGCGCCTCGCGGGGAGAGACGTTGAAGTCGAAGTGCATCATATCGATGGTTTGTCCCGTTTTGGTGAACTGGACAAGAGCCTGGCCTTCATCGCCAATGGCGAAGAGCGTGTCGGTATCCCAATTGTAGGCGATACCCGAAGCCTCGCTGACGGCGATGGGATAGGTCTCGATATGGGTATAGGCGCTAAGGGGCTCAACCGCCCAGGCAGGAGAAGCCAGGGCGGCGAAGGCACAGGCGGTGCGGATCGAACCTTTCATAATCACGTGCTCTTGGCGGGATCAGCGGCGGCGGCGAAGGAGCGCTAGGCCGCCAAGTGCACCCAAAAGGGCTGCCGAAGGCTCTGGAACAGCGTTGATATCTCCTAGGACACTAATTTCGGTGCCAACGACCCGTCCATTGGCCTGGGGAGCCGAAGCGAACAAACCGAACTCCACTTCGCCGGTGGTGACAATGTTCAGATCCCAAGTCTTAAACGGATTGCCGAGGGAAAAGTCCGAGTCCACCGGCGTGTAAAGCTTGCCCATCACCCATTCCTCCCCGGCACCTGAATAGCTTCCGTCGTTGTTCAGATCGATCCGGTACCCAAAGGAATATGAAGTGACCGGCCGAACGCCGCCCGAACTCGCCAAGGTGCCGAATACAAGCTGCGTCAGGTGCAATTCGTGGTCGGGCAAAGCGGAGATTTTGAATCCCGCATACTGCAAGGGGTTGATCGAGGTTCCGAAGCCGGAAAAACTCACGCCGGTATCGCGATTGACGCCGCTGCCTGCGGCGGGACCGAAGGTAGTGGGGTCATTCAGATCGTCATGATAGTCCGAAGCGATTGCACCTGTTGTGCCGTTACCACCCGCGCTGCTTTGGTAGTAGACGATCGTGGCGGCGGGCGCGGCGAAGGAGATGGTGAGCAAGATAGAGCCTGCAAGGAAGGGGATTGTTCTCATTTGAATCGGGTTGGCCTGTAACTGGCCCAGCAATAAAGGCAGGCCTCGCATCATGGGTCGCAGGATTTTTTTGCAACATTTAAGCCACATGGAGGAACGCGGGTAAGATGCTGATAAAAGCGTTGCGTCCGGCGTCTTGGGATGCGCCGGGGAGATATAGCTGACCCTTTTTTGATTTCTGGGGGTTGTGGCATGCGATGTCATCCATGCGCATGAGTTGTGGTTTGGGGCGATTCCGTTACCCTTCGTCCCTTTTGAAATTTGAAGGGAGTTCTATCCATTCATCATGCATTCAGGACCTCTGATCCGCCTGGCTCTGACTCTGGCAGCTATCGGGCATGCGATGGCACTGGATCTTCCCATACCGGCTCCCAAGTTATCGCCCGGCAGTCCGGCGCAAGCGGCGGTTGAAGCCTATCGCAATGGGTGGCTATCCACGGCGGTTGATTTGGCAACACCGCTTGCCGACAAGGGCGATGCGGACGGCTTGTACCTTCTGGGTTTGGCCAAGGAATCACCCCAGCCCGCCCGGCTTTCCAGGGGGCAGGCGATGGACTATTCCTACCGGCGGGCAGCCGCCGCGGGGCACCCCGAGGCCGGTTTGCGGCGCTTCTTGATTTCGCTCGGCTCCAATCTCGGGACGGAAAGGGAAAGCGGGAGGAAGGCGCTTGATGAGGCAGCAGGCGCTAACAATCCCATCGCCCGACGCGTTTGGGGCGAGGCTTGGTTGCGTGGTTTTGCAAGCGCCGATGGCAAGCCGGATCCGAAGGCTGCCACGGAGTGGTGGAAGAAGGCTGCCGATGCGGGAGATAGTCCTTCCTTCAGCCTTCTGGGCAGGTTGTATGAGGGCAGATTCGGTTTTCCGGAGGTCACGGACTACAAGCTTGCAATGGAGTGCTATCGCGAGGCGATCGATCTGGGGGACGACGAGTCGCTGCTCTTGCTCGGGGAATTACTACTGGAAGAAAACACGCCGGTTTACAACGAGACGGAGGGCCGGGAGTGCTTGCGCAAGGCTATTGGAAAAGGATATGTCGAGGCATATCTTTCCTTAGGCGATCACGAGCAGAATCTGAAAAAGAGCATGGATGGTGCCCTGGGATGTTTCAAGGAAGGTGCAGACGCAGGGAATGCGCGGTGCATGCACCGGGTGGCGGTGCTGCTCCTTGCGAATGACAAGAGCCCCGCGGAAGGCTTGCAGTGGCTGCGAAAGTCCGCCGAAGCGGGAAATCCCGAAGCGGCAGCCGAGCTTGGCCGGCGTCTTAGCAAGGAGGACTCCGCCTCCGCCGTCCCGTTCTTGCTGCAAGCGGCAAGGGAAGGCATCCCGCAGGCCCAGTATGAGGTCGGGATGCTCTATTTGGACGGCGGGATTGGATACAAGGATCCGGTTTCCGCGGTGGCCTGGCTGACGGAGGCAATGAAATCGGGAGACGCGGAGATCCAGTACAAGCTGGGAACCCTTCACGAGCGGGGCATCGGCTGTGAGATCAACTATGCCAATGCGGGCGTCCTCTACACCTTGGCATGCAACAAGGGCCATGCCGCCGCTGCAGGAAGGGTGGCCTTCACGGCGTCCGAGGGCTTGGGAACCCGCGCGAACCCGGTGCAGGCGCACGCCTATGCCACCCTGGCCGTGGAGCGGGGGGATGAGGGGTCGAGGCCCTTGTTGGACAGGCTGGCCGCTTCCTTGACGGCGACCCAGAAGGAGGAGGCCGCAGAAATGTTTCAGAAACTCAAGGGTGGTCCAGCCGGCACGGTCGGCGCGCAATCGCCCGGTAAATAAGCAAGATTCCAAGCCATGAAACACACCGAACGTATTGCTTGGGCCGTGATCACTCTGGCGGCGGTCTTGTGGAATGTGATGGGTGGGGGCGGAGAGAAGTCCCCGCCGCATCCTTCCGGTGTGGAAGGATCACGGGATGAACAGGCGGGCAACCGCAGCACCCGTTCGCCGCGATCCGGGAGTTCATCGCGCGACGAGCGGGCGGGCCGCGATTCCGCCAACCGGGCAAGCATCAAGGTCAGGAGCCTCATGGCCCTGCGTGCGGACAATCCGCTCTCGCGGATGACGCAATTTCTGGAGCTGCTTGCCTCGTGCGATGCCACCGGTTTCGAGGAGATGTCGGAGGCGCTGGACGAGTTGAAGCGCTCGGGCATCTTCCATCCCGAACTCGATGCCTTGGTCAATTTCCGGGCCGGCCAGCTCAAGGGTGCGGATCTCATGAAAGGCCGTACGGGAACAGCGGCGGATTTCGAGATGATCGGTGCCTTGAGGGGGCAATACGAAGGCTGGATCCAAGCCGACCCCGCTGCTGCCGGTCATTGGCTGGAGACCTTGCCTGCAGGCAAATTCAAGGACCGGATGGCGATGGCTTACATCGCGGCCGCGAGCAAGGACGATCCCCTCGGCGCGATGAAGCTGGTATCCTCCCTGCATCCCAGCCAGCAGGCTTCGGCCGGCCGGGCCGTCGTCCAGCGTCTGGAGGAATCGGCCACGATCAAGGATGCCTCCATGCTGCTCAGGACGCTTGAAGCGAGTGCGGGAACCGGTGAAGCCTCCTATCTGAAGGGAATGTTCGAAGCTCTTGCCGACGGGGCCGTGAAGGCGGGAAATCCGGATGCGCTTTCGGTGCTGGAGAGTCACATCGGCGGGTCATACGTCAGCGGCTCTTCACTGGCCCGGATCTCGGAGGCGAAGGGCAAGGCGGACCCCGTCGCTGCCCTGGAATGGGCGGCGGGGGTGGCAGGGACAGAAGGGGGGAGGGGGGAAGGAGCGCTTCTCTCCGCCACCATCGGAGGAATGGATCTGGGAGATCTGGACATCGCGGAAGAGTGGGCGCAAGGACGGCAGGAATGGCCCGGAGTCGCAGCCATGCAAGCATCCTTGGACATGCGGCGGAGGATCTTGGAAGACCGAGGCGACGACGCGAACGATTACGACGGGGACGATTGATCCGGGGCGCGACGATGGTGGGTCGCAGCCGCCCGGATCATGAAGGGCGGTGGATCTCCTTCCGGAGCTTGTCCGCAGCGCGGGACGCGGCATGGGGGAAACCCGGGTTTGTCCCTGAGTTCGGCCGGTCTTGTCCGTCGCGCCCCGGGGGTCTTCGTAATTTCCCTTACAGAAACCCCCTCCAAGGTTTTTGTTGCCGCATTCGGAAAGCGGGGTCTATCGTCGCGGCCCGCCGTCGCGTCCTTTCTGCAAGGTGCCGTAAGCATGCGAGGCGGGATCTCCGCAGTTTCCAGCAATGAATCCGGACAGAGCGACTCTCAATTTCCTCAATAGTTTCCCCGAAGACGCCCGCAAGAGGGGGAGAAGCTTCAGAAGGAAGGCACCGTGACGCAGATTTTCGGCAACCACCTTTTCATCCAAGGTCGCGTCGAGGACGAGGCAGGAACCTTCCGCACCAGCCTGCGCCTGCAAGGGAACCGCTGGTTCGGCTCCTGCACGGCGGAGGACGAACTGGTCTCCGGCGCCTGCCAGTATGCGACGATGATGGAGCGGATGCACCGCGGGGAGGATCTCCCGGAGTCGCCCAATGAATTCGACGACACCCCGGTGCTCGACATCATCGAGGACAAGCTCGGCCGCGAGCTGGACGACAAGGAGGCCGACTTCGTTTCCAAGATCGAGAAGCGCTACCGCCGCTACGTGATCGAGGGCGAGCTGCACGACCACGACATGGTCCGCATCACGCCGCGCTGGGAAATCACCACCTACGAGCCGCTGGAACTGTGGCCGATGCCGCCCGGCGACATCCTGGAATTCTGGAACTACCTGGCCTACGCCTTCTACAAGAAGAAGCTGCCGTACCCGGAGTTCATGAACGTGATCACCGATCTGGCCCACGTTCAGAAGAAGATGGCGGATTGGGAGCAGGAGCGCGACGTCGCCTCCTGGTACGACCGCATCGAGCAAGTCAATGAACGCCCGCCGCAGGATCCGCCGATTGAGGTGGCCTTCCGCTTGGTCGCGACGATCAACGAGGCGCGGATCGAGGTGAAGGAAGGCAATGGCCTCTGGACGCAGATCCGCGAGAAAAACGAGATCGAACGGCTGGTGCAGATGCACCATCAGGCGGCGCTGCGCATGGATGCCTCCAGCCAGGTGCTGTGGGAGCATTTCCTGTCCTACTACCGCGATCAGAACGAGATCACCTTCGACTTCGATGTCGAGGAAGCCTGCCGCTTCATGAACCGGGTCTTCCGCCAGCCGGCGCTGAAGGGCTATCTGGTCAACCTCGACGAGCGCGAATTCAAGGTGGTAACGGAGGCCCTGAAGTGGGTCTGCGAGGACGATCCTTACGATCCGAACAGCTTCGCGCTGCAACTCGTCACCGATGGCGGCGAGAACGTCTCGCACTCGGTCCGCATGCTGCCGGGCCGCAAGGAACTCTATCAGTCCGACGAAACCGTATTCCCCGGCCCGCCGCGCTGGCTGGAGGAGACGGAAGTGATGCCGCGCTACCTGATCCCGAAGCGGGTGATCGACTCGCTGGAAGGCGTGGAGTTCCTGCGCAAGATCGGGGCCTCGCTGCCGGAGTCGCTCAAGAAGCGGGTGGTCGATCTCGAGCTCAAGCCGAAGTTCGAGCTCAAGCTCGTCGCCGGCCTGACCGCTGCGGAGACCGAGCACCTGGTGATCGATGTCACCGCGATCGAGTCGAAGGAGCGCCGCACCGAGCGACTGACGAAGGAAGGCTGGGAACTGGTCGAGCAGGCACCGCTGAAGGGCAAGCAACTCCTGCGCTTCGCCCGGGAAGCGCTCTATCCCGTGCCGAGCCTGCTGGACGAGATGGGCCTGACCTACGACGAGAAACTGCTGGCCTTCAAATCCCGCATCACCAAGCAATTCCCGGAGAAGTTCGCGGAGTGGATCAAGGCGATGCCGGAATCGGTCACGCTGGACATCGACCTGCGCCTGAAGTCGATTCTGAACGACCCGGTCACCGCCGCGGTCCGCTTCGAGGTGATCAACCAGGAGATCGACTGGTTCGACCTGCGCATCGTCATCGATGTGGAAGGCGTGAATCTTTCCAAGGCGCAGATCCGCCAGCTGGTCGCGGCACGCGGCGGCTACGTGCGGATGGACGACGGCTCGTGGATGCGGCTCGAGATCAAGCTCGATGCCGACCAGCGCGAGGCGGTCACGCGGCTCGGTCTCGATCCCTTCGACCTTTCCGGTGAGACGCACCGCATGCACGCGCTGCAGCTTGCCGATCCGAAGGCCGCCGATGTCTTCGACCCGAAGGCATGGAAGCGCATCAAGGACCGGGCAGGGGATATCCAGATCGAGGTTTTGCCGCCGGTGCCGGACAAGCTCAATGCCACGCTGCGGCCCTATCAGGTCGATGGCTACCGCTTCCTGGCCTACCTCGCGACCAACGGCTTCGGCGGGATCCTCGCCGATGACATGGGTCTCGGGAAGACGATCCAATCGCTGACCTATGTCCTCTGGCTGATGGAGGAAGCGGAGCTCAAGAAGGAAGACCACCGCCCGGTGCTCGTCGTTTGTCCGAAGTCCGTCTTGGACGTCTGGGCCAGCGAGGCCGCGAAGTTCGCTCCCAACATCCGCGTGAAGGTCCTGCGCAACCGCGAGGACCTCAACGTCAAGGAGACCCAGGAAGACATCGACATGCTGGTGCTGAACTACGCCCAGCTCCGCGTCTGCGGCGACCTGCTCAACGAGATCAAGTGGCTGACCACGATCCTTGACGAAGGCCAGCAGATCAAGAACCCGGACTCGAAGGCTGCCAAGTGCGCCCGCGAGCTGGACTCCGCGAACCGCCTGGTCCTCACCGGTACCCCGATCGAGAACCGCCTCCTTGATATGTGGTCGCTGATGGCCTTCGCCATGCCCGGCGTGCTCGGCAGCCGTGCCTACTTCAAGAAGCGCTTCGACAAGCGCAAGGACCCGCTCTCCCAGAACCGCCTGGCTGCCCGCCTGCGTCCCTTCCTGCTCCGCCGCACCAAGCTGCAGGTGGCCCAGGACCTGCCGCCGCGGACGGAAGAGGAAGTCTACTCCAAGATGGAGAACATCCAGCAGGAGCTCTACAAGGCCGAGCTGAAGCGCATCCAGAAGGCCCTGCTCGGACTCGATTCGGACGAGGCGGTGAAGAAGAATTCCTTCGCCATCCTCCAAGGCCTGATGCGCCTGCGCCAGATCTGCTGCCACCCCGGCCTGATCGATCCGAAGTATCTGAAGGAAGAGTCCGCCAAGATGGAGTCGCTCTTCTACCTCCTGGACCAGCTCCACGAGGAAGGCCACAAGGTACTAGTGTTCTCGCAGTTCGTCTCGATGCTCGACCTGATCAAGGCGCGCCTCGAGCTCGAAGCGCGGCCCTTCCACTACCTCACCGGCCAGACCAAGGACCGCAAGGGCGAGATCGAGCGCTTCCAGACCACCAAGGATGCCTCCGTCTTCATGCTCTCGCTGAAGGCCGGTGGTGCCGGTCTGAACCTGACCTCCGCCTCCTACGTGATCCTCTACGATCCATGGTGGAACCCGGCCGTGGAAAACCAGGCCATCGACCGGACGCACCGCATCGGTCAGAAGAACAAGGTCATCGCCTACCGCTTGCTCACCCGCGACACCGTGGAAGAGAAGATCCGCATCCTCCAGCACCAGAAAACCCAGCTCGTGACCAACGTGCTCGGAGACGAAGGCTTCGCCTCGAACCTGGGACTTGAGGACCTGCAGTTCATCCTGAACCACGGCGGCGAGGACGAGGAGAACGGCTGAGTTCACCCGGACAGCAACGTTTCCAGCCAAGGCGGCTGCTCCACGAGGGCAGCCGCTTTGCTATTGGAAGACGCAGGGTCTAACGTTTCTAGAGCCGCGCTATAAGGCGGTGCGGCCGACTCCGATGAGGTCCTTGTTCCAGCTCGAACGTCCAGCGATGCGATGAGTCCTCCCGTTCCCCCAGAACCCTTGCCGAACCTCGCCTGCCCCGCATGCGGCTCTCCCAACGAATGTGCCGTGGCGAAATCAGGCGATTTCGCCACGCCGTGTTGGTGTCGTCAGATGACCTTCCCCGCCGGGCTACTGTCGACGGTCGCTGCAAGCCGGGGGACCGCTGCGTGCTTCTGCCAATCATGTTTTAAGGCGGCGGCGAGCTCTCGCCGGCATGCTGGTGATGACGAAGTTGCAGGGAGAACAAAAAAGATCGAATCAAAACCTCCCGAGATCCGTTCAATCGAGAAGTAGCCATAAGCCCGACACGCTCCTTCCATGCCTCCCGAATCCGCAAATCCGTTCAAATCAGTCTAATCCGTGATGATTGCGGGTAGTCCTATAAAGTCATATCAATTCGGGAGATTGGTATTAGGCTCTCCGGGCTGACTTATGAGGATTATTTCAAGCGTGCTGCTCTTCATCGCTGCCGGGTTCCTTGTCGGCTGCCACTCGGATGCTCCGGTCACCCGATTGGCGACAAAGCAGGGTGAGCAGGTGCCCGTGCCGCCTTTCTCGATCGCGATCACACTGGACAATGAAGCCAGAGAGAAGCTGGAGAATGCAGGGGAGTCGATCAAGGGATGGATTGTTTTCGACGGCGACGGGACCCGTTTGCCGGGAGAGAAAACCGCTCCCCACCGGGAGGTGTTCCTCGGCACCCATGACTTTGAACTGGAGAGGTCCGGAACGATCCGGATCAAAGACGCCACGGTATCCAAGGAAGCCTATGCGCGGCTTTCCGACCGGAACTACCATTTCACGATCAACGTCGTCTCCGGACGCCGGAGCTTCGGGAATAATGTATTGAGCGGAGGGTTCGCGATGGGGAAATTCGAAGACCTCGCCGATGGAAAGCCGGTCCGGATCTATTGTTCGCTCCTCGACACAGGGCGATGAAGCTTCCTCGCAAAAGATGGTTCGTATTGTTCGTGCCCGCAGCCTTCTTCCTGCTGATGGCCTACGGGATCTTCCTTGCGCCATCGATTGACCGCGCCCGCTACAAGAGCAAGTGGATCGAGCGTTTCTCCGACTACCGGGGAGGAGGTGCCATCCCCGCTGAATGGAAGGACGAGGTCGGCCGGCGTTCGCTCCCGTCTGGCGAGTGGATACTCGCCGCCATGCATCACGGAGTCTGTGCGCCCGGGCCTGAGGGCACGTTTGATGCATCGGTGATCCTCGATTCTTCCGGGTCCATCTTCTATCGGGATTGGTCGCCTTGTGCCGGAGGCGTATCGAATGGTGTAAGATTTTGGGAATCCGAGCTGGAGCCGACGATCAGTCTTGCGGACTTGCACGGCCACCGAACCAAGTGGCTACGGGCAGCGCCTTGAGTCCCTGCGGCCTCGGGTCAATAATATCTCGAATGAAAAGACGGGGAGATCCGTTCAATCGGGAAGTAGCCATGAACCCGACACGCTCCTTCTTCTTCCTCGGACTGCTGGCCTTGTTCGCCTTGCTGCCTTCGATCCTCCCCGCTTCCCTTGCCGCTCCCACCCCGAAGCGGGACCTCAGCGGCAGGATCGTCGAGATCCACCGCAGAAGCCCGATCGTGGTGCTGGAGGATTTCAAGGGCTGGGACCGCGAGCAGACCGTACGGGTAGCCGTGGGCGAGAAGTCGGCCATCCGGCGCTGGTTGGAAGGGCTCGGCCCGAAGCAGGCTGCCGTCTATCTCAAAGCCGCGGATGTGAAGGGTTTCGAGGTGGGCATGACCGTGCGGGTCAAGGGCTACAGCTATGTCTCCGGCTCTTGTGACGGCGGCAGGGGTGGCTCGGTCGTGCCATGGTATGACGAGCTGGAGAAGGAGCCGGGCAAGCGCCGCTAGGGTCTTGTCCGCGGCGGCTCCAACGGCAAAACATAAGGGGCGCTGCGGGCGGACTTGATCGCCCGCTTCCCACACGCATCCGCCCTTTGGAGAGGGGCGCTTCTACAACTGTTCCGACTCCAGAACCTTCCTGCCGGGAACGCCCGCGAGCGCGCGATCCAGCAGCGCTTTCGCAATCCTCACCGCCGGCACGACGCGATAGCGGCGAGGCACCACCGGGCGCAGCGCCGTGAGCGCGAAGATTGCGAGACTCTCCCCGAGCCGGACTTCCTGCCGCTCTCCCCAGATCACGGACGGGCGCACGATGGTGTAGGAGCAATAGCCCAGCGCATCGAGATCCCGCTCCACTTCGCCCTTGGTCCGCAGGTAGAAAGTCTTCGATCCCGCGTCCGCACCGACGGAGGAATTCAGCGCATAACTCCGCGCACCGTGCATCAAGGCGTGTCGTGCCACGGCCAACGGGTAGTCGCGATCAACCCGGCGGAAGGCTTCTTGGGAGCCTGCCTTGCCGATGGTGGTGCCGAGCGTGCAGATCACCGCATCCACCTCCCACCATGGTTCGCTGCCGCTGAGGCTGGCGTAGTCGACCAAGGGATTCTCCAGCCGCGGGTGAGGGGAGAGAGCCCGACGTGTCGGCGCGACCACCCGCTCCACCTGGGAGTCGGCCAGCGCGAGCCGCAGGACTTCCTGTCCCACCGCACCCGTTGCGCCTGCTATCAAAACTCTCGCCATGCTTGGATGAAGAAAGCGAGCCCGCCGCCCCCGGCAACCGTTAATATCTAGAGGTCGGATCGAGTCGCCCCGCCAAGCTGCCGGGCGAGAAGGCCTTGTCAGAATGTATCGGGTTGACCTTGAATCGACTGGTGGAAGATGAACCGCAGTTTGCCGCGATCGCGAAAACAGACCCCGAGTTGCAAAGGGCATACGTCCGTGCCGCGGAGAGCATCCCGCGATTCATCGTGCATCTCCGGGATAGGTACGGCGATGCCCTCTACTCCGCGAAACTCAGATTCCGCGACCCCGATGAGTCGGAGCGACGGGGTAAGGACCAACTTCTCTACCTCTGGCTCACGGGCATCCACTACTACGCGGAAGACGATTGCTTCTCCGGTGTATTCTTCGAAGTTCCGGCGGAACTCGGCCCATGGTTCCAAGTCGGTCAACAGCACGTTTTCGAGGCTGAAGATATCTTCGACTGGATGATGCTCGACCACGGCCACCTCCACGGCGGCTTCACTCTGCGCGTGATGCGGGAAAAGCTCCCCGAAGGAGAGCGCGCAGCCTATGATCAGTTCATCGGCGTTTCGATCTACGAGCCCTTGACCACTATGCCTTGAAAGGTGGACCGAACACCTTATCCCGTCATGAGCCGCGCCCCGAATGAAATTCCTCCTTGGCGGGAGTGTCCCTTCACGCCGGGAAGGTCCTACCGCGTCCTCAAGGACTTCACTGCACTGCGCGACTCCTTTAAGGCGGGCCAAGTCCTGACCTACAGCTCCGATGCTTGGTCGCGGTACGATGGTATCACCGGCTACTTCTTTGTAGAGCGCGGTGCCGGCCTCTCGCGGGTTTGGGATATCGACGACGGGGACGACATCGGCATCTGGAAGGAGCTTTTCGAAGAACTTCCGGATCGGACGGGGAAACGCAACTAGCCGCATTTTCCCGGGTTGATCCCGCCATGAACCTTAACCGCGCGGCCTTCCTCGTCGTGGCCGCCTCCGCCCGTCTTCTCGCCGCCGATCCGGCTCCCTACGATCCCCTCAAAGTCGCCGACACCAAGATCGAATCGCAGACCTTCGAGGTGAAGGACGCGAAGCGCGACCGCGCCCTGCCCATCCGCGTCTATCTCCCCGCGAGCGACAAGCCCGCGCCGGTGGTCCTCTTCTCCCACGGCCTCGGCGGTTCGCGGGACAACAACCCCTACCTCGGCAACCATTGGGCGAAGCGCGGCTATGCGGTGGTCTTCGTCCAGCATCCCGGCAGCGATGAGAGCGTGTGGAAGGACGCCCCCGCCGCGGAGCGAATGGCCGATCTGAAGAAAGCCGCTTCCCTCGAAAGCTACCTCGACCGCGGCAAGGACATCCCGGCGGTGATCGATGCCCTCGCCGCTTGGAATGACGGGAAGGACCACGCGCTTCACGGCCGCCTCGATCTGGAGCACCTCGGCATGTCTGGCCACTCCTTCGGCGCGCAGACCACCCAGGCGGTGGCCGGCCAGAGCCTCGCCCGCGGGCGCATGTCCTTCGTCGAGCCCCGCATCGATGCCGCGGTGATGATGAGTCCCAGCCCGCCCGCCATGGGCGATCCGGCGGCCGCCTTCGCGAGTATCAAGATTCCCTGCCTGCTGATGACCGGGACCTTGGACGACAGCCCGATCGGCAATACCACGCCTGCCGACCGCCTGAAGGTTTTCCCGCACCTCAATCAAGCGGCTGCCTGGCAGGTTGTCTTCGACAAGGCAACTCACATGGCCTTCGGCGAGCGGGGCCTGAAAGGGGAGTCTCCCATTGATCCTCGCTACCACCGCGCGATCCTCGCCCTCACCACCGCCTTCTGGGATGCCGAGCTCAAGGGCGACCCCACGGCCAAGTCCTGGTTGAATGGCGAGAGCGCGAAGTCCGTGCTGATCGACGCAGACAAGTGGGAGTCGAATGCCAAGGCGAAGGCACCCTGAGCCTTTTTAGACCGCGAACTCAACGCGCTCGTAGACATCTCCGAGCGACAATTCAGCCCCAATCTCAGGCAAGGGGATGACCGCGTCCAAGCCTGCAAAGTGCTCGATCGCGAAGCCGCCCTCCACCCGCCGGCGATGAACGGTCACCTGCGGCGCGTCCGTCTCCACCAGCAGCAGGACTTTCAGGGATGGGATGCCAAGGTAAGCCGCCCGCTTCTCTCCGAGATCGGTGCGACGTGTCGATTCACTCAAAACTTCGACCACCACTACCGGATTGTCCTGAAAGTGATCGGTCTGGGGATTCGGATGACAGACGACCAGCGCATCCGGATAGTAGAAGCGGATGTGATCCGGAAACTCGATCCGGATTTTGGTATCGCTGTTGAAGGTCTGGCTGGACTTGCCGCGGAGAGCCGATCCCAAGGCTACAAGAGAATTTACCACCGCAATATTGTGAGCATTCGTCGCTCCGGCCATCGCATGTACATCCCCGCCGAGATACTCGTGCTTCACATCCGAGATCTCCTCGCCCGCCAAGTAATCGGCGACGGAAATGATCGATGGCTGCTTGAGAGCGGTCATGCAGGAGACCTAGCGGATATTTCCTCTCGCTGCAAGTTTACCCCCTCCGTTGCAAATCAAGGGGCAAGCGTCGCATGAATCGGTCCGGTGATTGGGGCCCTCCCGCTTCTAACTCGGGTAGAAACCCTGAAATTATCGCGTATGATGCCCACGTGAAGAAGCTCATCGCCTTTCTTTTTGCCCTCGTTTCGGGCCTCTACCTCCTGATTTGGGGGCCGATGATCGGACCGCTGGACCCTATCCCGATTGTCGATGAAGCCACAGCCTTGATCATTTTCGTGAAAGCCATGGGGGTACTCGGGATCGACCTGACCCGCTTCATTCCCTTCATGAGCAAGAAAGTAAAAACCGCCCCGAAGCCCGGGGGGCAGGTGGTTGATGTTTGATTTTTCGGGATTTCTGACGAAAAACCTGCTCCGCACCCGCGTAAACACCCGCGTTCATGACCGACTCCGAATCCCAAAGCCGCTCGATCATCGGCCCCATCTTCCTCACGTTCTTCGGCTTGGTGGTCATCGCCGCCCTGGCGATGTTGCCATCGTGGGCGGGTCCGCCGCCGGAAGACGGCCTGCCGGACCTGGCGAAGTTCTTCGGGCGCTTCCACCCGGTGGTGCTACATTTGCCGATCGGCATGCTGCTGCTGGTGCTCGCGCTGGAGGCGGGACGCCTGTTTTCCAAGAAGAAATCTTCCTCCACCCAGATCGCGATGTTCTTTGCCGCGGCCTCCGCGGTTGTCGCGGTGCTGCTGGGCTTCGTCCTGTATTACAGCATGCCCGGCGATTATGATCGGGAGCTGGGCGAGCGCCACTTGAATGGCGGGCTCATCTTCGCCTGCGGGGCGGTGGCCGCCTTCATCGTGAAGGTCTGGGTGGATGTCGCGGGGAAGGGGACTTGGCTCTACCTGACCGTCCTACTTGCGAGTTCCGTCATGATGGGAATCGCCAGCCATGACGGCGCCTCGCTGACCCACGGCAAGGATTACCTGACCCAGTACGCGCCGAATCCGGTGCGCGAGGCGATCGGCCTGCCCGCGAAGAAGGAGAAGAAACCTAAGGAAGGCTCCGACACCGCTCTTGCGGGCAATGGTTCCGAGGACAGCGACGAAGCGGACAAGTCCGAGGGCAGCGCTACCGTGGCGAGTAAGTCCGTCCCGGTCGTGGCAAAGGCCTCCGGCGAGCAGGTGGTCTACACCGACATCATCGCGCCGATCCTCGAGCAAAAGTGCTACTCCTGCCACAATGCCGATAAGCAGAAGGGCAAGTTCCGCATGGACGAGTACGACCTGCTTGTGAAGGGCGGCAAGGAGGGCGAAGGCCTCGTCCACGGCAAGTCCAAGGACAGCAACATGATCGTCCGCATCGACTTGCCGGAGGACGACGACGAGCACATGCCCCCCGAGGGCAAGAAGGACTTGGCAGACCACGAGGTTGTGCTGATCAAGTGGTGGATCGATGGCGGGGCCTTGAAGGACGCCAAGCTGGCCGACCTGCAGGCGGGTGACGAGATCAAGGCGGCTCTCGCCAAGGTCGTGCCGCCCGAGCAACTTGCCAAACAGAAGGAAGCGGCCGAGCACGAGATCAAGGCTTCCGCCGACAAGCGCGAAACGGTGAAGGTCGAAGTCGAGCGCTTGCGTAAGGAATTCCCCGCCGCGCTCAATTTCGAATCGCAGTCCTCCAGCGGCGTGACCTTCACCGCCGTCAGCATGCGCAAGGATTTCGGCGACGATGACTTGGCCAAGCTCAGCCCGGTAATGCCCTCGCTGGTTTCGCTCGATCTTTCCTCCTCCACCGTCACCGACAGCGGTACGAAGCTGCTCAAGAACGCGGCTGAGTTGAAGTCGCTGCGCCTTTCCGAAACCGGCGTCACCGATGCCGGCCTGGATGTCCTGGCGGCCCTGCCCAAGCTGGAGTCCCTCAACCTCTACGGCACCCAGGTGACCAATGGCGGCGTGCTGAAATTGGCGGGCCTGTCCAATCTCAAGAAACTCTACCTCTGGCAGACCAAGGTCGATGATGCCGGCCTGCAAGCGCTCAAGGCGAAGATGCCCGGCTGCGAGATCGTGATGGGACTCTGAAGTGGCCTTGGCTCGGCAGGGACCGCTCTCCGAGCGGTCCGGCTGATGGCGGCGGTCTCATGCGAGGCGGCACCGGAGCGAGGGTTCGCGCCGCCCCTGCCTCCGGAGACCACCGCGAATCATCCCAACAGCCCGCCCAGCTCCTCTTCCCCGATCACCTTCACCCCCAGCTTCTCCGCTTTGTCGCGCTTCGAGCCGCCGCCTTCACCGGACAGGAGATAGTCGGTATGTGCCGAGATGGAGCCGGAGACCTTCGCCCCCTTTGATTCGATGAAGCGTTTCATCTCGTCGCGCCCCATCGAAAGCGTGCCGGTGATCACGAAGGTCTTGCCCGCCAGCGGCAGCGCGGAGAGATCGGCCTCGTCACGCCGCGGCAGATAGTTCTCGGAGCGTGGATCGATCCCGAGTTCGGTCATGCGTTCCAGAACGTGCTTGCCGGCTTCCGAATCGAAGAAGGCGATGATGGCTTCCGCCACGACCTGGGCCACATCCGCGGAGATGGCATAGGGGACGAGCTTCGCATTCCTCTTCTTCGCGTCCGGCCGGGTGTCGGCCCGTAGCTCCGGCAGGATTTCCGAGTTCGCCAGCGTTGCGAGGGACTCATGCAAGCGCGCGAGTTCCTTGGCCGCGGATTCACCCACCTGGCGGATGCCCATGGCGAAGAGCCAGCGGTCCAGCGGCTTGTGGCGGGCGCGCTCGAGCGCCTCGAGGACCTTGGCGGCATTCTTCTCGCCGAAGCGCCGCGGCTCCTCGTCGCTGCCGAGGTTGAGCGTGGCCAGGCGCTCCCGGTCGAGTGTGAAGAGATCGAGCGGTGTGCGGCACAGCCCGCGATTGACCAAGGCCTCCGCGACGATACCGCCCACGGCCTCGATATCGAGCGCCTTGCGCGACGCGAATTGCCGGATCTTCGACACCGCCTGCGCCGGGCATTCAAAGTTCGTGCAGCGCCAGGCGACGAAGCCTTCCTCCTTCGAGACCGGCCCGCCGCAGGAAGGACAGACGCCTCCGATGTGGTCGAGCAGCGAGAAGGGCTTCGAATCGCCGGGGCGCTTTTCCAGCACCACCTTCACCACCGCGGGGATGATTTCGCCCGC
Source organism: Luteolibacter sp. Populi (assembly GCF_040801775.1). Lineage (GTDB taxonomy): Bacteria > Verrucomicrobiota > Verrucomicrobiia > Verrucomicrobiales > Akkermansiaceae > Haloferula. Next base: position 6,477,514 of record NZ_CP161812.1, read on the forward strand.
CTTCTCGATCACCACCGTGTCCCCGATCCGCACGTCCTTGCGCTGGATCTCCTCCTCGTTGTGCAGCGTCGCGCGCGCGACCGTGGTGCCGGAGACGAAGACCGGCTCCAATTCCGCCACCGGGGTCAGCACGCCGGTGCGGCCCACCTGCACCGTGATGTCCTTGAGCAAGGTCTCCTTCTGCTCGGGCAGGAACTTGTAGGCGGCGGCCCAGCGCGGCGCGCGAGAGGTATAGCCCAGCTTGTCGCGCTCGGCACGGTCCAGGACCTTCACCACCGCACCGTCCGTGCCGTACCCGAGGGCGTGGCGGTCGGTATCGATCTTTGCAACGTGGGCCAGCAACTCTTCAAGCGAGTGTGCGATCAGCACCGGCCGGTTGCGCGGGATGCCGGCCGAGTCTAACAAGTCATGCAGGTCTGTTTCCGATGCAAGTGCCGGGCCTTCGTAGGCACCCAGGCCATGCGACAAAAAGGCGAGCGGACGCTTGGCGACCAGCTTCGGATCGAGCTGCTTGAGTGCACCAGCGCTGGCGTTGCGCGGGTTCACGAAGGTCGGCAGCCCGGCTTCCTCGCGCTCCGCATTCATCGCCGCGAAGGCCTCGTTCGGCATGTAGATCTCCCCGCGGACTTCCAGCAGGGTGGGGAAGGATCCAGCCAGGGAAAGCGGTATCGACCGGATCGTCCGGACGTTGTTCGTGATGTCGTCCCCGGTCGTCCCGTCGCCGCGGGTCGCGGCGTAGGACAGCACGCCATCGCGATAGACCAGCGAGACCGCCACGCCGTCGATCTTCGGCTCCACCGTGACCGCCACGTTTTCCCGGCCGAGGTTCTTCTGGAGACGCTTGTAGAAATCGATCAGCTCGGCTTGCGGGACTTCCGCGTCTTTCAGCTCGAAAACGTCGTCGATGCTGAGCATCCGGACCAGATGCTTGATCTGTTGGAAGCTATCGAGCGGCGCACCGCCGACGCGCTTGGTCGGGGAATTGGGATCGTCGAATTCAGGATACTTGGCCTCCAGTTCCTCGAGCTCCCGGTAGAGCTTGTCGTAGTCGGCGTCCGAAATCTCCGGGGCCGCATCGGTGTAGTAGAGACGGTTGTGGCGCTCCAGCTCGGTGCGGAGATGCAGGATGCGGTCCTCGATTCCCATAAGGCAGGTGTTGAACAGTTCGTCCATGAAGCAAAAGCGGCTCGCGGTGGCGTGTAAAGCTTCACTCGATCTTCCCGGCCCTCGACCAGGGAGTGACGATGTAGTCCGCCGAATGGCTCACCGCATCGATCGGAAAGGGACCGAAATAGCGGCTATCCAGGCTGTTCCCGTAGTTGTCGCCCATCGTGAAGACGGAGCCGGGCGGGATCACCAGTGGATAGGAAGGGAGAGGGGTTCCAGGCTTGAGCGGGCCCTGTGCCCGCTGCGGCTTCAAGCCCGCGCGTTCGGGCAACGCTACGCCATTCACGCGGAGTTCGCCGCCGTCCCACTCGATCCGGTCGCCGCCGAGCGCCACGACCCGCTGGATGAATTTTCCCGTGAAGCCCGGATGCGCCCGCGTGGCATCGAAGGCGACCACGTCGCCCCTCTTGACCCTCTTGGCGGGGTTAAGGATGCGTGTCGCGATAGCCCGGTCGCCCGGTTCGATCGTGGGCGACATGCTCCTGGTCGGGTTCTGATAGAGTTTCAGTGTGCCGGTTGCGAAGACCAACACGAAAACCACTCCAAGGACCACCAAGGCCGTTCGCAGCAGGAACGAGAATTTTCGCCGGGACACGCGGAGAGGATGGAAAACGAAATGGCCTCCCTCAAGCCCGGAGACACTGCCTGTATCCCGCCGGGCTCACTCCGTCGCGCCCTGCTCTCGGATGATTTCGTCCAGCGCTTTGGCACCCTCCGCCCACTCGTCGGAATACACCCGCACGACCTCGAACTGCCGCGGATCGCTGCCCTCGTTGTGGCGGATTCCCAGGATCATCCGCCGCAGGAGGGTCCGGCCGGCGCGCTTGCCTTCCGCTTCACCCTTGGCTGCCACCACGGCATTCATCGCGGCTTGCTGCTCGCCGCCGCGGGGCACGTAGCAAAACATCGACTCTTCGGAGTCCGGCGATTGCATGGCGAAGCAGGCCCATTTGGCCTCGTCTCGATAAGCACCGTTGAAATAAACATCTCCCGCGACGGTCACGCGCACCTTCGATTCCGTGGCCTTGCCCGAAAGCAGATCCGGCCACGGCGTGCTGACATGGCGGTCGAAGCCATCGAAATCGATCTGCCAGCGGCCTTCGGCATCCGGTGAGATCAGGGCGAGCCGGTTGCGCTTGCCGACGAATTCCACCAGCACCGCCTCAAGCCGCAGGGAGCGGCTGTCGATCGGATGGAGATAGCGCACCCGCTGGACCTTGCCATCGACCTCCCCAAGCTTCGCCAGTTTGGCGATGATTGCGGCCGGTTCCTGCTCGCTCTTGCGGATCAGTGGCGCGAGTTCCTCCGGCGTGCGCGCTTTCAGCATGGAATTGACCTGCTCGACCAAGGTGGAGGGCGGCGGGGTGGGAATTTCGGTGACGGCCGGGCCCGTTCCCGTAGTCATGGCAGCGCCGGTACCTGCCGCCTGTTCCTTTTTTGCGACCATCGCCCAGATCGCGAAGCCGGCCACCACCAGGCCGCAGATGACCAGGAACACCGTCAGACCCGCCGCCAAGGTGAATTTCACCTCGCGCCATGAGCCGGACGCGCCCGGCAGCGCTGCTGGTGTAGTAGATGCGGGACGTTCTCCCGGGCTGCGCGAATCCCGGCGCATCTTGGAAACCCGGCCGATGGACGGGGCGTCGCCGATTCCGCGCCCTTCCCGGGGCGGGGGTTGATTTGGAGAACTCATGGAGTGGGGGAGGGGTCCGCGGCTCCGCTTAACGCGCATAAACCGTGATCCGGTAGGGATCATAGCGGTCATCCGGGCGGAAAAGCCAGCCTGGATTCCGGTTCACCACCTCGTATCCCGTCAGCATGAAGGTCTGCAGGAACTGGTTGCTGTTCGGATCGTAGCTCTCGGTATTGGTGAAGTAGCCGTTCAGGCGGTACTCGTAGTTGTTGTCGAAGCCGTAGCGCTGTCCCTCGGGGCCGCTCTCGTGCAGCCGGTCCGGCTGGCGCTTCTTGTCCTCCTTGATGATGACCAGCTTGGCCTTGTCCCAGGATTGCTTCGGCCGGCGGACGTACCCCCAGAAGCGGGTCTTTTGCACGTAGTAGCGGCGGCCATAGAAGAAATCGCCGCTCGGTTCGGAGGCGATTGCCGCCTTCCGCTCCTCCACGGTCGGCCCTCCCATGTTGCCGCTACCCATCATTCCCCCGCATTGGCAGAGGACCGTCGTTGCCAGAATCGTTAGCCCGCGCGAGATCAAGCGCATAGGCGGCGAAGCTAAGGAGAGGTGCACGGTATCCGCAAGTGCCAATCCCAAACCGGAAAACCACTTGCAAATTGGTACACCCATGAGTACCTCCCCGGCCCCGGGCCGACAATGGGCAAGGGATTCGTTCAAGGAAACATGAAGCTGGCGAACCTTCTCACCCCCGACAGGATCATCCTCGAGATGACGGCAGGGGAGCATTGGCCCGCCATCGTCGAACTCATCGATCATCTTGTCGGCACCACTTCGCTGGATAGTTCCCTGCGCGATGAAGTGCTGGAAGCCCTCAGAATCCGCGAGGAGCAGGTCAGCACCGGCGTCGGCCACGGGGTCGCCATCCCGCATGCCTTCTCCGAGAAGCTTGACCGGGTGGTGGCGGTGTTCGGACGCTCGAAGGCAGGCATCGATTTCGAGGCGCTCGACCAGCGGCCGGTCCACTTCGTGATCCTGTTTCTGGTGCCCAAGAAGGACTATCACCTCCATCTCCAGACGCTGGCCGCGATTGCCAAGATGTTCACCAATGCCGAGGTGCGACGACGTCTGGCCGAGGCCCATCAGCATCAGGAGATCCTCGATATCTTCGCCGGCAAGCCTTCCAAGGCGGCTGCGAACGGGGCGGCCTGAGGCTGCCTTTCCGTCCTTTGACTCCGGCTTTTCCCGCTTGGCCTTTCAAGCGACATTGCGGTGAATCCCGCACGACGAATTTCCCATGACCCTCATTCAGGACTTAGAATCCCGGCTGGCCGCGGCCTTCCACAGCGTGCTCGGTGAGAGCGTGACTGCGCCCGTCGTGGCGGCCACCGACCTGCGCTTCGGCGATTACCAGAGCAATGCCGCGATGGCGTTGGCGAAGCAGCGCAAGACCAACCCGCGCGCGTTGGCGGAGCAGGTGATCGCCGCCCTCGACCTCTCCGGCCTCGGCACCGCGGACATCGCCGGCCCGGGTTTCATCAACTTCCGCATTTCTCCGGAAACCTTTGCCGCCCGTGCCAAGGCCCAACTCGCCGATCCGCGCCTCGGCGTGCCGCTCACCGGCCAGCCGAAGACCATCGTCGTCGATTTCTCCGCACCGAACGTCGCCAAGCCGATGCACATCGGCCACATCCGCTCGACCATCATCGGCGCCGCGCTGGCCAGCATCGCGCGCTTCCTTGGCCACCGGGTGATCACGGACAATCACATCGGCGACTGGGGCACCCAGTTCGGCATGGTGACCTGGGCATGGAAGCAGTGTCTCGATGAAGAAGCTCTGCTGGCGAACCCGCTGCAGGAACTCCTCCGCCTCTACCGCCACGCCAGCGATCTCTCCAAAGCCGATGATGCGGTTCGCGAAGCCTGCCGTCAGGAACTCGTGAAACTCCAGCAAGGTGACGAGGAGAACTTCGAGATCTGGCAACGCTGCATCGAACTTTCCCGCGCCGGCTTGGACAAAATCTACGACCGCCTCGATGTAAGCTTCGACCACTGGCTCGGCGAGAGTTCCTACGACGCAGCCCTCGCGCCGCTGGTCGACCGCCTGCTGGCGGAAGGCCTCGCCCGCGAGAGCGACGGGGCCGTCTGCATCTTCTCGAATGGAGATCCAGCCGACCCGGCGAAGGACCCCTTCCTGACCCGCAAGGACGGCGAGTGGACCGACTTCCCGATGATCGTCCGCAAGAGCGACGGTGCCTTCAACTACTCCACCACCGACATCGCCACCGTCGAGTTCCGCCGCAAGGAGTGGAACGCAGACGCGGCCTGGTATGTCGTCGACCATCGCCAATCCCAGCACTTCCAGCAACTCTTCGCAGTCGCCGGGCGCTTGGATTGTGCCGGGATGGATCTGCGCCATATCTCCTTCGGCACGATTCTCGGCACCGATGGCAAGCCGCTCAAGACCAGGGCAGGGGACCTGCCCCAGCTCGATGACGTCTTGGACGAGGCCGTGGCAGCCGCGACCACCGCCGTGGCCGAGCGCAGCCGCGTGGAAACGGATCAAGAGCGTGCCGATCTGGCCGAACTCATCGGTATCAGCGCGGTGAAGTTCACGGAACTCGCTCATCACCGGCTTTCCGACTACGTCTTCGATCTTGAAAAGATGCTGGCCCTTCACGGCGATACGGCCCCTTACATCCAGAACAGCGTGGTGAGGTGTCGGTCGATCTTCCGCAAGCTGGATGAAGAGGTGGACCTTGCCAGCGTGAATCCTTTGCTTGCGGAGGACGCGGAAATTCATCTGGCCCGTTACCTGGCGCGGTATGGCGAAGTCCTCCCGACGATCTTGGACGACCATCGCCCGAATCTCCTGACGGCTTATCTTCTCGAGTTGGCCCGCGCCTATCACTCTTTCTTCGAGGCATGCCCCGTCCTGAAGGCGGAGATCCCCGTACGGAACAGCCGCCTGGTCCTCTGCGAATTGACCATCCGCGTCCTCGTCCACGGCCTCGGCCTGCTCGGAATCCGCTGCCCAGAACGAATGTAAGCACTCCCGTTCTCTCAGGCCTTCGCTTGGCACTTGGTCCTTCTTACTTGGAACTTCTTCCCCTCCCACATGGAACCACCCCGTCTCAGCCTGCCCTTCTACGTCATCGGCCACAAGAACCCGGACACGGACGCGATCTGCTCCGCGATCGGGAATGCCGCCCTGCTGCGCGCCACCGGCGAGTCCTCCGCCATCGCCGCGCGCTGCGGGGAAGTCCCGGCGCGCACCGCATGGGTGCTCGAGCAAGCTGGCATCGAGACCCCGCCCTTGGTCACCGACGTGCGGGCCACCGCCGGGATGATCTGCCGCCGCGATGTCGTCCAGGTTTCGCCGACCGATACCTTCATCGTCGCCTATCGACGGATGCTCGCCAGCGGCGTCCGTTGCGTGCCGGTGGTCGATGGCGCGGGCCTCGTCCACGGCATGCTCCGCTATCTCGATCTCCTCGAGCTGCTGGTCCCCGGCGATGCCAGCGGCATTCAGGCCCGGTCCGCGAATGTCTCCCTCTCGAAGATCGCCGTCACCCTCCAGGCCGAGAGCGTGGGCGCCGAGATGCCCGCCGGCGATGACGAGGAAGAGTTGATCCTGCTGGTCGGGGCCTCCTCCCAATCGACCGTCGAACGCCGCCTGAAACTCGCGGGCAAGGAAGGCAACGTAAACCGCTTCCTGGTCATCTGCGGCGACCGGCCGGTGGTGCAACATTATGCGATCGAGAACGGCGCCCGTGCCCTCCTCGTCACCGGCGGCAACGGCGTGGAAGCATCGCTCCGCGAACTCGCCAAGAAGCGCGGCGTCATCGTCCTGCTCTGCGCGCAGGATACGGCCAGTTCATCCACGCTGATCCGTTGCTCGCGGACCGTGCGCCATGTGATGGAGAAGAACTTCACCACGGTCTCCGGCAGCGAACCCGTGACCCGTCTGCGGAAGAGCGTCGCCCACCTCGAGCAGGACCTCTTTCCCGTGGAAGATCCGATCCGCAAGGAAATGATCGGCGTGCTCTCGAAGACCGACCTGATCGATCCGCCGCGCACCCGCCTTGCCTTGGTCGACCACAATGAATTCGCCCAGGCCGTCACCGGCGTCGAGGAATCGGAAATCGTCGAGGTCATCGACCACCACCGCCTCGCCGGCAACCTCGTCTCGCGCGAGCCGATCCGATTCCTGAATGAACCCGTCGGCTCGACCTCCACCCTGGTCGCCCGCAAGTTCCGCCATCGCTACCTCGAGCCGGACCGCGGCACCGCGCTCTGCCTCTGCGCGGGAATCATCGCGGACACCCTCTGCCTGACCTCGCCGACCACCGCCGAACTCGACCACGAGATGCTCGGCTGGCTCAGCGGCCTCGCCGGCATCGAGCCCGCCGAGTTCAAGAAAGAGTTCTTCGCCGTCGGCTCCCTGCTCGCCACCGGCACCCCCGATGCGATCCTCAATGCCGACCGCAAGGAATTCGATGACGAGGGCGTGAAGGTCACCATTGCCCAAGTCGAGGAGCTCGGCCTGCAAGCCTTCGAGCCGCGCCGCGAGGAGCTTGAGAAAGCACTCCAGGCCCTCGCCAAGGAACAAAGCTACGAGCTCGCCGTCCTCGTCGTCACAGACATCGCCGAGCACCACAGCCTCGTCCTCGCCGCCGGCGATCCCGTCTTCGTCGCGAACCTTCCCTACGCCCGCATCGACGCCAGCCTCTACGATGCCCCCGGCGTCGTCAGCCGGAAGAAGCAGATCTTCCCCGCCGTCTGCCAAGCCCTCAGAAGGGCGGGTTAGCAGCGCGGCTCCGCCATCGGTAGGGCGCGGTTCCTAACAGCCCGCCGCCAAGGGTAAGTAGTCCCGCCTTCAGGCGGACGAAGCCATCTGGCGTGCCGCCTTCTCGCCGATGCATCGGCTGTTCGCGGCTCCGCCCCCCTCGAGTGCGGAGACTTGTCACCGCCTTTCTTAGCGAGACTTGTCGAGCGTCCGGAGCACGGGGTGGAAGGAACACGATGACACGTCACCCGGGCCTCACGCGAGGGGCGGATCGCCCGCGCTTCGTCCTCGGCAAGCCTGCGGATAGAAGTGCGGTGATAAGTCCTGCCCGTTACCCACAACTTTTCATTTTAAAGACTCGCCACGCCTGCGCGAGGGTCCGCAGCTTTGCGAGGCCCCGCCACAGCACTTCGGGGCCGGGTTCCCCGTCGCTCTTCCTCCCAAGGAATCCGCCCAGCCTCGCGATCATCCGCACCGCTTCGCCGGTCGCCGGCGGCCGTTCCGGCGGCGGCCCGCCGGCCGCCGCGTGCACCGATAGCACCTCCCATTCGTCGCGCTCCAGCCAGCCTTCCACGGGGAGCCCCGGGCTGATCCGCGCCTGCCAAACCAGGGACAGCAGGTGCACCGCTACGACCATGTCCAGCGCGATGAAGGCCTTGAGCTTCTCCGCCGCGCGCACCTGCCGGCTTTCCACCCGGCAGCCGGTCTTGAGCACGCGGTGGAAGTCCTCGATCCGCCAGCGCAGGGCATACCAGCCGACCAGCCGCGCGGCGTCGCCGGCGTCCGCGACGGGTTCGGTCGTCAGCAACTGCCAGCACACCGGCTCCACGCCCGGCGGCGGGTCGATCTCCCGGACTTCCAGCGCCCACAGTTCCAGGCTTTCCGACAGCCCGAGGTGTTTCTTCTTGTGGGCGGGCACCGCCAGACGGACCCGCCCGGCCCGCACCGCGAGGGTGGCCTTGCGCGCCTTGAGCCCTTGCTTTCCTCGCGGCAGTTCGACCACGAGGGTGGCCGTCACCGGCAGCGCGGCGGGGGTCTGCCACAGCGGCGTGCCGCCGTCCTCAAGCTTGCGGTCGTGCTGGCTGCGCACCAGCAATCCGGCTCCGCCGCCGCGTTGCGCGCGGGTTTGCCGGCAGGCGGCGAGCAGTTCGTAGATGTCGGCCTCGCGGTCGGCGACCGACAGCACCGCGCGCGTGCCGCCGAGGTCTTCCCACAGCCGCTGCGCCTCGTGCCAGCCGCCGACCCAGCGGTGGCTTTCCTTTTCTTCCAAGGGCTGGCGGTTGCGCTTGCCGGCGGGCTCGCCGGCACCGCGGGGTTGCCGGGCGTAGACGAGGGCCGAGGCGAGGCCGTGGACCGCGCCGTCCGTGCCGACCACGAGCTGGCCGTGGACGAAAAGGCCGGGGGAGCGATCCTTGCCATGGCCGGCGGTGGGGCCCAGGCCTTCCTTGCTACGATGGTTGTCGTAATTGAGCGAGGTGGTGTCCTGCAAGACCAGCAGCGCGGTTCCCTCGTCCGCGGCCCGCAGCCGGTCCAGCATCGCGGCGCGGTGGGCGGCGAGGATCGCCCCGCTGTTGACCTCGGGCTGGTCGAAGAGCCGGTAGCAGGCCTTGGTGCCGGACCAGTCGCCGCAGGCGGCGGGAACCGGGGCGGTGGGATTTCGTGCGAAGTCGGAGGCCACGCGCACGAAGCGTCGGCTGCGGCGAGGGTCGCCGCAATCCAAGGTTGCAAATTCGGTTCCAGCCCAGGAGAGGGCGGCTTGCGGGTCGGGAGGATTGAGGTCGGAAGAATCGAGGTCCATCCGCGAAGCTGATGTAAACAGTCGTTTAGTACCAGCGCGATTTAAGTACGACCTCGAAAAGTTGTGGGTAACGGGCAGGATAAGTCTCCGCACTCCAAGGCCGCTGCGCGGCTCCTCTCCGTGGTTCATAAGCGCACTGGCTTCCAACACCTCACTTGTCCACGATCCTCAAAATCGCCCCGCCCTGATCGACGATGTAGACATTCCCCACCGAATCCTCTCCGAACGAAGAAATCATCCCCACCTTCCCCCCTTCGGGCGCGAAGTCATCCGTATGATCCTCCACATCCGTGGCCTTCCCACCCTTCAGGACAAAGGACCACACCCGGCGGTTGTTGTAGTCTCCGAAAATATATCGCCCCTCCAAACCCTTCACCGGCCCGCGATACACGTAGCCCCCGGTGACCGAGAGACCTTCATCGGACTTGCCGCCGTGCGCATACACATACACCGGCTCCACGTTGTTCTCCGGCTTGTCGCCCGCGATCTTCTGGGTCGGGTTCTCCTTGTCGGCCTCGCGAAGGCGCCAGCCGAAGTTTGAGCCCGCGCCCTTGCCCTTCGGCAGGTAGTCGATCTCTTCCCATTTGTTCTGGCCCACGTCGCCGATCCAGAAGTCGCCGCTCTTCCGGTCGAAGGAGCAACGCCACGGATTGCGAACGCCCAAGGCCCAGATCTCCGGCTTGTATTCGGCCTTGCCGACGAAGGGATTGTCCTTCGGCACCGAGTAACCGGACCCCGACGAGACATCGATCCGCAGGATCTTACCGAGGAAGGTGTCGGTCTTCTGCCCGTTGTTCGGCGGATCGTCACCCGCGCCACCGTCCCCGTTGCCGATGTAGAGCATGCCGTCCGGCCCGAAGCCAACCCAGCCGCCGTTGTGATTCTCGTAAGGCTGCTTGAAGGACAGCAGGACCTCCTGGCTGCTCTTGTCGGCCTCCTTGAAGTCCGGCCCCGCCGCCTTGAAGCGCGAGATCCGGGTGTTCTGCTGCTTGTCCACGAAGTTCACGTAGAACAGCCCTGACTTCTCGAAGTCCGGCGCGAAGGCCAGTCCCAGCAGGCCCTCCTCGTTGCCCTTGCGGCGCACCTGCTCGGTGATGTCCAGGAAGGGCTCCGCCTGTTTCTCCCCGCTCTTCGCATCGATGATCCAGATCTTGCCATCCTGCTCGATCACCCATAACCGGTCCTTCACGTGGGAAGGCGCGCCCACCCAGAGGGGGCGGTTGAAGCCCTTGGCGACCACCTCCGTTCCCGGTTTGGCGGCGGCGGGCAGGGCGGCAGAAAGAAGTGCGGCGGCGAGAAGCGTGTAGCGCATGGCGAGATAGGTAGGTGCTCCCCTTACCGCGTGCAACCCGGCAAACCTTTCGACCCTTCCCTCATTTGAGTGGCATCACGCCCCTGCAAGGGCAGCTGTGACGAAATTTCAGGCATCTTCAGCGCAGCGACACACTCCGATTGATGATTGGAGGAATAGTGATTGATGATTTCTTCTCCGGCTACAATCCGGTCATCTTCTCCAGCCGCTCCGGATAGCGCGCCCCCTGCACCGTGATCTCCGCCGCCGCCGCATCGATCTCACGTAAATCGTCGGCGCTCAATTCGACTTCCGCCGCCCCGATATTCTCCTCCAGCCGGTGCAGCTTCGTCGTCCCCGGGATCGGCGCGATCCACGGCTTCTGCGCCAGCAGCCAAGCCAGCGCGATCTGTGCCGGTGTTGCCTGCTTGCGCCCCGCGATGCTCCCGAGCAAATCGATCAGCGCCTGATTCGCCTTCAGCGCCTCCGGCGTGAAGCGGGGGAGGGCACTGCGGAAATCGGAGCTGTCGAAGGTCGTACTCTCGTCCATTTTCCCGGTCAGGAAGCCCTTGCCCAGCGGGCTATACGGCACGAAGCCGATCCCGAGTTCCTCGAGCGTCGGAATCACTTCCTTCTCCGGCGTCCGCGTCCACAGCGAATACTCGCTCTGCAGCGCCGTCAGCGGCTGTACCGCGTGGGCCCGGCGGATCGTCTGTGCCCCCGCCTCGGACATCCCGAAGTGCTTCACCTTGCCCGCCGCGATCAACTCCTTCACCGCGCCCGCCACGTCTTCGATAGGCACATCGGGATCCACCCGGTGCTGATAGAGCAAATCGATCACGTCGACCTTGAGCCGCTTCAGCGAGCCCTCGACCGCCTCCTTAATATGCCCCGGCCGGCTGTTCAGTCCGGGGGCGGTGCGCGGATCGGTTCCAATATCGAAGCCGAACTTCGTCGCGATCACCACCTTCCCGCGGAAGGGCGCGAGCGCTTCGCCTAACAGGTCCTCGTTCAGGAAAGGCCCGTAAACCTCCGCCGTGTCGAAGAAGGTCACCCCGTGTTCCACCGACTTCCGCAGCAGCGCGATCATCTCCTGCGCGTCCTTCGGCGGCCCGTAGCCGAAGCTCATCCCCATGCAGCCCAAGCCGATGGCGGAGACTTCCAGGCCGCTGCTTCCAAGTGTGCGTGTTTTCATCTCTGAATGTTTGTTGGATTGAATGGTTCAGCGCCGGTATTGCTCGTCGCTGACCTTCTCCAGCCACTCCACGGTCTTGCCATCGAGCTGCTCCTGGATCGCGATGTGCGTCATGGCCGTGGTCGCTGTCGCCCCGTGCCAATGCTTCAGTCCAGGCGGGAACCAGACAATGTCGCCGGGCTTGATCTCCTCGACCGGGCCGCCTTCCCGCTGCACCCAGCCGCAGCCTGCCGTCACGATCAGCGTCTGCCCCAGCGGATGGGTATGCCATGCCGTCCGGGCGCCGGGCTCGAAGGTGACACTCGCACCGACCGTGCGGGCCGGTGCTTTCGGCTGGAACAAGGGATCGAGCCGCACGGTGCCGGTGAAATACTCCGCCGGTGGTTTGGCCGAGGGCTGGCTGCCGTTTCTTATGATTTCCATATCAGTTCTTGGTTGGGGATTCGTTGCTGGACCGGTCCCGGCCCGGCCTATCACCGGAAGGGATGCCGCGGTCGCGGCACCGGCGGTTCTCAGAAAATCGCGTCGTGCCAGGTTCATGATTTCAAGCCACCTCGGCGCGCTGGCGGGTGCGCCATTCACCGGGCGAAGTCCCTTCCCACACCTGGAAGGCGCGGAAGAACGAGTTCGCATCCTCGTAGCCGAGCAGGAAGGCCACCCCGTTCAATTCGACGCCGCTTTGCTTCAGGTAGTGGCAGGCCAGCTCGCGCCGCGTATCCTCCACCACTTGCTGGAAGGTGATCTCCGCGTCGCCCAGCCTGCGCTGCAGCGTCCGCGTGCTCATCCCGAGCTCCTGCGCGATGTCCGTGAGCACCGGGCGTCTTCCCGCCAGCGAACGCTTGAGCGTGCGCTTTACCTGTTCCCCCAGATCGGCGGAGTTGGCGCGTGCCTCGAGTTCGTTCTCCAACTGCGCCCCGATCGCCGACAGCAGCTCCTCGTTGTGCGTCACGAAGGGGCGATCCAGATCGGTCTTCCGCAGCACCAGCGCATTGCGCCCCGCCTTGAATTTCACCCGGCAGCCGAAGTGCGCTTCCAGCAGCTCGCGATTCCGGACCGGCCGCTTGAGCTCCAGCCGCAGCGGCGTGACCTGCCCGTCCGTGCCGCGTCGGCCGACCGAAAAAATCCACGCCAGCGCCATATCGATCAGCACCTCCGGCTCGTCTTCCTTCGCTTCGTGATAGATGAAATTCACCGTCGCCTCGTCCCCGCTGGCCGTGATCTGGATCTCCTCCGGACAGGTCAGTTGCTTGTAGCGGGCCATCCGCTGCAGCGCGTCGCGGTAGGTCCGGCTGCACACCGCGGCGACCGCCGCAGGATGGTAGCGCTCCATCCGCGGCTCGGCCCCCAGCTTCAGCCCGATCCCAGGATCCGGACTGATCTCGCCAACCGCACGCCACAGCGCGAAGAGTTCCGCGGTCGTTGCATGGATCTTCTCCTGCTGGAAGAAGGTCGCGGGTAAACCGGCACGCCGCAGCAGCGCCGGCAGCGCCAGCTTCTGCTCTGCCAAGCGCCCCGGGAGGAGGCTGGAAATGCGGAAGCGGTCGGCGGCGGTCATGCATACACGCTACCCCACATCCGCATCCTGTCACTCGCAGCACGCGCCAATCCATTTGCAAGACGCGCCAAATGGCCGGGGCCCGGATAGCGCCCGATGCCAGATAACCGGCTCAGCCTCCGCCCCCGCCCCCGGCCGCAATTGCCGTTCCGCGTCCGACGGGGGGAGTAGCCGCCTCAATGCCAACACGTATCCGGCCTTCTTCTTCCTCTTAAATCTGAGATCTCAAATCTCAAAAGCGCGTGAATGTCCCGGCTCCCGCGCCCACGGCATGCACCCAACTCAAAACGCCGTCCGGAACGCCACCTGATAGGTCAGCGCCTTTACTTCGCCGTCGCGGGTCGTCAGGTCGTCCAGGGCCACGCCGCCCATCACCTTGAGACGGTCCTTGCAGAAATGGTAATTCAGCCCCGCGTAGAGGTAGTGGTGCTCGTTGCCGCGACCGTTGTCCACGTCCACCGCTGGATCCTCGTGCTCGGCACGGACGTAGCGGGACGGGATCTGCAGGCCTTGGGACTCGGGTGAACTGGCGTACTGGTACTGCACCACCGCTTGAAGCTTGTCCTCGATGATCCACACCCAGGGCATGACCACGAAGGCATGGAAATCCCCTGCGCGGCGGGTGATCAGGCCGTTGCCGCCGCCGTTATCGCCATAGATCGCCTCGGCGATGAAGCCCCAGTGTTTCTTCTCGTAGGTCGCGGAGAGCGAGGCCGCCCAGCCGTAACCGAGCGCGTCATCGGTCACCGCCCGGTCGTCCATGTTGTTCTGGCTGTAATCGAGCACCATCCAGAAATCGTTGTCCGGCTTCCATTTGAAGCTGCCGTAGAAGAACTCGCCGTCGTTCCAGGCACCGAGGAAATCCGAATCGTCTTCCGCGCTGTAGACACCGAGCACCAGCTCGTAGTCTCCCTTGTCCAGCTCCAGGGTCACGCCGGTCGGGCGGCTCTGGTTCCCGCCGAGCCGGTCGGCGATGCCGGTACGCTCGATCGTGTAGATCTCGTTCGAGGACATGTGCTGCTCCTCGGTCATCTTCACCTTCATCCGCCCGTACTTGAGCTTGATGCCGTCGAGCGGCCCCTTGCCGAAGGCTTCGCCGATGTCGAACTGCAGGGTGGCCTCGTCGAAACGGTCGTAGCCCCACTCCAGGTCGGTGAAAAGGTCGTCGCGGAAGCGGTCGTCCGCCACCAGGTTGACGTTGATCTCGGCGGTGAAATACTTGAGGAACTCCGTCTTGGTCTCCAGGCGGAACCTACGGTATTCGTCGTACTTGTCGTTGAAGTCGCGACCGTTGATATCCGTGCCTTCCAGGTAGGCTGCCTGGTAGTGGAAGCGCCCGCCGATCTCGAAAGATTGGAACCAGGGGTTCGTCTCACTGTAATAGAGCCGTCCGGGATGATCCCGCAGCCAGGTGCACCAGTCGCCATTGTTGGCGGGCTTGGCCGCATCCGATTCCACGATCACACCCTTCGCATCGGTCACGATCGGCACGGTCTCGGCGCCGGCCGGCACCGCGGCCGTCTCCGGTGCATCCGCCGGTTTGTCTGCAGGCTTGGCCGCGCCGTCCTTGTTCTTTTTGCCGTCCTTGGACTTCTTCCCGTCCTTGTCCTTCTTCTTCTTTTTCTTCTTCTCGCCCGTTTCCTCCTTGGCGGGTTTGGAGTCGCCGGCCGTTTCATCCGCCGCGTGAACGGCAGGAACGAGGGCGAAAGTTAGGCAGGAAAAGAGCGCGAGGCGGGACAAGGATTTCATCGGGGTTTCAAAGGGCTGCGGCGAACGCCTCACATGTCGAGTTCGTTGCCGGTCGGGGTCAGGATCACGCGGTTGTTACCGCAGACGTGGTGCAGGGCGTCCAGCAACTTGGGCGTGCTGGCACCGAGCTTGAGTTGAAGGCCATAGCGGAGTTCCGTCATCATCCCGGCCTGTGCGGAAGAGACGCTGACCAGCTGCGCGCGGTCCGAAAATTGTTGGAAGACCGGCTCCAGCAGCTGCTCGAAGTCCATGTCGCTGGTCATGCGCAGCGTCAGCATGTGCGAGGCGCGTCGCGGCGCGAAGGCATCCACCTTGGTCAGGATCACGATCGCGATCCCCACGATCAAGGTGATGACCACCGCCATGTCATACATCCGCGCGCCGACCACCATGCCGATGGCCATGGCGAAGAACACGAAAGCAAGGTCGCGCGATTGGCCGAGGGTGCGGCGGAAGCGGATCACCGAGAAGGCGGCGAACATCCCGAAGGCGATCGCCCCGTTCCCCGCCACCACCATGATCAGGATCGTGGTCACCACGCCGATCATGATCAGCGTCTGCACGTAGTCCTGCGAATAGCGGGTGCCCTTGTAGGTCCGGCGGTAGATCGTCGCGATCAGGAGGTTGAGCGCGAGACTGATCCCCATCGCGAAAGCGACCTCCCGGAAGTCGGGGCGTGAGCCCGCGACCGGCGCGGCGCTGCTGAAGATGTTGTCGAGCAAATGAAAGCCCTCGGGAGCGGCGGTCTGGGCGATGAACCTAACAGCGGAGGAAGCGAAGTCGGCAAACGGGTACATGCGGATACTCTGGGGAAATCAGACGGATACGGGGCTTATGCCTAACGTGCTTTTGCCGGATGCAAGAGCGCCAGACATTTCAGCGCCAGCAGGCGGAAGATGCCGCCGGTCTTGGCGGGCTCCGGAATCCGGGCCCGGCGTGGCAAAGCGGAAGTCGAAGGGGGCAGCGGCCGGCCCTTCTCGTCCACGGGATTGGGATTGCCGCGGGAGATCCTCTCGGTCGGCGCGGGATTGGGGCGCGGCGGCTTGCCGGTCATCCCCTTGAACTCATACATCTCCAGCGCGGCCGTGTATTTGCTGAAGCCGCGGGGCACGAGCTTGTATTCCCCGATCAGATTGCGGAACCAGAACGGCACCGGGCCGATGGTCTTCACTTCCATGATCGCCGAACCGGGCTCCAGCAGCGGAAGCTCGAAGTCCGGATCATCCGGCGTCAGCGGCACCAGCCGGAAGCGGCAGCGCGGGTCGATGTCGAAGGTGATGCGGATGGTCCCTTCCGGACCGCTGTCGAAGGCGTAGCGGTGATAGCGGATCTGCACCACCGGCTTGCTGCCGCGGGTGTTCACCAGATCGTCGATTTCGGCCATCACCCGTTGGTCGATGGACGTCGGGATGCCTTTGTGATTGGGAAGCTTGCCGGTGGAAAGGTGGCCCAGCTCGTCGAGCTCCACGGACACCCGGCGTTTCACCGTCACGCCGTCCAGCTTGTGCTTCACCTCGATGAAGGCGCTGGCCGGAATCGCGCCGTCGGCCCGGCCATAGACCCGGCTGCGCACGCGGCGGCGGTTCGGCACGCCGAGTTGCTTCTGCCAGTAGCTGGTGCGCTCGTCGGTGTCGAAATACTCGGACAGGACGGCGTATCCGTCCTCCGCGCCACGGTCGGCCACCATCATTTCTCCCACACGGGCGCGAAGCACTCCTGCAAGCTGCGGAGGCAGCACGAACTTGAATTCCCTGCGATTCTGATTTGCGTCCATTGCCGTGGGTGAAGGGGGAACCGGACCGGCAAGCGTGGCGTCGTGGGAGGACGGGCGCTCGGGGTGGCGGGCAGGTTCCTAGGAGTATCCGGTTCGTGGAAAGTATGTGGGGTTTTGGCGGTCAGTGACATACCGCGATGACGGGAGCTGAGTTCTCCCCGTCGCCGCAGTGTCCCGGGAATTCTTTACCGGGATGGCACGACCATTAAGGTGACAATTTCGTTACAGTTACGTCCCGTCGATCAAAAACCATTCCAGAAAAGGGACAATCTAGCGATTTTCCCGAGATGTATGGACATGGTCAACGGGTGGCAGGGGGGAACCCGTCCCCCGAAACGGGACGCCACCCATCCCCCGAACCGGGACGGGGGGTGGTGCCCCGAACGGCACGCCACCCGTAGCCCCGAACGGCACGCAAAGGTTATCCCCTTAAGGTAACCCCTTTAAGGAGTAGTACGGCATCAGTGCCGCTGCATCTCCAACAGGGAGCGGAACATGTCGTGCTTGGCTTCCAACTCTTGGAAAGTGCCGTCCCCGACGATCCGGCCGTGGTCGAAAACCAGGATGCGGTCGGCGATGCGGATGGTGCTGAAGCGGTGGGCGATGATGAAGGTGGTGCGGCCCCGGGTCAGGCTGGCGAGTTCCTCCTGGATCCGCGACTCCGCGCCGGCATCGAGCGCCGATGTGGCCTCGTCCAGGATCAGGACCGGGGCGTTCTTGAGGAAGGCGCGGGCGATCGAGATGCGCTGCTTCTGGCCACCCGAGAGCTGGGCACCGCGCTCGCCGACCTGGGTTTTGTAGCCCTGCGGCAGGGTCTCGATGAAGTCGTGCGCGTGCGCCTGCCGCGCGGCTTCCTTCACCTCATCCTCCGACGCCGTCATCCGGCCCAGGCGGATGTTCTCGAAGACCGTGCCCGCGAAGAGCACCGCCTCCTGCGGCACGATCGTGATGTGATCGCGCAGATCCTTCAGGCGCAGGTCCCGGATATCCACGCCGTCCAGTTGGATGGTGCCGGAGTTCGGGTCGTAGAAGCGCGGGATCAGGCTGGCGAAGGTCGTCTTGCCCGCGCCGGAAGGTCCGACCAGCGCGACGACCTGCCCGGCGGGGACGTCGAGGGTGATGCCCTTGATCGCCGGGTTGTCGCCGTAGGCGAACTCGATATCGCGGAAGGAGAGGCTGCCCTTCACGTTCTGGATCTTCACCGGGTTCGGTGGATCGGTCACACCTTCCTCGGCCTTCAGGATGACTTCGAGGCGGTCGAGCGAGGCCTCGCCCTGCTTCATCCGGTTGTGGATTTCCCCGAGCTTCTTCATCGGGTCGTAGCACATGTAGAGGGCGGTTACCACGCCCATGAAGCGCTCCAGGGTCAGCCCCTTCGAGGCCCCGTAGCCGAGGGCGAAGGCGACCACCCCGGCGGCCACCATCTCGATCAGGGGCGGGGTGAGGTAGCGGTACTTGATCACCTTCAGGTGGAACTTGGTCCAGCGCGCGATCCCGTCGAGGAAGCGGTTGCCCATCATCTCTTCCAGGTTGAAGGCGCGGATCTCGCGGGTGGCTCCCAGCGTTTCGGCCAGGATCCCCGAGTTGTCGCCGGACTCGCGCTGCATGTGGGCGGCCTTCCGCATCAGGCGTTTGCCGATGAAGCGGATGGGGACGACGACCAGCGGGATGCTGATCAGGCAGATGATCAGGAAAAAGGACTCGCTGTTCTCCCAGCTGTCCTTGACTAGGAAGGCGAGGGCCGCGAGCAGGGTGAAGGGCTGCTTGATCAGGTCGTTCGAGATCGTGGTGACCACGCCTTGCAGCATGTTCGAGTCCGAGATCACGCGGCTGATCAGGTCGCCGGTCTTGCGGCCGCTGAAGAATCCCAGCGGCAGGCGCTGGAGCTTCACGAAGACGGATTGCTGGATCTCCCGCAGCACGTGGAGGCCGCAGGCGGTGATCCAGTAGACATTGAAGAAGCCGGCGATGCCGCGGAGCAGGGCCGCCAGAGGGATGATCGCACAGGCTGCGATCAGGATCGCCCGCGGCGCGTTCTCCTCCCCGACCTTGTCCGCGACGTAGGTGCGGAACTTCGAGGTCTCTTCGACCTGCTTCATCTCGGACTCGAAGGCCTTGTTGAGAAGCTCCTTGGACCGCGCCGGCCCGACCGCCTTGTCGAGCTCGGACTGGACCTCGGTGATCTGGTTGACCTTGCCGAAGATCAGGGGGAAGACGGTCTTCACCATCAGGGGCAGGCCGAAGCCGCTGGCCACCGCGAACACGATCCCGGCAGCGACCCCCGCGATGAAGGTGCTTCTCACACCGGCGAGGTATCGGAAATAGGGGTAGAATTTCTTCATCCGTGGGCGCGGAGATTCCCCCCGCCGGACCCTCGCGGCAAGCCCGGAACTAGCAGGCGGCGGAGCGAAAAAGCTTGCAAGCCACGCGGTTGCCCGGCGGGCCGGGTCCCGATAGGCTGCGCCGCGTGACGCTCGAAGTCTCCACTCCCGCATTGCTCTTCCCGGCGATCAGCCTGCTGTTCCTGTCCTTCACCAACCGCTTTCTGCATCTCTCCGCGCTGATCCGCCAGCTGCACAAGGACTGGCTGGAAAAGAAGGACGATCTGCTGCGTGCGCAGATCGACAACCTGCGGCGGCGCCTGACCCTGATCCGGGCGATGCAACTCTTCGGGGCCTTCAGCCTCACCCTCTGCGTGGTGGCGATGGTGGCAGTGATCGGTGGCATGCAGGCGCTGGCGGTCCCGTCCTTCACGGTGGCGCTGCTGCTGATGGGCTGCTCGCTGGTTTGCCTGTGCTACGAGGTGTGGATCTCGGGCGGGGCCTTGAGGATTCTGCTGAATTCGGTGGAGGAGAGGAAAGAATGACGAATGCGGAATTTCCGAATGATGAATGAAGTGTGGGGGGAGGGGCGGTCCAAATTGAGGCTGGAAGGCAAAGGGGTGGCTTTCTAGGGTCGATGGGTCCCACAAGTCATGAAGCGGATTTTCCTATTTCTTCTTTTGCTGAGCGGAGCTGCCATTTCCGCCCTGGCCCAAGATAGCTTGCCGGTGGTGCAGAAGGCCGCGGAAGCGAAGTTCGAGGCGATCGGCGACGGCTATCGGGCGGACTTGGCAAAGCTGAAGGATCAGTTGCTGATTGCCTTGGGCAAGGCTCGCGACACTGCCAAAAAGGAAGGAGACTTGGATGGCGTCAATGCCCTCGGCGCCGAGATCGAGCGATGGAAGTCAGAGGAGGACATCCCTCTGGTGGAATCGGGAAACGCCGAGATCTCAAAACTGAATGAAGTTTATAAAAATGCGGCCGCAGCCCGGCTCGTGAAAAAACAACGGGCCGTTGTGGCCTGGTTTCGGAGCTATGACGGGCGCTTGGCCGAATTGGAGAAGAAGCTGGTCTCGGGGGGCAAGATCAAGGATGCGGAGGAGGTGAGATCGGAGCGCGATGCCCGCCGGCAGAGCTCGATCCTTCAAGGGGCCCAGGAAGCGGTGAAGGTGGCGGATGCCGCGGTGAAGGAGGACAAGCCAGCCGCTGCCGCCCCCGCCAAGTCATGGTTCAATCTCAAAGCGGTGAAATGGAAGAAAACCGAAGGCAGCGAGCATTTCTTCCGCAATCTCGAAAAGCCCGACGGCGCGGTCGCCGTCAACGACCAACGTCTCAACGCACGGGACTACATCTTCGCCCATGCTTCAGGCCGCATCGAGTACGAGTTCGACAAGCCGGTCACGGAGTTTCGTGCCTCCGCGTGCCTGGCAGACCTCGTGGTGAAGGGTAATTCTAATCAAAGCGGCGTTTACTTTTCCATCGAGACCGCCGAGGGGCAGGTCTTCCGCAGCAAGTTGATCTCGGGCTCCAATCCCATGGAGAAGGTTGAGATATCCTTCAATCCCAGCAAGAAGCTGGTCCTGATCGTGGACGACAACAGGGACGATCGGGGGGACTGGTCCCTTTGGGTCAATCCACAGTATCGGTAGCCCGCATGCCGAACTTGATGGGATGAAAATACCGCTCCTCGTGCGGATGATGCCTCCAGATGGCGGGCCGCGACCCGCGGTTGCGCTTCGGTTACCCCCGGGGCTATCTCCCTGCCGCCTCTTCGAGGCTCGGGAAGGTCTTGCCGACTACTCGTCAAGTTCGAGACGGAAGTACCATCCCGGATCCATGGCTCCGGGTATGCGGGCGCGGAGCCATGAGCCGGCGGCAGGCGGGCTGGTGTCCCATTCGAGATTCGCGGCGAAGTCCGACCACTCTTGGAGGTCCGGGGACGATCGGAGGGAGGGGACGGTTCCACCGAGGCCCGGTTGGCAGCGGAAGCTCAGCCAAGGGTGGCCGCTGCCGTCTCCGGAGATGCGGCAGACGCTGGCATCGGTGCCTGAAGCCGGATCGCCGCCGGTGGCGTATTCGAAGAAGTTCGACAGGCCGTCGCCATCGGCATCGGCTTGCGGTTGGCGGAGGGCTTCATCGGTGATTGCCGTGGTGTAGGCGGCAATCCAAGAGCCGTAACTGCCGACTGCGGGTGTGACGGCGGTGGCGATGGTTTGCGGGCCGAGGCGGTTGCCGACGATGATCTTCGCATCGCGGAGCTGCAAGACGGCGACCTGCTCCAAGCCGGTCTCGGTATCGGCGGCGAAGGTCTTGCCCTTGAACCTCGCGACGAGGAATTCCGCGCCGCTGCGGATGATGATCGAAATTTCCTGGCCTGCTGGCGATGGGCCGGCTTCCGGGATGTCCTGCCGTGCCGCGATCTCGAAGCTGCCGGACTGGTCATCCGCCCCGGTGCCCATCGGGTGTTCTTCGCCGAAGGGCAGCCACGATGCCGTCAAAGCTGCATAGCCGCCGGTGGCAAGATCGAGAACCTGGTCATCGCTCAGGCCCGGGAAGGCACCGAGTTGGACGGTGGCCGTGGCTCCGAGCGGTTGGCCGCCGAGGGTGCGGAGAAGCTGCGGCACGGCTTCATCGCCCGGCAGGGCGGTGACGACCAAGGTGCCGGCTTCCAGCGAGGCGATGCCGGCCAGAACAAGCAGGGGAATCGGGAAGAGTTTCATGAGCTTGCTGGCCGCTGTTCAGAACAATTCGACACGGAGCCGGTAGAAGGCACGGCTTTCGCCGGGGGAAGCTGGAAGAAGACCCTGTGATCCGCCCGTGGCGTGAAAGACACCGGGCTCCAGGTGGCGAGATCCTTGCTTGTCTCCAGGACGATGGTGAGTTCTGCCGGGGACGGGTTGACCGGATTCGGCACCTCGACTTCCAGCGGCAGCTCACCCGGATCGGGATCAGCGGGGGGCACGAAGGGACCGCCGGGCGGTGCCGTGAGGTCCGCATTGACGCGCACGAAGGCGTCTTCCCCCTCGTGGCGCAGCACGAGGGTGGAAAGCATGTCCAGCGGCTGGAGCGGCGCATCGCTGTCGTTCGTGCCGACCGCCCGCCAGCCGGTGTCGTTGCTACGAGATCGATAGTAGAACGGTCCGCTGCCTGCGACGCCGGCAGGATCCTCAAAGGACAGGATGTCCGACTGGGCCGCATTCTTGCCGGACTTGACGGCAAAGGGGCCGGAGGAACTCACGAGATTCGCGAGCGAGGCCGACAGGTTCACCGGGAGTGAGAACACATTGGCACCGTCCCGCACCGGTAGAAGCACCGGATCGGCGGAGATCTCGCCCTTCAGCGCGATGCGGAGCGGGGTGGCCGAATGGCGAACGATGTAGAGACCGTTCGGATAGCGGATCGGGGTGTTCCCGGCATCGGCCTCGATGCCCTTTTCCTCCCAGCGGCTGCGAGTCGAGTTGAAGTAGTAGATCCGCTCTTCCTGCTCGCGGGAGTCCCAGAGGACCACCTTGTCGGACTGGGCGGCATTCTCTCCGCTGACGAAGCCGAAGCGGTTGTCCGCGCCGAAGAGATCGGTGAGGCGGGGATTCGGACGGATGGAGAATTGCGTTCCCGGCGGCAGCCAGGCGCCGAGATCCTGATCGCAACGCACCCAAGCTCCTTCATAGGCCTCGATCCGGGCGATGAAACCGGCCCCCGGTCCATTGATGGCGTGGACGTAATATTCCTTGTCCGCATCGGAGTGCAGGGGCAGTTCGGAGGCACCGTTGAAGGTGAAGCGCTTTCCGTCCGTTTGCACGACCAGCCCACCAAAGTTGGCGGGCTGGAGGAGTTGAATGCCGAGATAGGTCCGGGCGCGGGTTTCTCCGGGGGCTGTCCCCGCGATTTTCACCGCATAGATGCCGAGGGGCGTGGTCTCCGCCGCAAAGACGGTGGCCGGACCGAGCATCCTGAAAACCGCGCAGGCTGCCAAAAAGCTTGAGATAAAGCGCCGGGGGAACATTGGGCGCAGATTGGTGAGCGATAACCTCATGTCAAGGTGATCGGGAAACGCGGCGTGGAATTCACACGTTTTTCAAAAAACAAGGCAGCCTGGAAGGAATGACGAATTCAGAATTCCCGAATGTCCAATGAAGTGTGGTGGGAGACGCGGCTGCGGAGAAACGGAGATGCCAAGCCGCCATCACCAGGGACCGTTTCTCAAGAAGCTTTCCGGCAAGGGGCTTCGACCGCAACGACGTCCTCCGCCGGGTGCCATTATCTCATCGGAAGATCCGTTGCGCGAACTCGTGCAAGCTGTGCGCCCAGTGGATGGCATCGTGACCATGGCCGTCCACATGCCAGACATGAGGCACTCCCTTTTCCTTCAGGTACACATGCATGCCCTGGCTGATATTGATCAAGCCATCCTTGTTCCCGCAGGTCAGGAGAAAGTATTTCAAGCGCTTCCCCGTGGCGGCAGGATCCGGGACCAGGGTCGCCGGTGGCTTGGTGTTTGGTGCTGGAGAAAAAGCTCCGATCCAGGCGAACGAGTCGAGGTGAGTGAGTCCGAAATTCAGGGTTTGCCCTCCTCCCATGGAGAGCCCCGCAAGGGCCCGGTGCTCCCGATCGGGAATGGTACTGAAGCGGGAATCGATGGTCGGGATTACATCGTCGAAAAGATCCCGCTCGAAATCCGCGAAGGCCGGGGCCGATGCATAGATGTCGCCTTCCGGGCGGTCGTTCTTCCGGGCTCTGCCATTTGGCATCACAACGATCATCGGAGCGGCTTTTTTTTCAGCGATGAGGTTGTCCAGCAGCGCATCCACCTTGGCGAAGTGCTGCCATTCGTTCTCATCCCCTCCGATGCCGTGGAGCAGATAGAGCACCGGATACTTTGTTTCCTTCGAGTATCCAGGCGGGGTGTAGACCTGCATCCGCCTTTTGGTTTTCACGCTCTTGGACTCGTATTCCACCATTTCGAGCCGGCCATGGGGGACATCGTTCTTCGTGGTGTTAAATCCGGCGGGCGGCGCGGCAAATGCCTCCTTGTCATCCGGTCCCAGAACGATCGGGCGGGCAAAGGCGGACTTCGGATCGGGCGCGGGTTCAGCGGACCGGACGCATGGGGAGATTGCGACGAAGGCCCCGAGGGCGCAGGAAAGCAGGGTCCGTTTCATGGTAGGACGGGTCAGGGTCCGTGGTTTGGGTTTTAAGTCTCCCGGTAGCTGCTCCGCTTCGTTGTCGAGCTTTGGAGCCTTCGCGATGATACCGCGGAGCGGCTTACCATGCCGGGGTGGCCCATGGCGAGGAGCTTCGCGATCATGACCGGGTGCACCGGCATGCCGGTGAAAGCGCGGTCCGCTTCTTGAGGCCCTGAGGACGCGGCGCGAGAACGGGAAGCAGTTGCCGCAGGAGTGCCCGGGGAAAGCCGCGGTTTGCTTTTAGGAACGCCGTGGCAGTTGAAAGTTCCGAAGGGGCGCTCCAAGATGGTCCGCGTGCTTGCTTTCTCGACCTGCTGGAACAACTCCCGCCACCATGACGGGGAGGCGATGATCGATGAGATCGTGGAGCTCGGGTTCACCTGCCTGGAGCTTTCGCACGGGATGACGGTGGCGAAGATTCCAGGGATCCGGAAGGCGTATGCGGCGGGCAAGTTCAGCTGCTCCGGGGTGCACAATTACTTTCCATCCCCGGTGGAGGTGATGATCGATGCGCCGGATGCTTATGAATACACGTCGCACCGGCCCTTCGACCGGCAGCGGGCGATGGAGATGACCCTCAAGACCCTGGAGCTGGCGGCGGAATTCAAGGCGCACTACATGGTGCTGCACATGGGCTCGGTACCGCTGGACACGCGCAAGTGGACCAAGCGGCTGACGGCGATGGTGGCGCAGGACGGCCGCAACGGGGCGGACTATGCGGCGGAGAAGATCGCCTTCGTGAAGAAGCGCGAGAAGCTGGCGCCGCTCTACTACGAGCGGGCGATCGAGGCGCTGGGCCAGATCGCGGAGAAGGCGGCGGAGTATGGGGTGAAGCTGGCGGTGGAATCGCGGTCGCGTTACGAGGACATGCCGAGCGAGCGGGAGATGGTGCGCTTGCAGGAGCACTTCGCCGACAACCCGTGGGTGGGGTATTGGCACGACTTCGGGCACGTGCAGCTCAAGCACAACCTGGGGCTGCTGGATCACCCGGAGTGGCTGCGGCGAATCTCGCCGCACCTGATCGGCGGGCACTTGCACGATGTACAGTGGCCGGCGCGGGATCACCGGACGCCTTTCACCGGCGAGCTGAAGTACGAGGAGCTACTGCCGTGGTTCCCGGCGGGCTGCCCGATCGTCTGGGAGCTGAGCCCGACGCGGAAGACCGAGGAGATCCGGGATGCGCTGGCGGTGTGGGAGCATTCCTTTCCCGAGCGCCGGCGCGGGCCGGATCGGCCTACCGATCCAGGAATACCAGCTGCTTCGAGTCCCCCGAGCCGATGATGGCCACGGCGCGGCCGGGGAACTGGGCGAGCAGTTCGTCGTCGCTCATGGCTTGGATTGGCGGGGGGCTGGGAGGGGTGGGCGAGGGTATTTCCCGATGGGCCTCCTCGATGGGTCGCGTAACCTGAAGCTGAGGGGCGGGGCGGAGGGCGAGGAAGAGAGCGGGAATGACGAGTGCGGCGGCGATGGCGCCTTTCACCGCGGCCTTGCGCCGGCGGCGGCTGCGGGCGGCACCGAGCATTTGCGTGAGGGCGGCGGCGGAGAAGCCGGCGGGGAGGCTGTCGTCGAGCGCGTCGCGCCACAACTGGTGATGGTCAGTGTTCTTCATGGCCGGTGATTCGGAGGACGATGGAACGGAGTTCGCGGCGGGCGCGGGCGAGGCGGGATTCGATGGCGGCTTCGCTGGCACCGGTGCTGGCGGCGAGTTGGCGGACGCTGGCACCGCCGCTGTATTTCTGCTGGAGCAGGAGGCGGTCGGCCTCGCCGAGTTGGCCGAGGCCGTGCTGGATCGCGGTGGAGAGATCGGAATCCGGTTCGGAGGCGAGCCCGATGTTTTCTCCGGCGAAGCGTTCTAACAAACGGCGGTAGCGCGAGACCTTGCGCCCGTGATCCGCCGCGGCGCTGCGGGCGAGGCAGGTGAGCCAGCCCCAGAATTCGTCTTCGGCTTCGAAGGCCCGGATATGGCGCACGACCCGCAGCAGGGTCTCCTGGGTGACGTCGCAGGCGGCGTGCTCGTCGCCGCGCATGAGGACGAAGACATAGCGGAAGATGCGGCTGAACCAGGCGGCATGGAACTCGCGGAACGCATCATCCCTGCCCGCGGCCATGCGGCGGGTCAGTGAAGGGAGGGATGCGGATTCAGCCACCGGCGGAGGCGGAGCGACGCTGGGGAGCGCCGAAAGGGCGGGGACGCGATCGTCCGGCAAGCTGCTGGAGGCGTCCATGATCGCGAGGCTCACGCTTCAGTTTACGGGCTGGCCGCCGAGGGCGCAAACCACCTGTTGGGCGATATTCACCTCCTCCGGGTGACCGGAAATGATGAGAAGGCGGGTGGACTCGTGGACCTTGATGACGGGAAGGTCGACCTTCGCATTGATCGATTCCGAGCGGGCCTTGAGGGCGGTAAGGACGGCGGAATTCATCTCCTGCACGATCGCGGTGAATTCGTCCCGGCTTACCGGTGATTCGACCGCGGCTGCTGCCACGGCTCCGATGGGCTGCACGTTCCGAAGGTTGAAGATTTGAGTGATGTTCGGCAGGTCGCGATCGACGGGATTGGTACCCACGATCACCCATACGGAGGTGTCACCGGGGATTTCGGGAGCGGTCTCGGTGACTTGGAAGGGGACGCCGGTGCTGGCGATCGCGCGCAAGACGCCGAGTCCGGTGACATTGCGCAGGGTCATGTCTGGGACCTTAAGCTGTTTCACCTCGCTGCTGATCATGAGATTGGCTCCCGATTTCGCCACGAGGAAGTCGACCACCTCGCCCAGGGTGGCGTCTTGGAAGTCGGCCTGCGGGATGACCACAGCCCCGGGGATGAGCACGAGTTGCTCGGTGGTGGTGGGGATTGGCGAAAGGCCGTCGGGCGGCTCTTGGGCGGTGGCAGGACCGGTGGCGAGCGCGAGGCCGAGCAGGAGGGAGGGGAGGAAACGGGGATTCGGTTTGGCTTTCATCTCGTAGGGATCACGCCTGCCGCTGCCGAATCCGTCGGGAAAAATGCGGGGCGACAGAAAGTGCCTGTCCCGCTGCGTCTAAGGAGGGTGTCCAAGGTGCTTCTGCTTTTCGTCTGCTTCAGTCTCCGTCTTGCCGCCGCGGAGCCGGAGGTGGCTTCCACGGTCGAGTATTTGGAGAACGGCAAGGTGAAGCTGGGTGTGGACCTTGGGTCCGGCGGCTCGGTGTTCTGGTTCAGCGAATTGCCGGACGGGCCGAATCTGTTGAACCATGCGGACCGCGGGCGCTTCATCCAGCAGTCCTACTACGGCGCGCCGGACGGTTCGAAGTGGGGCGACAAGGATTGGCGCTGGAATCCGGTGCAGGGCGGGCACTACGAGGGCAAGCCCGCGAAGATGCTGGAGCAGAAGAAGACGGCCACGGAGCTCTACGTGAAGAGCATCCCGATCAACTGGGCCGGCGGGCAGTTGTTAGAGGAATGCCGGATGGAGGAGTGGGTGACCTTGAAGGAAGATGTGGCGACGATCCGTTTTCGTTTCTCTTACGATGGGAAGCAGGAGCATCCGGCGGTGCATCAGGAGTTGCCGGCGGTGTTCATGGATTACGCGCTGCCGAAGCTGGTCTTCTACAAGGGGGACAAGCCGTGGAGCGGCGGGGCGCTGGCGGAGGAGGTTCCCGGCTGGCCGAACCAGTCGCGGATGTGTAGCGAGGAGTGGGCGGCTTACATCGGGCCGGCGGGGCGGGGGATGGGGGTGTATTTTCCGGGGACGACGGAGATCACGTCCTATCGCTACGAGGGGCCGCCGGGTCCGAAGGGGATGGGGTGTTCCTACTTCGCGCCGATCCGGACGATGGCGATCACACCGGGGTTCCGGAACGAGTATTCGATCCATCTGAAGATCGGGACGGCGGCGGAGATCCGGGAGGCGTTCGGGAGGATTCGCGGAAAAGAGAAGTGAGCATGTGATTGAGGCAGCGAGCTCAATCTTCCACCGGATAAACCGTGGGATCAGGGAGATTTGGCGGGCGGTAATCCGTGCGCTTTCCGATGCGCTCCAAGATGCTCCGATGCAGCCAAGGGGACTCGATGAGGATGCGGGGCTTGTTCGGCTGGTATCTCCAAATGGTCCTCCGGGTCTTCCAGTCGAAGCGGCGTGCCGGCACATACTCGAGAGGCACCCACGCACCCTTGAGGGATTCGTGCCTATCCGCGATGGCCGAGGGCGGGCACTCGGCGGACAAGGTATCGAGTTTGGCTTGGTCGACCAAAAGGCTCGCCGCCATCGCCTCGCGCAGCATCCATTGGAAGGGAATCATCGCCAGCGCGGTTTCCGCGGGCCACGGGTAGCCGCCGCCGATGTCACTGTGCACGCCGGGAAACCAAACGTTCATCACCCGGGGCCTGCCATCGGGAAGGGGCGTGGGATCGGCCTTGAAGGCATTGGAACGAAATGCCGCACGGCGCTCGTCCAAGGCCATCGCATGCCGGACGATGCTCACGCTTTGGTTTTCGAAGCTGTAGGGGAAGGATTGGTTCCAATTGTACATCCCCACGGACCCGACGGTATCCCAGGGCCCGAGGAAGTGGATCGGACAATTGCGCGTGAAACTCCGTCGCAGGACCGCTATCTCGTCCGCTTGTTTTTTAGCTTCCCGCAGTTCGCTCGCGCTGGCGTTCGCCGGAGGCAGGCGGATTTTCCGATAGGCCCGCCAAAGATAAGGCAAGAGATTCTCCGAGCCCGGGTGAAGCAGGCCCACGGCATGGAGCATTCCCGCCAGCACGCGCGCGGTGAAGGCACCGCGGCTGAATCCGAATATGAAGATACGGTCGCCCACGGTGTAGACGTTGATCAGCCAGCGATAGGCATCAAGGACGTTGTCTTCCAAACCTGCTCCGAACGCGAGACCCTTGACCATCGACCACCTTTTCCGCACTTGGCCCTTCTCAAGCGGATCGGGCGTGGTGCCCACGCCCGGATCATAGAATGCCACCTGCCGCTCGTCCTTGAGGGCAACTTCGAAGAGACGCACTACATTCGTGAGATCCCCGTGCAGCTGGTTGTTGGTACCGTCACAACAGATGACGATATTCTTCATACGAAGTAGTCGGTGTATAGATTCCGCATCCCGACGGTTTTGGCCTTTTTAGTTTTCTTGTCTTTCATCCGGACCTCGAATTGGTCCGCCGAGTGGAGCCAAGGGCCTGCCTTTCCCCTTCCGCTCTCTTCGGGCTCCATGTCGGATTGGAAAAGAATCGTGCACTTCTCCAAGAGCCGGTCCCGGATCTCGGGAAGCGGCATGTGCTTCCAGCCTTTCACATTGTGCGCGACATGGGTATCGACCGGGATGACGGCGGCCAACCGGTCGCTCTTCATCAGCTCCAGCCCCTTTTCCCTGAGGGTGGCATTGTGGCTGCCGTGGTGGCCCACCTTGTAGAAGATCGTCCGCTTCAGCAGATCCTCCATCGTGACCTGCTTCTTCCCACCCTTGCCGTCGTCCACCTCCCACTTGTTGGACTCCCATGAGCGCCAGTTCCCGGCCTGTGCATCCCCCACGAAAAGGAGTACGTCCTTGCCACCCAACTCGATGGCCAGCACGAGGCTGGTGTTGTTCGTCGAGTTATCAAGCTGCAAGGCGAGGCGTTCTCCGGTGGCGAGCCACGCGTCGTCGATGTTGCGCCAATCCTGCTTCGGATCCAGATATCCTGTCATCTGAGGCAGAACGGGGTCGGCAGAGGGCGAGGTGGTCGGCAGAGGCCGGCGGACCTGCTTGGGGAATGGCTGGGCGAGTTCGTCCGCCGGATCGAAGGCCGCCAGGAACGAGTCGGACAGGGACAAGGTGACATCTCCGAGCCCATAGCCCTCGCCCTTGTAAGGATTGGTCTGGCGCAAGCGGGTCGCATCCATTGGCGGGCCGACGACATAGACCCGCACGTCCTCAACGCCGGGAATGGTGACGGTGCCGCCGGTCTCCAAAATGGTAGGATCACATTTGCCTTTGAGGTAGGCTAGGGCCCCGGCAGTTCCGCCGGCGTCGTCTTCCCCATCCGCGGAGCCGCCGCCCTGAACCCCGAACAGGCCCAGGACCTCATCCATCCGCGCCGCTTGCTTCTCGTGTGCGTCCCCGCCACGGCGGCGAAGCTCCTCCTTGGCCTTCTCGGCGGCCTTGCGCTTCTTTTCCCGGTCCCGCCGCATTTCATTGGCGAGGTCGTTCTGGTCGTCTTCGGTCCAAGCGAGCCAGAAGGAATCCACCTTGAGATTCTCGAATACCTTTTTGGCCTGGCTTGAGTCGAAGCCCGACAGGTGATCCCAGTGTTCGTGGGTGATGACGAGAAGATCGAGCCCCGGCTTGGTTTCCTCCACGATGTTCTTCGCGATTTTCTCCATGGCACCGCGAGGTTCCGTGGTACCCAGGACCACCCCGCAATCGATCAGCATATGGCGGTGTTTTCCCTTTGCGGCGCGGAAGCTCAACAAGAAGCAATCGCCCAAGCCCTGGCGGTACATGCGGATACGGACCCGGTAGTCGGATGGTGGCTTGGAAGCGGCCTTGGAAGCCGTCTTGGAAGCCGTCTTGGAAGCCGTCTTGGCGGCGGTTTTTGAAGCTCGCTTGCGGGTAGCCATGGGAGGTAGTGGTCCGGGTTATTCTTCGGAATGAAGCATGGCGAAGGGTTCGTCTTCCGCGCTCATGCCATAGAGACCGGCGAGCGACATCATGGCCGGATCCCTCGCCCATTGGCGCGCCCGGTCAATGCGACCCGTCTTGTACAGAGGCTTGCGCACGACATAGCGGATCGCTCCCTGCTTCTTGCTGCGCCCGAGATCGAGGATGACCGTGCAGCCTCCCCAGATATGTTCCTTGGAACCCTCTTCCAAGGGCCTGTGCTGGAGGATGGAGAAAACCACCTGGTTCAGAACCGAGCCATCCTGACGCTGCCGCTGGACGGGCCACAGGGCATGCACCTCGAAGCGGACCAAATCGGAATCGTCCGGCTTGCCGGACACGCGGGTGATGGAGAAGTCCAGCCCGGTGAGCTCCTGTAGCCTCGGATCCTGGAAATCATTCCAGAATTTGTTCTGAAGCTGGTCATGGAGCTGCGCTCGCTGGAAACGGGTCTTCAACCATCTCTGATGCCGGTCCTTGTCGATGCCAAGATCACTGCAAAATCCTCGCAGCCGCTCGCCAAGTTCGGCGAGCTTGTCATAGTCGTTGATCTCGCTGGCATGGTCCCAGGTCAACGATTCCTCGGATAGCGACCGGAGCTTATGGGGGAAGATCCCGTGCTGGCGGAAGGCGTCGATGAAGGCCAGCCGGTAGCGGCGGGTGTCATTCGGAAACACATCCCGATCCGCGGTGATGAGTGCCCGCAGATAGTCGCCGAAATCGATGTCCACGGGAGGACAGTAGTCCAAGGCCCGGATGCACATGGTCAGCACGTGCCGGGCGGCCTTCACCGCCTCCGTGGCGAGCCGGTTGACCAGATCGGGATGAAGTTCGCCTTCCGCGAGAATCCCGGAACCGCCGCTGGCGATGCGCCGGAGGTCGACGATCCGGCTCTCGTAAATGGTGGCGAAGGCATCGAAGACGGCCGACACCAGAATCGAGCCGCGATCATGGGGTTCCATGTCCGTGATCATCCGGCGTGGGTCGGGAGGGCGGCGTTCCCATTTGCCGGTTTTCCGGTTCACTCCTCCCAGTGCATCGCGAAGAGCCCCGCGATTCCCGGCGGCGCGACCGAATTCCTGGGCCAATTCGCCGAGGAGATTGTTCATGCCCAGATCGCCCCGGGTTTTCGAAAGCTGGTGCTTCACGGCCTCCGGAAACGTGAAATGCTGGAAGGTGGCCACGATGTCCGCGAAGGCTTCGTGAAACGCGAGGCCGTCCGGCTGGGTCACTTCCATGAAGCGGGGGTGGATGCCGTCGAGAATCGCGTGTGCCGTCTCGTGGGCCACGATGTCGTGTGAAAGGCAGCCGAAGACGATGCCACCCGGATACACCGCCGGGTCGTGAACCGCGGATGCGGGAAAATAGCCGAGAAGCAAAGCTTTTTTGGCGGGGGAGTAGTAGGCATTCGCTTCCCGGAGCGCGTGGGGATACACCCTGAGACGCTGGACATGGGTCAGTTTCCAGTCCTCATCCGTCATGTCCTTGTAGCGTTTCCACGGCTTGCGGTCGGACCACATGACAGGCCGGCCGATGGCGCGCTCGAAATTTTTAACCGTCGTCATTACGACGGCATAGACCATCTGCTGGTGGAATTGAGGGTTGAGAGGCGAGGCCGGGAGGCCGTCCTGCGCCAGCAAGTGAGGGTCCGAGAGGTCCACCGGATCGTAATAACAGCCGCTGGCAGGATCCACATCGATCACCTCCACATAGTCTCCGACCGGGCCCGGTTTCAGATCTTCCCAAGGGA
The DNA here is from genome assembly GCF_040801775.1 of Luteolibacter sp. Populi. GTDB lineage: Bacteria > Verrucomicrobiota > Verrucomicrobiia > Verrucomicrobiales > Akkermansiaceae > Haloferula. The sequence continues at coordinate 6,510,332 of NZ_CP161812.1, forward strand.
TCGTATAGATCCGCTCGTTGATGAAGGCGGTTTCGAGCTTTGCCGACAGGCTCGGATCAAAGGAATATCCGTGCAGGCGGCGTTGTGTGGGAACATGGGGAGGTGTTTTCATTGCAGGCGCGGAATCCAGATAAGTGGGAGCTTGCCGGGGACTACATGTCGCGGTTCGGAGACATGTCGGGGAGGGGAGCTGCAACTCGTCCTCTAACCCAATCGTGCTGGGAATGACAACTGAAAATCTGAGGTGTCGCTCAGGATCGGTAGCGGGATGTTTCCGGAACTTCCGGCGGACGACTACCCGATTGTCCCGCCTCTTTCTTAAAACTCCTGCGCGCCTTCGGGCTCCTTTTCGGCGGCGGTCCCGCTTTTCTTGTCGTGCTCGATGGCGTCGACCATCCACTTGAATTGGTCGGGATGCTCGACTTGGAACTTCTCGTAGCCGGCTTTCAAGCTGGCGAGGCGCTCGGGGAGGTTCGTTTCGGTGAGCTTGAAACCGTAGTCCGCGGCAGGGCCCTCGGTGGGCCAGCCCATCATGCGGGCCAGCATAACATCGCCAAGGGCCTTGCGGGCGTGGGTGCCGTCGAGCCACCAGTGCATGCGGGCCTTGTCGGGGGTCGGGATCGGCTCGCAGTTGAGCGGGTGGTAATCGTTGAAGTCCCAGATTTCGGCGGGCGGGGCATCGGGGTGCGCGGCATTCGACTCCGCGACGAGCCTGGCGAGGGTGCTGCGGTCGATGGAGAAGGTGGGATCAGGGTCGCCGGAGTAGTAGTAGACGCTGATGTAGACCGCGAGGTTCGGCGGGATGGCGATTTTGAGGGCGACCTGGTGCTGCTTGCAATCCTCCAGGATTTGCCGGACCAGGTGGATCTTGCCCTCGTTGGCGGCAATCGCCTTTTGGCGGCGGCGGGTGCCGCGCATCGCGTGCGGGATGGCGTCGCGGCGGATGCCCTCGGCGACCTTGGGCTTGTCCTGGTGGCGGAGGCGGTGGCCCTGCGGGGTGTATTCGGGGAGGACGAAGTTCTCCTTATGCCGGTCGCCCCAGTAGGTGAGGGTCTTGACCGAGCTGACGAAGGTGGAAACGCCCGCGACGTAGCGGAGCTCGCGCTCGATTTTCTCGCCCTTCGGGTTGAAGGGGGACTCCATGTAGCCGGTGGTCTTGATGCCGCTGCCGGAGCCGCTGATATCGCCCAGATCGATGCCGACGATGGCGGTTTCCAGCGGGCAGTGCTCGACGGTGTAGCGGAGGATGCCGGCGGTTTCGGGAAGGGTTCCGGCGCTGACGGCGAGGTTCACGGCCGGCTTGCCCTGCCACTGGGGGAGCATGGGGTCGAAGGCGATATCGACGCGGGAGGAGCCGAAGAAGCCGATCTTCCACGGCATGGAGCGGGCGATACCGGCCTTGCCGGTGCGCTGCTGGCGGTAGATCGGGCGGTATTCGGCGAACTTTTCGTCGGTCCAGGGGGTCTTGGTGACCCAGAGCGGGTTGATCCAGGTATTGAAGGCCGTGAACGTCATCAGGATCCCGCCGGAGATCCCGAGGATCGCGCGGTTGAAGTTCCGGAAGGGCTTGGGACGCAGGACCGGCATCGGATCAGAATTGGAAGTAGATGAACTCGCTGACCTTGTTGAACTGGTAGATCGAGCCGGTGACGAGCAGCATGACGAAGACAGCCCACGGCCAGGTGGGGCGCCACTGCCAGAAGCGGCGCGGGCCGGGGGCATTCGTCTTGCCGGTCAGGCCCTTCAGGCCGAGGGCGGGCTGGTAGCGGCGCAGGATTTCCTGGGAATTTGGAAGAAGCCAGACGATCAGGAGGCAGGCCACCGCGCGCTGGGCGTGGCTGGCCTTGACCTCGATCAGGCTCAAGCTGTCCGGCCAACCGCCGAAGCCGTGGAAGCCGAACATCGAGGCGAGGATCGTGCGGGTGGCCTCGAGCGCCTTGGCTGCCGAGCCGTCTCCTGCCAGCTCGAAGGCGCCGGCACGGAAGGGCACCCAGGCCGCCATGACGACGATGCAGGTGAGGACGATCGCCAGCGGTTTCGGCAGGGCGCGGATGGAGAATTTCTTGCGGAGGGCGAACCAGGCGTGGTTCACGCAGAGGAAAAGCCCGTGCATGCCGCCCCACAGGATGTAGGTCCAGCCTGCCCCGTGCCAAAGGCCGCCGAGGAGCATGGTGACGAGCAGGTTCGAGTAGCGGAGGAAGGGGCCTTTGCGGTTGCCGCCCAGCGAGAAGTAAACGTAATCCCGGAGGAAGCGGGACAAGGTAATGTGCCAGCGCCGCCAGAAATCGACGATTGAAACGCTCTTGTACGGAGAGTGGAAATTGACCGGCAGCTTGATCCCGAACATCCGCGCGGCACCGATCGCCATGTCCGAATAGCCGGAGAAATCGAAGTAGAGCTGGAGGCCGAAGGTGATCGCCGCGGTCCAGGCTTCGGCCATCGTCAGGTCGCGGTCGTCGCGCGAGGCGAGGAGGAAGAGGGTGTTGGCGATCGGGGCGAGGTTATCGGCGATGACGACCTTCTTGAAGAGGCCCATCGAGAAGAGCGTGATGCCTGCCGAGAGGTCCATCGAGCGGCGCGAGGGCGAGACCGTCCGCTGGATTTGCGGCATGATCTCGTTGTGATGGACGATCGGGCCGGCGATGAGCTGGGGGAAGAAGGTGACGAAAAGCAGGAAGTCGAGGAAGTCGTACTGCTTGGTCTTGCCGCGGTAGGCGTCCACGAGGAAGGCGATCTTCTGGAAGGTGAAGAAGGACAAGCCGAGCGGCAGGACGACGTCCGGGATATTGAAATGGCCGCTGGTGAGGGCCTCCATCGTGCGTTCGAAGAGGCCGATGTACTTGTAGTAGAAGAGAACCCCGAGGTTCGCGGATAGGCCGAGCGCGAGGATGCCGCGGCCCTTGGCGCTGAAGGTGTGGGCCGCCAGGTAGCGGCCGATGAAGAAATTGATGCAGCAGGAGGTGCAGATCAGCAGGACGTAGAAGGGGGTCCACGAACTGGCCTTGTCCGGGTCGGGATCCGGATTCCACCAGCCGTAGTAGACCAGGCTCATCGCCACCAGCCAGACCATGGCCGCCCGCTGGCTGTTCCGGCGCAGGAGCTGGAAGACCACGAGGGTCAACGGCAGGAACAGGAGTAGGAAGGTGTAGCTGTTGAAAAGCATCGGCAGCCGCTAAAACTGGAAGTAGATGAACTCGCTGACCTTGTTGAACTCGTGACCGACGTAGCCGAGTAGCGCCAGGATGAAGAGCGCCCAAGGGACGGTGGGCCGCCAGTGCCACCAGCGGCGCGGGCCGGGGCGGAGTTCCTTGAATTCCTTCAGGCCGAGCGCGGGCAGGTAGCGCTTCATGAATTGCTGGGTATTCGGGAAGAACCAGCAGAGGACCAGCCCGGCGATCATCCAGTTGCGGGCGCGGCTGAACTTCGCGGGCATCAACGAGTCCGGCGGCCAGCCGCTCCAGCCGTGGAAGCCGAACATGGTGCCGAGCATCTGCCAAGCGGTGTCGAAATCCTTCGAGCGGAAGAAGACCCAGCCGATCATGACGGCGAAGAAGGTCAGGAAGATGGCCAGCGGCTTGGCCATGGGGCTGATGTTGCGCTTCTTGCGGAAGCCGGCCCAGGCGTGGTTGACGCAGAGCAGGGCTCCGTGGAGGCCGCCCCAGATGATGAAGGTCCAGCCGGCCCCGTGCCAGAGGCCGCCGAGCAGCATGGTCAGGAAGAGGTTGATGTAGCGGCGGGCCGGGCCCTTGCGGTTGCCGCCGAGCGGGATGTAGAGGTAATCCCGGAGAAAGCGCGAGAGGGTGATGTGCCAGCGCCGCCAGAAATCGACGATCGAGACCGCCTTGTAGGGGGAGTGGAAATTGAGCGGGAAGCGGATGCCGAAGATCCGGGCCGAGCCCAGCGCCATGTCCGAATAGCCGGAGAAATCGAAGTAGAGCTGGAGGGTGTAGGAGAGTGCCGCGGCCCAGGCTTCCGCCATGGTCGGATCGCGTCCACTGCCCGCGGCGAGGTCGAAGATCGGGCTGGCGGTGCGGGCGAGATTGTCCGCGAGCACGACCTTCTTAAAGAGGCCTAGGGCCAGCAGGGTGAAGCCGATGGAGACATCGTTCGCTTGCAGGCCGCGGTTCCTGGTCCGCGCGAACTGCGGCATCATTTCCCGGTGATGGATCAGCGGGCCCGCGATCAGGTGCGGGAAAAAGGTCACGAAGAGCAGGTAATCCGTGAAATGGTATTCCTCGGTCTCCCCGCGCCAGGCATCGACCAGGTAGGCGATCTGGAGGAAGGTGAAGAAGGAGATCGCCAGCGGGAGAACGATCTCCGGAACCGCCGAGGGCCAGCCGGTGAAGTCGTGGAGGGACTTGGCGAGGAAGCCCGTGTATTTGAAATAGGCGAGGGTGCCGAGGTTGGCCGTGATCCCGGCGGCCAGCAGCATCTTGCCGGGGCGGGTGTGCTTCAGCGCGGAGAGCCGCTGGCCGAGGAAGTAGTTGAAAGTGCAGGATCCGAGGATCATCAGCACGTATTTCGGACTCCAAGGCTTGGTCGGGTCCGGATTCCAGACGCCGTAGAAGACCAGCGACATCAGCACCAGCCAGCCGAGCGAGAGCCGCAGCTTGCTGTTCCGAAGGAGGTGGAACCCCAGCACCACCAACGGCAGGAAGAGCAGGAGGTAGGTGTAGGAATTGAAAAGCATGCCGCTCGCTGCGCCGGAGGCGGGGTTTTTTCCAACCGGGGGCTGGGTTTGTCGAGAGTGAAGAGGTAGTCCGCTCAGTCCTCTGAGCGGATGAGTGGTTCCAAACAGCGTGCCCCGTTCTAGCGGAGCGCGGCTTTCAGCGTCGTTTCCTCACGCCGGAACGAATGATCGCGAGGGCTCGTTCGTCCGCTCAGGGGCCTGAGCGGACTACTTTCAGCCCTTCCTTCCATGCGAGATCCTTGGCCCCTTCTTGGGTCAGATACCGCTGGTACCCGGTACCGACCTCGTGGAGGTAGGCGTCGAGATTCGCGGGATCGAGCTTCCGGCCGATGCCGGACCACTCGGGGTGGGGGAGGGGCCAGCCGAGCATGAGGGCGAGCATTTGGGAACCTACTTCGGGGGTGAAGTGGCCGAGGTCGTTCCAGTTCGCCATTTTGGTCTCTTGGGCCTTGGCCCCCTCGGGGATGGCCGAAGGGACGGCTTCGCAATTGAGCGCGTGGTAGTTGCAGAAATCCCAAAGCTCAATGGGACGTCCGGACCTGGGGGATAGGTCGGCGATCAGCTTCACCAGAACCCGCCGTTCCTTCTCAAAAGGAATCACCCCGCTTCCGATGTGCTTCGTCTCGGCGTGCATCAATGCGTGATTCGAGTGGAAGAAGACGACCACGCGGCAATCCCGTGCTTGGCACTCCTCCAACAGATCCCTGAGCTTTCCCAGTTTTCCTTCATTCAGGGGCCGATCCGGTCCCGCCGCATCGGCCGTCTCCAGTTCGTTGGGAGTGGTGAAGGTCGAGGCGATGAACTTGTGTTGGGTGCCCGGATGCGCCCGCGGCGATCTGCGCATTCCCTTCGGTCCATACTCGGCAGGGGCCATCATCAGGCCGTCTTGTACCGTCGTGATCGATGCCTCGAAGGTGGAGAGTCCGAAAACGTAGCGCAGTTCGTTGTCCAATCCGGAATCCGGGGAGAAGGGTGAGGTGTCGAAATCGAAGAGCGGACGGGTGTCGACTTTTGAGGTGAGGTCGCCGGGATCAATGCCGAGAAGCAGCAGCTCCGCGGGTTCGTGCTCGAGGAAGTATCTGCCGATGGCGGTGGTCTCGTTCAGGAATGCGGCATTGCAGCCGAGGTTCACGACATCCGACCGGCCCCAGGACGGGAGGCTGGGATCGAAGGCGTTGGCGACCCGTGAGGAGCCGACCAGGGCGACCTTCCATTCGCCGGAGCGCAGGATCCCCGCCTTGGTGGTCCGCAGGTGGTCTTTGGTGCCGCGAAAATTATCGAGACTTTTGATTTCCCAGGGCACCGGCGTGACCCGCCAAGGGTTCACGGTGCTATTGGCCAGGCCCACCAGCACCAGGCACAGCGTGGCCAGCCCGATGAGGAGGCGGGCATAGCGGCGGGCGGAGCGGTGGAAGACGGGCTTCATCTATCCGTGGAGGCCGAGCCAGGGGAGCGGCAGGAGTTTCTCCGGTTCCTCGATGCTGTAGCCGAGGGCGTTCGCGCGGCTCTCGAACTTCTCCGGCATGCCGGAGAAGGAGGGCTTGAGCTTGTTGAGCAGGGAGGCCTGCTCGCTGCGGAAGGTGTCGAAGTAGGCGCCGTTTACATTCGGGCGAACCTCGTGCTTGAGCTCGACCCGCGGCATGCCGAGCCAGTCGGTGATGACCTCGAGCGTTTCGACGGGCTTCTGCACGAACTCCTCGTAGCGGAAGACGGCGAGGTGCTTGAGGTGGCTCATGTCCTGAACGAAGCGCTCGTAGCAGAGGATCGAGTGCTCTAACAGCTCGGGGATGGCGGTCTTGCTCCACTTGCGGGTGGCGTAGGAGACGGCAAGCGGGTGGCGGAGGATGACGATGAACTTCGAGCCGGGATAGAGGGCCTGGAAGTAGCGCAGGCGGACGATATTCGGCGGGGATTTCTCCAAGAGGAACTTGCGGGTCATGTCCCAGTGCTTCGACCACTCTTGGAAGAGCTTGTCGGCATTGGCCGGGGTGGCGAGAGGGTGGGTCTCGTCCATGTGCGAGGCCTTGTCGAAGCCGAAGCGGCCGGGGCCGCCGAACTCGCTGGCGCGGGGATAGACGGTCTGGAGGAACTGGCCCTCGTCCTGGGGGAAGCCGGTATTGATGAAGCCGGTGGCTTCCGGGCTGCCGCGCAGGATCTCATGCACCAGCGAGGTCCCGCTGCGGTGCAGGCCGCCGATGAAAACCGTTTGGTGGGCGATCATGGGAGGGGGGAGGATGAAGAATTTTTAACCGCGAATGGACGCGAATGGACGCGAATTTTGAAGAAGGAAGACAACATGACTTTCCTGCCTCGGCTGTTTTTATTCGCGTCCATTCGCGTCCATTCGCGGTTCATCATTTCTTCAATCAAGGTTGTGGAGCTAACAGGGATTCCTTCCATGCCACATCGGCGGCACCGGGGCCGTTGAGGTAGGCGGCGTAGCCGCTGCGGATGGAGTCGAGGTAGGACTCGATGTTATCCGGGGTGACTTTGCGGCCGTGGCCGGCCCATTCGGGGTGGGAGACGGGCCAGCCGAGGGCTTGGCCGAGGACGGATTCCCCGAGCTCGACGTCGTAGTGGCCGAGGTCGTTCCAGTGCTGCATGCGGCCCTTGCTCTTGTTGGTCTTGTCCGCGGGCAGGGGTTCGCAATTGACCGGCTGGAAGTTGCAGAAGTCCCAGTAGGAGACGAAGCCGCCGGGGCGCAGCGCATTCATCTCGCCGGTCAGGCCGAGCAGGAAGCGGCGCAGGGATTCGAAGGTGGGGGGCGGGTTGGCGCGGTCCTTCGACTTGGCGTGCATCAATGCGTGGACGGGGTGGACGATGATGACGACGCGGTAGTTGCTGGCGGCGCAATCTGTGAGGAAGCTGCGAAGGAGGGCGGCTTTGTCGGGATCGACCGGGCCGCTGCTGTCCTCGAGTTCGCGGCGGAGTTGGCCGCGGATGAACTCCATCTGGGACTGGGAATTCGCGACCTCGGGCCGCAGGCGCAAGCCGTGGGGGGTGTGCTCGGCTAGCTTCCCCTGTGCGGCGCGGATGCAGGTTCCTACAGAGGCTTCGAAGGTGGATAGTCCGACGACGTAGCGGATCTCCCGGTTCAGGTCGGGGCCGGCGAAGGGCGACAGGTTGTAGTCGGAGAGGGGGCGGGTGTCCCGGGCATTGGTCATGTCGCCAGGGTCGATGCCGATTACCAGGAGTTCGGGCTGCTCGCGTTCCAGGAAGTAGCGGGCGATGCCGATGGTCTCGTAGATGAAGCCGCCGCTCGCGCCGAGATTGACGACCCGCTGGCCCTGCCAGCCGGCGGCATCGGGGTTCCAGGCATTGTCGACGCGGGAGGAGCCGAAGAGGCCCGCCTGCCATTGGCCGGAGCGGACGAGGCCGGCCTTGCCGGTGCGGATCTGCTCGGAGAAGTCGCGGTAGGGCTCGAGCTTGCTGATTCGCCACGAGACGGGGGTGACGCGGAAGGGGTCGACGAAGGTATTCACCGCCGCGAAGAGCGCACAGGCCAGCAGCGCTCCCCCGATCACGAGGAAGGAATAGCGTCGCCCGGCCTGCATGCGGGAGCGTCGCTTCCGGGGGGCGGGCAAGTCAATCCCGGGGGCAAGCGTCATCATAGGGCTTTTGCCCTTGCGCGAGTCCCTTAGGCTCCGCCATATCCACTCCCGACGTGCCGGACACCCAGATCGTCTTCCTACTCTCCATGCCGCGTGCGGGGTCGACCCTGCTGCAGCGCCTTCTGATGGGCAGCGGGATCTGCAAAACGGTGGGGGAGCCGAGCTTCCTGCTGCGCCTGCTCGGTTTGGGCGGCGAGCCGATCCTGCGGGCCGCGACTTACTCGGAGGCCTTGGTCGAGACGGCGATCGACGACATGCGCAAGGCCTGGGGCGGTTTCGACGCCTGTTGGAAGAAGGGCGTCCACGACCTCGCCGTATCGGTTTACAACGGTCTGGCGGGCGATTTCCCCTACTTCCTCGACAAGACACCGCGCTACAGCCTGATCGCGGACGAACTGGTGGAGGTTTTCCCCGAGGCCAAGTTCATCATCCTCTGGCGGCATCCGATCGCGGTGATGAACTCGATGAGCACGACTTTCCGCGAGGGGCGCTGGGAGCCGCACTCCTTCGATCTCGACCTCTACCACGGCATCGACCAACTGCGGAAGGTCTGCGCGAAGCACGGCGACCGGGTGCACCAGGTGAAGTATGAGGATCTGGCGGCGAATCCCGAAGAGGAGCTCGCGCGGCTGGGGGCCTATCTCGGCATGCCGAATCTGGCCGAGGTCGCGGGCAAGGAGTTGGTGAAGGGCAACGAGGGCAAGCTCGGCGATCCGACAGGGGTGAAGAAGGTACTCGAAGGTTTCCGCGGCCAGCATCTCCGAGTGGGAGGCGGGCATCCGCAACTGGTACCGCGAGCGCTGGGTGAAGGACTACTTCACCGGCGAGCGGGCCGAGTTCTTCCGCGCGATGGGCTACGACATCCCGCAACGGATGAAGGATGGGACGGTGCCGCTGGGTTTGTTAGACGGCATCCGCGACTGGCTGTATGCCTCGCGGGTGATGAACCGGCGGATTTTGCGGCCGCTCGGGTCGAAGCGGAGGATCCGGAAGCAGGCGAAGAAGCGCGGGTATCATGTGATTTTCCGCTGAGGGATTTTTGTAGCGACGGTGAAGTGTGGCAGCAGGCTCTCGCTATTACCCACGTGGTGTGAAGATCGACGCGCCAGCGCCTGGGAGCACGGAGGCACTGCCCCGCTGAAGCGACCGGAGGAGCGTTATACATCGCGAGGGGGGAGTGGAGAACGCCGCTGCTCGGCTGCTCTACGTTTGCGTGTCCACGGCGGCGAGGGACCACTCTGCGGGCCGGGTGGCTCCGCGCTCCCAGGGGAAGAGCCGTCCGGGAAGCATCACTGGAATGTTCTTCTACTTTCCTTTCCCAAGGCCTTCCTTCCACCTCACATCGTCCGCGCCATCCACCATGAGATACCTCTGATAATCTGCCTGTAGCTTGTTGACCCGCCCCTCGACATTCCCGCTGCTGATCTTTTCCCCATACGCGGTTAGATCGGGATTCTTCACCGGCCAGCCCATCATCAGGGAGAGCATGCCTTCTCCGACGTCCTGGGTGAAGTGTTCGAGATCCCGCCAGTGGACGAGGGTCGGCGGCTCTCCTTCCACCGGGCGGACGCGCTCGCGGTTGTAGGGGTGGTAGGAGTAGAAATCCCAGAGTTCCGCGGCGGGGCCGGGGCCTTCTCCGTTCAGGCGCTCGACCATCGCGACCAAGGCGCGGCGCTCGGTTTCGAAGGGCACCGTTGCCTTGCCGATGTCGGCGGCCTTCGCCTGGAGCAGGACGTGATTCGGGTGCATGAACATGACCAGCCGCACGCCTTTTGACCGGCAGTGGCGGATCAGGGCTTCGAGCTTGGCGGCCTTGTCCCGGTTGATGACCGTGCCTGCGTCCGGCTTCGGCGGGAGGGTGGCTTCGTCGATGAAGCGGTTCTTGATGAACTCGATCTGCTTCTTGCCCGGGGCTGCGGCACCGCCCCCGCCGCCATGCGCGGGGCGGTTGCGGAAGCCGTGGTCGTTGTACTCGCCCGGTCGCTTCCCGCGGTTGGAAAGGGTCTCAATCGAGGTCTCCATCGTGGAGATCCCGAAGATGAAGCGCAGTTGGCGGTCGGCCTTTCCCTCCGGGCTCAAGGGGGAGGTCAGGAAGTCCATGAAAGGGCGGGTGTCCAGGGTGTTGGTCAGGTCGCCGGGATCGATGCCGAAGACCAGCAGCTCCGCGGGCTGGCGGGAGAGGAAGTACTCGGCCATCGCCACGTTCTCGTAGAGGAGCGCGCCGGGCATGCCGAGGTTCACAACCCGCTTGTCGCCCCAGCCCGCGGCCTGGGGATCGAGCGAGCTGATCACGCGGGAGGAGCCGAAGATGGCGGCCTGCCAGTCCTTGCGGGCGAGGACCAGCCCGGCCTTGCCGCTGCGGGTATTCGCCGAGATGTCGCGGTAGGGATCGATTTCGCGGCTGGCCCAGGGCGCGCCGGTCACGCGCAGCGGATCGACCCAGGTATTGAGCGCGGCGGCGATCAGCGCGGTGGCGAGCATCACCGCAAGCAGAAAGGCGACGTAGCGCCGCGGCTGGCGGGAGGCCTTCATTTCGCGGCCTTCTCCTTGTTGAGACCGAAGAGTCCGCGCAACCAGCGCTTGAAGGCCTTCTTCCGGTAGCGAGCGACCTCGCCGAGCATGTGGTTGGCATAGAGCCGGTTCACTGCGGGGGACTCGGCGGTGGGCGGATACTTGAGCGGGAAGTTCAGGCGGCCGGTCTTGGCGCGGGCGACGAAGCTCGTCGAATCCGTGGTGTGGGTCGCGTCATCGCCGAAGCCGAGATTCGAGATCTGGTTCACGGCGGGAGAGATGCAGAGGCCGCGGCGCTTCATCACGGCATACTGCCATTGGTAGTCCCAGACGTCGTGGTGGTGGTGCTCGAGGGTGGAGACGACGCGGTCGCGATGGGCCTCGCGCCGCAGGCTCTCCACGCCAGCGACGTTGAAGGTCTCCGCGGTCGCCTCTCGGATGCCGGTCGCCTCGTAGTCGAAGTGCTGCCAGGCCCGGGCCCATGAGGCCCAGCCCCAGGCCTGCGCGTAGCGGGCGAAGCCGAAACTATGGCCATCGTAGATCCGCTCCGGGTGGGCGGGCGCGAAGTTGTTGCCATTGATGTGCATCACCGCGGGGTCGTCCGCGTAGTGGGCGAGCATCTCCGCGCAGAAGGGGAAGAAGGTCGCCTCCGGCAGACAGTCATCTTCCAAGATGATTCCGGCTTTCTCGTGCGAGAAGAACCAGGTGATCGCATTGCTCGGTCCGCGGCCGCAGCCTTGGTTGCACTCCGAGAAGCGGGTTTTCAGCTCGCAAGGCCAATCGACCTTTTCAGCGAGGGCGCGGCAGCGGGCGGTGAGATCGAGATCCGGCGGGCGGGAATCCCGCGCGCCATCGACCGCGAGATAAAGCCGGGCGGGCCGGGCCTGCCGCACCCTCTCGAAAACCTGCTCCGCCAAATCGGGGCGATTGAAGAGGATCATCAGCACCGGTGGGCACGGCTCTCCCACAGGCATTCCAGCCGCCGCGGGGATCGTGTTGTCCGGCACCATTCGGGAAAGCCCCTTGGAATCCCGCATTCCGGATGAGTGCAACGAAATTCTCCCGGCAGGGGCGCGGGAGGTCGGGTTCCACGGGTTTGAAGACGCTCCCCTCAGGACTTCTTCGAGCGGCTGACCGTCTGGCGGACCCGCTGGGTTTGAAGGGTCGGGCCATCGTCGTTCCGCTTGGGCCGGGCTCCCAAGACGGCGGGCGTCGCGAGGCGGTTGAGAATGTCATTCCGCACAGCCGGATTGCAGGACATCAGCGCGTGGATCGGGCAGGAGACGGTGACATTCTCCGCGCGGGCCCAATTGCAATTGCGGGAGGGCACGATCATCAGGTCCGAGCAGGTCCGGTAGGTGACCGCGGGGATCGATCCGAGCTTGTCCTCGGTGGCGCCCAGTTGTGCCAGAAACTCGCTGCCGGGGCGCATCTGGTGGGCTCCTTCGCCATACCACATCCAGGCCATCTTGGTGCCGTAGTGGGGGGTGGCGACCGTGAAAATCCCGTCGCAGCGGCTGGCCCCGCCCATTTCCTGCAGGTAGTGGCGGCCAATCAAGCCGCCCATGCTGAAGCCGATGAGGACGAATTTCTCGTTGGGCTTCCACTTGGCCTCGACCGCATTCTTGAGCTGCTCCGCCAGCGCGGGGAGGCCGTCGCGGGCATCCGCGGGTTTCAGGGAGGGGCAAATGCACTCGACCCCGCGGGCCTCGAGTTCCCGGCGCAGGTGGCCGAAGCAGCGCCACTCGTTCTGGAAAATCCCGTGGACCATGACCACCCGGCGGACCGGGAGCGGCTGGGCCAGCGTGTCCGCGCCAAGGGCGGATGCGGCAAGCGACAGGGCAGCGGCCAGGCAGGCCAAGGCTTTCTTCATCGGGCGCAGGAAAGCAGATAATCGACCAACCGCAATCTAACTAACGTTCCGCTCAGCCCGGCGGCCAACCCAACTGCCGCCCGGCGAGGATGTGGATGTGGAGATGGGGAACGGTTTCGCCACCATCGGGGCCATTGTTGACCACGATCCGGAATCCCGCATCTGCGAAGCCTTGATCGCGCGCCACCTTGGCCGCGGTGACCAAGAGATGCCCGATCAAGGGCTCGTCCTCCACCACGGTCTCGGCGATGCGCGGAATCGGTCGGCGGGGGACGAGAATCAGATGGATGGGTGCCTGCGGCGTGATGTCGCGGAAGCAGACGCACAGCTCGTCTTCATGGACGATGTCCCCGGGGATCTCGCGGTCGCAGATTTTCTCAAAGAGGGTTTTGGACATGCCGGAGGCTAGCGAGCGGCGGGAGAGGCTGGCACGCAGGAAATTCGTGTCCCTCACTCCGCGTCTGCCTCAAGGATCGCCTTCTTGTCCCCGGCGATGAGGAACACGATCTCGCCCTTCGGGCCGTGGATCTTGAAGTGGGCGGCCAGTTCCGCGGCGGTGCCGCGGTGGTAGGTCTCGAACTTCTTGGTCAGCTCCCGCGCCACGCAGCAGGGCGCGGAGGGGTACTTCTCCGCCAGCAATTCGAGGGTCGAGAGCAGGCGGTGCGGGGATTCGAAGAAAATGCTGGTGCCTTCGGTGACCAGGGAATCTTCCATCACCGCCAGGCGCTTGCCCTTCTTCAGCGGCAGGAAGCCAAGGAAGCGGAAGGCGTGCACCGGGAAGCCGGAGCCGACCAGGGCGGTCAGCACCGCGGAGGGGCCGGGCAGGACCTCGCAGGGGATGCCGTGCTCGATGCAGGCCTGCACGACCCGGTAGCCGGGATCGGAGACCGCGGGCATTCCGGCATCCGTCACTACGGCGATGGTCTCGCCAGCGCGCGCGGCATCTAACAGCTCCGGCAGGCGCCGTACTTCGTTGTGGTCGTGCAGCGAGACCAGCGGCTTGCCGGTGATGCCGAGCTTCGACAGCAGCGGCGCGGAGTGGCGGGTGTCCTCGCAGGCGATGCGGTGCGCTTCCTTGAGCACCTCGATCGCCCGCAGGGTGATGTCACCCATATTGCCGATCGGGGTGGGGACCAGGACGAAGCGGCCGGAGATGGGGGTGTCTGCCATCCTGATGGAGCTCGGGAAACCATGGGGCGGACTGAAGTCCGCGCTCCCGGGTGTGTTAGAAGCCGTTGGCGATCCGCGAGACCAGGCTGCTGCTGGCGCGTTCGAGTGCGTCGGGCAGGGCGTTGTTGCGCGAGGTCTGGAGGTTGGAATCGACGAAGAAGCGGCTGCTGCCGGTGGAGAGGCCGGAGGCGAGTACCTTGGTGCGGTCCCGCGCGTCGGTCAGCTTCCACGTCAGGGTCACGGTGTTCTGCAACTCGTCCGGGCGCAGGGTGTCGAGGCGGGTCGAGCGCAGCGCCATGTAGTCGATGGTGTGGACGGTGCCTTCCAGCACCGCGTCCGCCTTGTCGAAGTTGGTGATGCGGTAGGTGCCGTCGAGCACGATGGCATCGGTGGCGGCGCTGGTGGCGAGGGCCTCGGCGCGGGGGTGGAGCGTGTCGTTGTGGAACATCGGCACGCTGATGTTCTTCACGTCGCGCAGGACGGCGGGCTTGGCACCGCCGAGCTGGTAGCCGGTGCAGGAACTCGCGGCGAGAGCGGCGAAGGGCAGGAGCAGGGCGAGGCGCATGGTCGTGAAGTGGAAGGCAGGGTAGGGGATCAGTGGCCGAGCGCGGCCAGACGGGCCTTCGCCTTGTCGTGGGTGGAGCCGGACTTGGCCTGGCGGATCACTTCCTCGTAGTAGAACTTGGCCGAGCCGATGTCGCCCTTGCGCTCGTAGAACTGGGCGATCTCGAAGGAGCGCTCGATGTCCTGGCCGCCGATGTTGGAGATCAGCTTGCGGGCCTCGCCGACGCGGTGGTGGCCGGGATACTGGCGGATGTAGTCCTGCAGCGCGACCTTGGCGCGGTCGAGATTGGCCTGGTCCTGGTTGCCGCGCTTGGACTCATCGAGGAGGATCTTGCCGATGCGGAACTGGGCTTCCGGGGCTTCCTTGCTGTCGGGATATTCGATCACCAGTTCGCGGTAGGCGGCGGTGGCCTTGAGGGCGCCGGCGGAATTGCCCTGGCTTTCCCAAACCTCGCCGATGGTGAACTGCGCCTTGGACGCGGTGGGCGAGCGCGGTGCATTGCCGCGAACCTTGGTCAGCATGTCGGCGATCTTCTCGTTCGAGATCGAAGCCTTGAGGCCGAGGAAGCTGGTCTTCACGTGGCCATCGGCCGCGGACTGGGCCATGGCGGCCTGGCGGTTGAGCGCCTTCTCGTAGAGGTTGCTGTTGTTGTAGCGGGAGAGAAAATCCTGATAGGCCTCGAAGGATTTCTGGATCTCGCCTTCCTGCTCCAGCAGCTCGCCCTGGCGGAAGCGGGACTCCGCCGCGTGGACGGAAGTCGGCATGGTGTCGGCCAGCTTGTCGTAGAGCTTGATCGCCTTGGAGCGCTTGCCGTCCTTGTCGGCGGCCTGCGCCTCGCTGTAGAGCGAGCCCGCGAGTTCGGGATTGCGGGCCTGGCTGTTCATCAGCGGCGGCGCGTCCTTGTCTTTTCCGCAGGAGGCGAGGAGTGCCGCGAGGGCAGGGAGGACGATGAGCCGGAATCGCATGAGCGGAAAATAGGGAGGCAGATCAGGTGGCGGAAAGCCAAATTCACGCGGACAGGGTGGTCAGGCACCGCCCAGCTCCGCCGAACGGCGGGCGGCGGCATGGACGGCTTCGATGAAAGCGGAGCGCATCCCGTGCTTTTCCAACTCCGCCAGACCGGCGATGGTGGTGCCGCCCGGGGAGGCGACCATGTCCTTGAGGGCCCCCGGGTGAATGCCGGTTTCCAGCACCATGGCGGCGGCTCCGAGGACGGTCTGGGCGGCCAGCTTGAGCGCTTCGGCCCGGGGTAGGCCGGAAAGCACGCCGCCGTCCGCCATCGCCTCGATCATCACATAGACGAAGGCCGGGCCGCTGCCGGAGAGGCCGGTGACAGCGTCCATGAGGGATTCCGGAAGTTCCACGGCCAGGCCGACCGAGCCGAGCAAGAGGCGGGCGGCCTCGGCGTCGGTCGAGTTCGCGGCCTTGCCGAGACAGAAAGCCGCGGCTCCCTTGCCGACCAGCGCGGGGGTGTTCGGCATGCAGCGGACGACGCGGACGCCGGGGTGGACGCGGGCCTCCAGCCAGGCGGTGGTCAGGCCGGCCGCCACCGAGATCACCCGGAAATTCCCTTCCGGCAGCCAGCCCAAGGCGGCTTCGGCATGCTGGGGCTTGGTGCAGAGCAGGTAGGTGTCCGCATCCATCGCGCCGATGGTATCGACGACGTGGGCACCGGTAGCCGCGGCGAAGGCGCGGGCGGCTTCCGGCTGGGGATCGCAGCCGGTCACCTGATCGGCGGCCAGCGCCCCCGAGCGGATCGCCCCTTCTACCAAGGCGCTGCCCATTTTCCCGCAACCGATCACGCCGAGCTTCATGTGGCGGCAGATTAGGAGCGCCGGGCGAGTTTGCGCGAGCGAGATTTCGAGCCGGATGGCAGGGAGCAGTCATTTTACTTGAGACCGCGGCGGCGGGGGACATCGTTCCGCGCATGAAATACCACCTCGTGGCGCTCTTCGCCTCGCTCGGTCTGGCCACGGCGGCGGACAAACCGGGGCAGGCCCCGAAACCGTCGGCGGACGCGAAGCCGGGTCCTGCTGCCAAGCCGGTCGCCAAGCCGGAGGCTGCCCCGATTCCGGTCCCAGGTGTGGACGCGGTAATTTCCCCACGGCTCAAAAACCTGCCGGAACCGACGCCGGAGCCGATCGCGAGGGGCTTCGTGATCGCGGTGACAGCCAGCGACCCGCGGGCCCAGAAGCACGTGCTGGACGGGATCGCAAACCTGCACGGCGGCTGGGATTTCGAGGCCTACCGGCACTTCTGCGCGGCACTGCAAATCGACCCGGAGTGCCTGATGGCGCACTGGGGCGTGGTGGTCGCGCTGATCGACCCGGAGCCGGACCTGGTGCCGATGCGCACGGCGGCGCTGCAGCGGATGGTGGATTTGGTCAGTCGCGGTGAGGCGCAGGTCGAAGCCGAGAGAAACGGCGAGAAGAAGGAAGTGACCAAGGAGATCGGCACCGAGTTGGAGCGCTCCTATGCCTACGCGATTGCCGTCTTCTTCGACAAAGGGGCCGCGGCGGCTGCCGACGCCTTCCGCAAGATCGCCGAGAAATTCCCGAACGATCCCCAACTCAAGGTGCTGCAAGCGGCCTTCGGGCGCGGTGGCTATGACGACGAGGGCCAAGCGACTCCCGACCAGGTGAAGGCGGAGACCATCCTTGAGGAGCTTCTCGCCAAGGATCCGGACCATCCGCTGCTGCTACGTGCCTTCCTGGCGATCCGCGCGGAGGCCCCGGACCTGCGGGGCGATCTGGCGCGCGCCCAGCGTCTCTGCCAAGTGGCTCCGGGCTATGCACCTTTCCTGCACCTGCTGGGGCACTACGAACTTAGGAATGGCAATATTCCCCAAGCGATCGAGGCTTTCTCGCAAGCGGGGGAGGCCTATCGCCAATGGATGAAGGCGACCGGGGTGACCCACTCGGATTGCCCCGGCTGGGTGAAGTCGGAATGCTACCGCGCCGCGGCGCTGGCGACCAAGGGCGACTACGCCAACGCGCTGGCCGTGGCCAAGGCAGTGGCGGCGATCGAGGTCCCGCCGGAAGAAGCCCGCCGCGAGGGCGCGCAACTCCTGCTCTGGGAAGGCCGCACACTCGCCACCCGCCTGCTGATGCGGCGCAACTTGCCGGGCGACACGGCGCTCGCCATCGCCGCGCTGCCGAAGCCCGATGCGCAGAAAATTTACGAAAAGCGCACGCACTCGATCTGGTTCTATCAAGGCCTCGCCTTCGCTCTCGAAGCGCGCAAGAAAATCGACGAAGGGAAGCTCGACGAAGCCCGGCAGATTTCTTCCGCGATGACCCTGCACGGCCAGCGGATGTCGGAAAATCGCGATGCCGTGGCGGTAGCGGGCGAGCGCTCGGCTTGGATGCGGGCCTTCAAGGCGCTGGACATCACAGCCAGCGAGTTGCTGGGGATGATCGCGATGGCCGGGAAGAAGGAGGACATCGGCTCCGCCTTCAACTGGTTCCGCGCCGCCCTCGACCACCAGACTCCGGCGTCGATGCTGATGCCGCCGACGATCCTGCTGCCGATGCAGGCGCGGCTGGGGGAATATTACATGGCGAAGGGTGATGCGAATGCCGCCGTGGACATCCTGATCGAGGGCCAAGGCCGCTATACCAATGACGTGGAAATCCTGAGCCGCCTGCAGAAGGCGCTGGCGAAGGCCGGGCACAAGGAGCAGGCGGACGAGATCGGCGCGGATCTGGAGAAGGTGAAGTCGGAGTAAGGGGAGGCCCGGGAGCGCGGACTTCAGTCCGCCCGGATGGTCCTGCGAACTTTGGTAGCAGGGGCTGGCGCCCGGGCTTATGGGGCGGATTAAAGTCCGCGCTCCCGGGGCTGCACACACGCGGCGTGCTTGCACTGCCCCCGCGGCGGCGCGAGCATGGCTGCATGAACCGCAGATCCTTTCTCGTTTCCTCGGCCGGCACTCTCGTCCTCGCTCCTTCCGGCAGCCTGCTGGCGGCGTTGGCGAAGGACAACAGCTACCGCGCGAACATCGGGATTCAGCTCTATACCCTGCGCGATGCCCTGAAGAATGACGCCGCGGGCACGCTGAAGAAGGTCGCGGAGGCCGGCTACAAGCAGGTCGAGCTCTTCGGCTTCCCGAATTGCCAGCCTCTGATCGACGGCGCGAAGGCCGCGGGTTTGGCGATCAATTCGGCGCACTTCGAATGGGACAGCGTGATCAACCCGAAGGACGATGCGATGTCGGACTTTAAGAAGATCATCGACCGCGCCAAGGAACTCGGCCTGAGCCAACTGGTGATCCCTTATCTCCAGGATAATGTCCGCAAGACCCTGGACGACTATAAGAAGATCGCCGTCAATGCCAACAAGGCCGCGGCCCTGACCAAGGCCGCCGGCATCCAGCTCTCCTACCACAATCACGCCTTCGAATTCCAGCCGAAGGAAGGCGGCAAGACCGGCTACGACGTCTTCATGGCGGACTTCTCCGCGGACATGAAGTTCGAGGTGGATGTCTTCTGGATCAAGGTTGGCGGCCACGATCCCGCCGAACTCATCACGAAGCTCTCCGGCCGGGTCTCGCAGCTCCACCTGAAGGACCTCAAGGACGGCCTCAAGCTGCCCGAATACGGCACTATCCCGCAGGATGCCTTCAAGGAACTCGGCAACGGCATCATCCCGATGGAGCCGATCATCGAAGCCGCCGCGAAGGCCGGCGTGAAGCATTGCCACGTCGAGCAGGACTTCTCCCCGCACCCGCTGGAGAGCATCAAGGAGAGCGTGGAGTATTTGGCGAAGCTGTGAGGCCCTGGGAGCGCGGACTTCAGTCCGCCCCATCGGTCAAGCAAAGGCCGGCAAAGCCAAAGCAGCAGGTAAGTTTCAAGGTCCATCGGAAAGGGAATTTTGGACCCATGGGCGGAGTGAAGTCCGCGCTCCCCGGGGCCGCCATGGCGAAGTTCCCTAACTTGGCGTCATTCGCGCCCAGGTGGGCCTCATTCCCTACCTATGGGAAATGGTAGTTAAGAAATGCCGCAGAATCTGCGCATACTGTGGGTGACCGGGTAGCCATGAGGTGCCGCCCGGGAAACCGCCTTCATGCCTGCTGCCCTTCGTGTGAAATCCGCTCCGGTATCCGGACGGGCCATTTCGCACGCGATCCACGCTCCATTTGCCAAATGAATCCCTTGCGCTCCTTGCGTTCACCGGCCTGCGCCGTAGCCCTGTCCTTGTTTGCCTGTTCTCTCCAAGCCGGGGCGGAGGTGCCCAATTGGATCTGGATCGCACCGAAGGCTTTCGACAACCAGGTGGTCTATTTCCGCAAGGACTTCGATGCGAAGGCGGGCCAGAAGACGACCGTCGCCGCGACCTGCGACAACGAGATGGTCATCTACGTGAATGGCAAGAAGGTCGCGGCAAGTGTCAACTGGGAGACGCCCAGGCTGGTCGATATCACGTCGCATCTGGTGAACGGGAAGAATCTGCTGGCCGTCCAGTCCCGCAACCAGGGCGAAGGCAGCGCCGGCTTCATCGGCAAGATTGTGGTGACTGATGGCGGGGCGAAGCGGGAGATCGTCACCGATACCTCGTGGAAGGTTTCCGGAGCCGAGGTGACCAATTGGCAAAAGCCCGTGCGCCTGAACGGACCCGCTTGGGCCTCGGCGCAGGTCGTGGCGGCGGCGGGAGCAGGTGCGTGGGCCGGCACCATCAAGGCCGACACGCTCGACCGTGCCGTCGCGCTCAAGGAGCCCGAGGCCACGCCGGTCGCCGCGATCAAGGTCAAGGAAGGCTTCAAGGTCGAACTGCTCTACAGCGTGCCGATGGCCGAGCAGGGGTCGTGGGTGGCGATGTGCTTCGACGACAAGGGCCGGATCATCGCGAGCGACCAGTACGGGAAGCTCTATCGCATCACGCCTTCCGCCATCGGCGCACCGGCCACCACCACCAAGGTCGAGCCAATCCCGGTGGATATCGGCGAAGCGCAGGGCCTCACCTATGCCTTCGGCGCGCTCTACGTGGTCACGAATTCCGACAAGTTTGCGCGCGGTCTCTACCGGGTGACCGACCGCGACCGGGACGACACCTTCGACAAGGTCGAGTTCCTGCGCGCCTTCGATAACCAAGGCGGCGAGCACGGCCCGCATGCCGTCATGCCGGGGCCGGACGGGAAGTCGCTCTACGTCATCGTGGGTAATCAGACCCCGATCACCGACATGTCGGACAGCCTGGTGCCGCGGCACTGGGGCGAGGACAACCTGCTGCCGGCGATGACCGGACACGGCTTCATGGCCGGCGTGAAGGCACCGGGCGGCTGGGTCGCCAAGACCGATCCGGATGGCAAGAACTGGGAGCTGGTGACCAGCGGTTTCCGGAATCAATACGACGCGGCCTTCAACAAGGACGGCTCGCTCTTCACCTTCGATGCCGACATGGAGTGGGACTTCAGCCTGCCATGGTATCGCCCGACCCGCGTCTGCGAGGTGATCCCCGGCGGTGAATACGGCTGGCGGGCGATCTCGAAGAAGTGGCCGGTGCGTTGGGAAGACGGCCTGCCGCCGGTGGTGGACATCGGCCCGGGCTCGCCGACCGGCGTCAGCTTCGGCTACGGCGCGAAGTTCCCGCAGAAGTATCAGGATGCCTTCTACATCTCGGACTGGAGTTACGGGAAAATGTATGCCGTGCACCTGAAGCCGGATGGCGCGGGCTACGCGGCGGATTTCGAGGAGTTCATCTCCGCCAGTCCTTTGCCGGTCACCGACCTCGCCATCAACCCGAAGGACGGCGCGATGTATTTCATGATCGGCGGACGTCGCGTCCAGGGTGGTCTCTATCGTGTGACCGCTATCGCCGGGAAGACTCCGGGCCCGATCGCTGCCAAACCGCCGCTGCTCGACCTCCGGCGCAAGCTTGAGGCTTTCCATGGCAAGAAGGATCCGAAGGCGGTGGACTTCGCCTGGCCCTATCTCGGGCATGAGGACCGCTTGATCCGCTTCGCCGCGCGCATCGCGATCGAGCATCAGCCGCTCTCGACTTGGAAGGACAAGGCTCTGGAAGAAAAAAACCCGCGTGCCTCGCTGCTCGCGCTGATGGCGCTGGTCCGCAGCGCGGAGGGTAACAAGAGCCTGCTCCAACCGGTGCTGGTCGCGCTCGACAAGATCGATTTCTCCAAGCTCTCCGACGACGAGAAGGTGACCTATGTCCGCGATTATCAGCTCGCCTTCAGCCGCCTTGGCGGTCCGGAGGGGGCCACCCGCGAGGCGGTCGCCACCAAGCTGAGCGCGCTCTTTCCGACGAAGGAGCCGATGCTCGACGTCGATCTCTGCGAGGTGCTGGCTTATCTCGGCGATACCGCCTTCCTGCCGAAAGCGGTCGCGATTCTGGAAACCGCGCCGACGCAAGAGGAGCAGATCTCCTACGCCAAGAACTTGCGCTTCGTGAAGAACGGCTGGACCCCGGAACTGCGCGAGCGCTTCTTCAAGTGGATCGTCCTGCGCGCGCCCACCTACAAGGGTGGTGCGGGCTTCGGAGCCTTCATGAACGAGATTAAGCGCGACGCTTTGAGCACGCTGAACGCAGCCGAAAAGAGCGCACTGCAGCCGGTGCTCGACATGAAGCCCGATCTCAAAACCCCGCAATTCAACTACACCGCGCGGGATCTGGTGAAGAACTGGACCGTGGCCGATGTCGATCCCGTGCTTGCCGTCGGCCTTGAGGGCGGGCGCAATTACGAGAACGGTCGCAATCTCTTCGGCGGGACTGCCTGCTTCGCCTGCCACCGCTTCGGCAGCGAGGGCGGCGCGATCGGTCCGGACCTCAGCAGCGTGGCCGGCAAGTACAGCCCGCGCGACCTGCTGACCCACATCATCGAGCCGAGCAAGGAAATCAGCGATCAGTACGGGCAGGTGGAAGTGACCATGATCGACGGCAGCAAGAAGTATGGCCGCGTGATGAACCTCTCGGGGGATGACCTCATGTTCAACGTGAACATGATGGATCCGAACGCGATCGAGCAGATCGACCGCAAGAAGATCAAGTCGATGGAGCAGAGCAAGACCAGCATGATGCCGCCCGGCCTGCTGAACACCTGCACCGACAAGGACATCCTCGACCTGCTGGCCTACCTGCTGAGCAAGGGGAACAAGAACGATCCGTTGTTCAAGTAAAGATACGGGAATGGCACCGCCAAAGGCAGGGACCTTTCTCCGAAGGGGCCGGCCGATGGCGGCACCGATTACCTATCGGGCGAAACGAGCTTGGCGGGTCCTTCTCCCCGTCGGCCTGCTCGGAGAGCCTTCCCTGCCTTCTCACCGCTTCCCCAAAATCTGCACCAGCCGGATCAGGTCGTCCTCGGAGATGTCCACGAAGGAATCGAGGCTGCGGACCGCGCTGACGACCTCCTCGTGGGTGGGTGCCGAGGGCTCTGTTAGGCTCCTTGGCGGGCGGTTGAGGGCGGCCGGGTAGCGGCGCCAGGCGAAGAAGGCGTTGAAGGCGGCGGCGCTGGCGACCATAAGCCCGGCATTCGCGAGGACGGGGAGCGCGATGAACTTGTAGCCGAGCGCATGCACGGCGTGCCCGCCGAGGACGGCGGTGAGTGCGGTGGCCCCGCCGGGCGGGTGGATGCACTTGAACTGGTGCATCGCACCGATCGAGAGCGCAACGGCCGTGGCCCCGGCGAGTTCGGGGGAGGGGATCCAGCGGGCGCAGCAGACGCCGATCAGGGCGCACAAGCCATGCCCGGCCAGCACTGGCCATGGCTGGGAGAGCTGGCCGTGGGGCACCGCGAAGAGCAGGACGGCGCTGGCACCCATCGAGGCGATGACGGCGGATGCTTGCTCGCGGAAACCGCCGGCGAGCGTGAGTAGCAGCCAGATCGAGAAGAAGCCGCCGAGGATAGAGACGAGCTTCTCGGTGGTGCTGACCTCGCTGAGTTCGATGCCCCACCACGCGCGCCAGGAGAGGCGGCTGTCCATGTCGGGGGTGCTATGACGGATTGCCGTGTTCTCAGGAGGCATCGGTGGCGGGAGTCAGGGAGGTCGCGGGCAGGCGGTCCATATCCTGGCGATGTCGCCGGGCTTCGAGGATCGAGCGTCTTGTCAGCAGGCCGACGAGCTTGGGCGAGGCCGAGCGATCGACGACCGGTAGGCGGCCGATTCCATGCAGGATCATGCGGTCCACGGCGTCCGAAAGGAAATCGTCCGCGTGGATCGTCACCGGGCGCAGCACGCCGGCCTCGAGCAGCGTCGCGTGCGGCCGGGCCTCCAAGCTTGCGAAGAGGTCCGCGCGGGAAATCACGGCGAGCAGGGTGCCATCCGCTGCGGCCACCGGCACCAACCGGACATCGTGCCACGGGGAGCCGGGCGTGCCGAGACGGTCGGCGAGATCGGCGATGGTTTCCTCTGGCCCGGCGACCAGCGGGCGGGTCTCCATCACGGTACCGACGCGGAGCGAGTGGAGGAAATCCGGTTCGTAGTCGCTGGGGATGCGCAGGCCGCGGCGGGCAAGCTTCTCGGTCATGATCGTCTCTTTCATCAGCATGCGCGAGACCAGCACCGCAGCCCCGCAGCCGAGCAGCAGGGCGCCGAACGAGTCGGCCGCATGGGTGGCCTCGTAGGCGAAGGCGACCGAAGCCAGGAAAGCCCGGGATGCTCCGGCGAAGGTGGCGGCCATGCCGATCAAAACCCCCAGCCCGATCGGGAAATCCGCGAGGTAAGGCACGCCGTGCAACATGTGGGCGCACAGGGCACCCGCCGCGCCGCCGACCGTCATGAGAGGCGCGAGCGTGCCGCCGGAGGTGCCGCTGCCGAGCGCGATCCACCAGGAGAGGAACTTCAGCACCGCCAGCGCCGCGATCGTTTTCACCGCGAGGTGACCGTCGAGCAACACCCGCAAGTTGTCGTAGCCCACGCCCATGGTCCGCGGCTCGATCCAGCCGATGGCACCCACGGCAATCCCGCCGATGGCCGGCCACCACATCCAATGGACGGGCAATTTCTCAAAGCCGTCTTCCAGCGCATACACCGCCTTGGTTACCGCCACCGCCAGCAGGCCGCAGATCGCCCCGATCACCAGGGATCCGCCGGCGATCGGCAGGTCCGGCGTGCGCTCGAAGGCGTAGGGGAACATCGGCAGCGGCTCGTGGAAGAGCGAACGCAGGGCCATCGCCGTGCCGGCGGCGAGAGCGACCGGCAGGAAACTCCGGCCGCGGTATTCGAAAAGCAGCAGTTCCACCGCGAGCAAGACCGCGGCCAAGGGCGTGCCGAAGATCGCGGTCATGCCCGCCGCGGCCCCGGCCGCGAGCAGGATCTTGCGCTGCACCGGGCTGCTGGGCAGCCACTGGCCGACGAGCGAGCCGATCGCTCCGCCGGTGGCAATGATCGGCCCTTCCGCACCGAAGGGTCCGCCGGTGCCGATCGAGATGGCTGCGGAGAGAGGCTTGAGGATCGCCACCCGGGCGGAGATCCGGCTATCGGCGGTGCCGATCGCTTGCATGGCTTCGGGAATCCCGTGGCCGCGGATCGCGGGACTGCCCCAGCGCGCCATCACGCCGATGATCAGGCCACCGATCACCGGCACGGCGATAGCCCATGCGCCCCAGGTTTCGAAGCCCGGGGCGGATTCCGCGGTTGAGAACACGCCATGGAAGGCCAGATTCGTGCAGATCCGGATCAGTTGGATCAGGCCGACGGCGGTGAGCGTGACTGCTGCGGCGATCGCGACGGCAAGAAGCGGGATGCGCGCCCTTTGCCAGGCGGCGGAGATGCGGACTTTCATGAGGTGCGGCGTGAATGGGCGGTCAACTATATCGTAATGCGATGCATTGCAATGGTGATGTCGCCTCTCTCATGAGGGTCGGAATGACCTTATATGAATCTGATCATGAGATTGTTAGGATGGATCAAGGGCCGGGATTCGCGCCCTTGGTGACACTTGAGTCCGACCGGATCAGTCCGAGCTCATGCAATGGATCGGGGCTGAAGCGCGCCCGGGCCGCCCGGCCCATCTGCCCTGAGCGGGCAGGCTGCCGAGATTTCTCTTTCAGCACGGTTGACGAGCTTCGCGGGCTATGTTCAACCTCCGCGCGACGCAAGTTCCGAGGATCGGTGGCTGAGTGGTCGAAAGCACACCTTTGCTAAAGGTGCGTACCCTTTATAAGGTACCGAGGGTTCGAATCCCTCCCGGTCCGGAAGCGTGATTTTCCCATCCGCTGGGTGGCACTTCACGGCTTTTCCACCTTGGCGTCTTGCACCGGCCAATCGCGATGGAGGTCTGGGTTGAATGACTGCACTGCGCCGGTCTCAAGATTGATCGCGAGGATCTGATGGACCGTGTTTTCCCCCTCCTCGGCCATCGGTGAACGCTGGGCCGATGGATCCGGCCCTAACATCAGCGCGTGGCGCTCACCCGGGATCCATGCGCTCATGTTCGAAAGCGGCAGCGCGATACTCCAGACCGGCGTGCCCTTCGGACCCGAAATGCGGGCCAGTTGCAGGCGGCCCTGATCACCGAGCCGGTCACGCGAAAGCACGAACACGCTGTCCGGCTGACGCCTCCACATCGCGGATTGCCCGCTGCTACCGCCGGACCCCTGGGTCAAGAGTCCCGCCATCAGGAATTCAGGGCTTTCCGGCAGAGCCGCCGGGTCCATGTATTGCACGAGCGGTCCCAGGAATTCCTGAACCGTCTTCAACTCCGCACGGTAAAGCTTCTGACGCGCGGGCGTGCTGAAGTCCATCTGGTGGCCGACGAGGTGGTTTTCCTGCAGCGTTGCCAGCTCGGGTTCGGACAGCAGCCCGAGCCATTGGCCGCCGCCTTCGGGCCCTTGCATCGCGAGGCCGCGCACCATGGCATACCAGTCCATGCCATTGCTAATGGACATCGGGGCCATTCCGAGAGCCGGAGCGGATGCCTCCACCGCGCTCGACGATCCGGTCGTAGGCTTAGACTTCACATAAGGCGTGGCCTCGAGCGTGAGCGGATCGATCCGCACCTGTCGTGCATCGTCCAGCCTCACGATCATCCCGCTCTGCGGGATGAACTTCAGCGGCTGCATCGATTCGGGTAGGAAAATCCCCGTGCCGGCGGGCTTCGGCATCAAGCCCGCCAGCGCCGGATTGCGCGCTTCGATCTTCGCGCTGTCCGCGATGATCTCGCCATCGGCCAAGCGGATGCCGACCAACTCGGGGATCCGGGCCCACAGCACTCCCTGCTCCATGCCCATCGCCTTGTGGTCGCCGTTCACCTTGTCCCGTTTGATCCGCCGCCGGGACAGCGGCTGTGCGGTCGCCGCGTCCAGCTCCCACAGGTCGGTATTGAGCCAACTGTCCGTTCTCGTGCTGGAACTGCTGCGACTGCTGCTGCGGCTCACCCGCTTTTCCCACTGCGTCGTCAGGTAATAGAGTCTCCCTCCCGCCGCTTCATCAGTCCGCAGCACCCCTCCGCTGATCTCCGGCGGGCTGAGGAACAACCGCGAACCGAATTTCAGCCACTTCCAGGAGACCACGATGCCGCCGAGCAGGATGAGGAAAAGCAGCGCGGACTTTTTCACGGGTTCCCAAAGACCGGATGGATGATCCGACCTTATCCCATTCATGCCATCCGAAGGCGGCGGTGACAATCCTTCAATCCACCCGGGACTTGCGCGCGGTGCGGTTCGGTGCGACGGAGGCGGCGCGTCCCCGTGGACGCCTGATTGAATGACCGATTCCGGCCGCGGCGTCTCCGAGCGCACCCTTCTCCTGCTGCTCGCCTGTGTGCAGTTCACCCACATCATGGATTTCATGGTGATGATGCCGCTGGGTCCACAGCTCATGCGGGAGCTCAATATTTCCGCGGCTGAGTTCGGCCACATCATTTCCGCCTTCGCCATCACCGCCGGGGTGGTCGGGCTGGCGATGGCTCCCTTCGCGGACCGCTTCGACCGCAAGAAGCTGCTGCTTTTCTGCTACGCGGGCTTCGCGCTGGGCACGCTCGCCTGCGGGCTCTCCACCACGCCCGGGATGCTGATCACCGCGCGCGCGATCTGCGGTGCCTTCGGCGGGATCAGCAGTGCCACCTTGTTGACCATCGTCGCAGATGTCGTGCCCGCGGAACGGCGTGCCCGGGGCATGGGAATCATCATGACCGCCTTTTCCGCCGCGGCGGCGCTGGGGGTCCCGCTGGGCCTGAAGCTGGCCCAATGGTGGAAATGGGAGGCTCCCTTCCTGGCGATCGCGGTGATCGCGGCGGGCGTGTGGGTCCTGCTATTCCGCTTCCTGCCGCCGGTGCGGGGCCACTTGAACCGTGTCGGCGCGGATCACCGGAAGGACTTCATCACCCTGCTGAAGGACCGCAACGCATGGACCGGCATCGCCCTGATGATGGTGTGCGTGATGGGCCACTTCCTGGTCATCCCGTACCTTGCGCCCTATCTCGTCGGCAATGTAGGGCTCGCGGAGGAGCATCTTTTCCTCGTCTACCTCGTCGGCGGGGTGGTCACGATTTTCACCGGGCCGTATGTGGGCAAGCTCGCCGACCGGCACGGCCGTTTCCGGGTCTTCGCGATCATGATCGTGTGCGCCTGCGCGATCGTCTTTCACCTCTCCACCTCCGGCCCCCTGCCTCTGTGGCACGTGCTGCTGAATGCGGCGCTCTTCTTCATCTTCGCCAGCGGACGGTTCATCCCCGCCCAGGCCGCCATTTCGATGGCGGTGCCCTCGGCGCGGCGTGGCGCTTACATGAGCCTCGTCTCCTGCTCGCGCGATCTTTCTTCGGGAGTGGCCGCGGCCATCGGCGGCATGATCGTCGTCAAGGGTGCCGGGGTCGAGATGCTGCATTTCGACCAGTTGGGCTTCATTGCCATCACGATCAGCCTCTTTAGCATCTGGGTCTTCCGCCAGATCAAGGTGGCGGAGTGAGGGTGGGTGGCGGCACCGATCCAAATAATCGCTGGCGCCGGGGGAGGGGAGGGTGGAGAAAAGAATGGTCCGCATTTTTCCCCACCACGAGGTCCATGTCTCCCCGCATCGATCAACCCTCCATTCATTCACGATCATGAGCCAGATCCACGCCTACGCCGCCACCAGTTCCAAAGGTCAGCTCGAGCCCTTCAGCTACGACCCGGGCGAACTCGGCCCGGAGGAGGTGGAAATTCAGGTGACCCACTGCGGCATCTGCCATTCCGACCTCTCGATGCTCGATAACGATTGGGGCATGTCGAAATATCCCTTCGTCCCCGGTCACGAAGCGGTCGGCACCGTGGTCGCACTTGGCGAGCATGCCAAGGGCTTGAAGATCGGCCAGCTTGTCGGCGTGGGCTGGACCGCCTTTAGTTGCCTTTCCTGCCCGCAGTGTATCGCCGGCGACCACAATCTCTGCGCAACCAACCAAGGCACCATTGTCGGACGTCACGGCGGCTTCGCGGACCGCCTGCGGGTGCAGTGGATCTGGGCGCGCCCCCTTCCGGAAGGGGTTGATCCGGCCAAAGCCGGCCCGCTGCTTTGCGGAGGTGTCACGGTGTTCACGCCGCTGCTCGCTTACGATCTCCCGCCCACCGCGCGCGTCGGGGTGATCGGCATCGGCGGGCTGGGTCACATGGCGCTCCAGTTCGCGAACAAATGGGGCTGCGAGGTTCACGCTTTCACCACCAGCGACAGCAAGGAGGCGGAGGCCCGCAAGCTCGGCGCTCATTTCGTCCACAATACGAAGAACCCCGATGCTCTGAAGAAGATCGCCGGCAGCCTGGACCTGATCATCTCCACCATCAATGTGCCAATCGACCTCCCGGGCCTGCTCGATACCCTCGCACCCCACGGCCGCTTGCATCTGGTCGGCGCCGTGCTGGAGCCCCTGCCGCTTCCCGCGCTGAGCTTGATCTTTGGGCAGAAATCCATCACCGGCTCTCCGACCGGCAGTCCTTCGGCGCTGGACCTCATGCTTTCCTTCAGCGCCCGCCACGGGATCGCGCCGGTGACGGAGACCTTCCCGATGTCGAAGGTCAACGACGCACTGGAGCACTTGCGCTCCGGCAAGGCCCGCTACCGGATCGTGCTGGAGAATGACATCGCGTGAGTTAGGGCGGAAGGTTCCCGCGAGAAATCAGAACGCCGCGGCCCCCGGAGCTTGAATCGGGCGGGGGACCGTGGCGCTATTGCTGCCATGCGAGCCCTTCTGATTCCTGCCTGTGTTCTTTTGAGTTCCTGTTTTCTCTTCAAGGACGACGAGCCGGCGAAGGTCGAGAAGTCGACCAAGCCTCGTTTGGTCGGCCGGGTCGCCTCAATGCCCGCCGGGGCGAATTTTGTGCTAATTGAGGCCTATGGACCTTGGAAAGTTCCGGACGGGGGATTGTTGTCAGGTATTGGCAATGAGGGTCGTACCTCGAATCTGGCGACGACCGGGGAAAAATTGGGACAATATTTGGCAGCAGATATTCGTTCAGGGTTGGCGAAAGTTGGGGATTCGGTATATTATAGGCCGATTGCAGAACCGGAGGAGGGTCCCGCCTCTCCCACGACTGCCATCGGGGGATCCCCCACGCCACAGCTTGAAACACAAAAAGACTCTGACGAACTGCCCGCAAGGCCATGAATTTCAAAATGATCGACCCGAATCCGCAGTGTTAGGTGATTAATTTGAAATTTGGCCTTGCTTACAGTCCGGCATCCTTGTTAGGTTCTCATTCGCAAAGGCTGTGCTCCCTTACATGTCCCGAAAGATGAATACTACAACCAGCCATGAAACTGAGCACCTCGGGCGCGACAAGCGCCTCATTGCACGCCGATGCAGATCGCCTCGCTGACTTCGTCCTGTTCACGCAGCGAAGCTGTATCCTGAACCTGTCAAACGAACTCAACAAAGGCAACGTGTCGTTCCCCCAGTTCTTCCTTCTGGCCTACCTTTCTAGCGAGGATTATCTGACCATGTCAGATATCGCGAAGAAGATGGGTCACTCGACCGCCGCGGCCACTGGCCTCGTCGATCGTTTGGAAAAGCTAGGTTACGTCGAGCGGGTGCACGCAGCAGAAGATCGCCGCAAGATCATGGTCCGCATCACTAATAAGGGTGTGGAGCTGGTCGCCAAAATGCGGACGGAAATTGCTACGGACCTCGCGGGTATCTTGTCCGAGATGGACGAGGACCAGGCAGAGGCCGTCGAGCATACGAAGCGTGCCATTCGGGCGCGCGCTATCGCGTGAGCGACGAGGCCGCCGACTAAAAACCCCTAGGCGGATCGATCGCGCCTCCGTTACGGTTTGTGCCCGTGACGGAGGCGCTCTCTTTTCTGAATCCGATCAACAGCCTGCCCGGTTTCCGGGCGGGCTGGATTGGTCGCGTGGACCACATCGAAGCGACGACCGATCGCGACGAAACCCTGGCGCGGCTGCGGCCGCTCCACGAGGCGCGGGTGCGCGCGGATTTCGGCACGGACCGCTGGTGGCGGGCCGAGCAGATCCACGGCCAAGGTGTGGCAGTAGTGCCCGGAACGGCGACCGTTTCCGCGGGCGACGGACTGCCGGTGGTGCCCGGCGTGGATGGTCTGGTCACTGCCACCGCGGGTGAAGTCCTCGGGATTTACGTCGCCGATTGTGGCGCGATCTGGTTGGCCGATCGCGGAACCGGGGCCGTGGGGCTCCTGCATTCCGGGAAGAAGGGCACCGAACTGGGAATTCTCGGAGAGGGGATTTCCCTCATGGCCCGCAGCTTCGGCACCCGCCCGCAGGATCTGGTGGTGGTGCTCGGCCCCTGCATCCGTCCTCCGCACTACGAAATCGACTTCGCCGCGGAGATCGCCCGCCAGGCGGAACGCGCCGGGGTGGGGGAGTTCCACGATCTGGGCGAGGACACCGCCTGCGATCTGGAGAACTACTACAGCTACCGGATCGAAAAGGGCCGCACCGGCCGGATGCTGGCCCTCATTGGAAGGGAGGAGGTGCAATGAACGAGCCGCTGATCATTGAAGCCCCGGCGAAGCTGAATCTCTCGCTCCGCGTGCTGCGCCGGCGGGAGGATGGATTCCACAACATCGACTCGCTGATGGTGCGGCTGCCCGGGCTTTGCGACCGGCTTTCCTTCTGCCCGGCCGATGCGGATGCCTTCACCTGCGACGACCCTTCGGTCCCGGCGGACGGCTCGAATCTCGTGATCAAAGCTTTGGCCGCCTATCGCGCCGCCACCGGCTTCACGGAATCGCTCGCGATCCACCTCGAAAAGCGCGTCCCCCACGGAGCCGGGCTCGGCGGCGGCAGCAGTGATGCCGCAGCGACCTTGCAGGCGGTGAACCGGCTGAACGACGAGGCCCTTGATACCGCGAAGCTGATGGAAATCGCCGCCACCCTCGGCTCCGACATCCCCTTTTTCCTCGGGCCGGCGGTGGCGCGGGCGACGGGCCGTGGTGAAACGATCTCGGATGCCGCCAGCCTGCCTGCTCTAACAGTCCTGCTGCTCAAGCCGGGATTTGGCGTAGCGACACCCGATGCCTACAAGCGCTGGACCGGATCCAGTGAGCTGCCCGGCATTTCCTATGGCCCGCAGGTCTTCCCGTGGGGCGAACTGGTCAATGATCTGGAGCGCCCGGTCTTCCAGAAGCACCTTTTCCTCGCCGAGGTGAAGGCCTCGCTGCTGGCACGGGCGGGCGTGGCGGGAGCCCTGATGAGCGGCTCGGGCTCGACGATGTTCGCGGTGCTCGATGACGCTTCGCAGGCGGACGAGATCATCGCGGCAGCCCGCGAGGAACTCGATCCGACCCTCTGGGCCTGGCACGGAGTCATCGGAGGTTGAGCGCTCCACAGGCACGATCTAGGGTCGCGGCATGACTTTGCTTCGCGTTCTCGCGTTCCTCCTGCTGGCTGGCACCGCCGCCTTCGCGCAAAAGAAGCCGAAGGCCCTGCCGCCGCCCGCGGATGTCGCGAAGAATATCGAAACCCTGCAGGGACTGATCCCGGCGATCCTGAATGCGGAAAAGGATCTCGATGCCCTGCGGACCGAACTGGAGAAGGCGACGACCGACGAGGCCAAGAAGGAGATCACCGAGCGCGTGAATGCGCAGCGTGAGCGCGTCCAGCAACTACGTGCGAACTTCCGGATCGTGGCGACCGGTGTGGAAGACACCGCCTACCTCAGCGCGGCGGAGGAGGAAGCGAGCTTCGACAACGAATTCAAGGACCTGCTGAAGCCGCTCTTCAACGGCCTCCGCGAAGCCACCTCCAAGCCCCGCGAAATGGAAGAACTCCGCTCAGAACTTCGCGTCTGGCTCGAGCGTCAGAAGGTCTCCCGCGCAGCCCTCGACCGCACCCGCACCGCGCTGGATGCGGCGAAGGACGACAACGTCCGCAAGGAGCTGGAGAACACCCGCAAGCTCTGGTCGAGCCGGGTCGATGAAGCGGCCAGCGAGACCGAGACCCTTTCCCGCCAGATCGAGGAGCGGGAGAAGAATACGCCCTCGGCCTGGGACGCGATCTCCGGCCTCTTCTCCGATTTCTGGCGCAGCCGCGGGCTGAATCTCTTGCTCGCCTTCGGAGCCGCGCTGGGAGTGTATCTCGCGACCCGACGGGGCTACCGGGGCCTGCGCAAGTTCAGCCCGCTCCACCGCAAGCGCGTGAACGGCCTGATGGCGCGCTCGGCGGATCTCATCGTCGCGGGGGTCGCGGTGGTGCTGGCCGTGTTCGCATCCACGCTGGTCTTTTACCTGAAGGGGGACTGGCTGATGCTGACCATCACCATCATCTTCATCCTCGGGTTGCTGTGGGCTTCCAAGAAGGCGCTGCCACCCTACATCGAGCAGATCAAGGTGATCCTCAATCTGGGCTCGGTGCGTCAGGGCGAGCGGCTCATCTACGATGGCATTCCATGGAAAGTCGATGCCCTGAACATGTACTGCGACTTTAGTAATCCTGAACTCACCGGCGGCACCATGCGCCTGCCGGTGAAGGATGTCCTGCCGCTGCACTCACGCCCATCGGAAGCGAAGGAGCCGTGGTTTCCGACCCGGGAAAACGACTGGGTACGTTTGGACGATGGCTGCTTCGGCAAGGTCCTGCAGCAGACTCCGGAGCAGGTGGTGGTACTGCGCCTGGGCGGGAGCTTGAAGACCTATCCGACCGCGGAGTTCCTCGATCAGTGTCCGGAGAATCTCTCGCGGGGCTTCCGGGTTTCAGCCACCTTCGGGATCGGCTACAGCCATCGCGCCACGGCGACGAACGAGGTGCCGCAGGCACTGCAGGATGGCGTGCTCCGGCATCTGGTGGAGGCCCTCGGGCGCGAGCAAGTGCGCTCGGTCCGGGTGGAGTTCAATGCGGCGGCGGCAAGCTCGCTGGACTACCGCATCCTCGCGGATTTCAATGGCGAGGCGGCCCAACGCTACGCCGCGCTGGAGCGGATGATCCAGACGGCCTGCATCGAAGTCTGCAACGAGAAGGAATGGGACATTCCTTTCCCGCAGATGGTGATCCATCAGGCCACCGTCTGATCCGCTTACCGCGCCTTCACCAGAATCGCGTGTTCAGCGGGTTGCTTCGCATCCTCCAGCGTCTTAACCAGCTTGGCCCGCGCCTTTTCGGTCACGGCGAAGGTTCCTTCCCGATCCGCGGCACCTTCCAGGCCGTGCACCAGACTCTTGATCTGGCGGGTCTCGTAGGCCTGCTTGGCCTCCACCGCGTCCCAGATCTTCTTGAAAGCCGGAAGCAGGGGATTCGTCTCGAAGTCCTTCGCCAGATTCACCCCGGCCTTGAGCTGATCCGCCGTGTAACTGCGCGTCGCCTCGCCCCAGCTCACCTCGTAGTTCGCCGCGGCGGGGGCTTCGATCTTCAGGACCAGGCGATTCAAGTCGTCATCGAAGGGCACCAGCGCCATGCCCGCGCGAATCGAGTCGTCGTTCTTTAGGTCTCCCGGTCCCGGGCTGAACGGAAGCTTGGTGCTGCGCAGCGTGATCTTGCCATCCGCGCAGGACAGCACCTCATGGCCCGCCGTGGCGGTGGCCTTGTTAGATGCGGGATCGTAGCGGATCGTGCCCAGATCGCCATCGATGCCCATGCCCTTGAGGAAGGCGTAGGCCATGATCACCTGACCGGCCCAGTTCGGATGCACGCCGTCCTTGCCCGCGACCATGAACTCCGGCCCGAGGGACTTTTCCGCCTGAAAATCCGCCAGCAGCATCGGCCGGTAGAGATCCGCAAATCCGACCTGCTCCGCCGTCGCCACCTGGATCCCGATGTTGCGGAATTTGGAGAGGCAGAGGTTGAGATCCTCCTTGGTGCCCGATGCGGTCTTCACCCAGGGCGGGACGGTGTCGATGATGCCGGACGAACCTAACAACACCCGCGCCCCCGCCTTCTTGAAGGCCTGCACCATCGCGGTCTCGTTCTTGCGAAACTCCGCCGCCACCGGCTCGTTGTAAGGGATGTAGCGGAAATCGTTCATCCCGTAGCAGGTCGTCGCGAAGGTCGGCTGGAAGCGCAGCACGTCGCTTTCCATGCGCCCGAGGAAGCCGCCGGCCTGCTCGCCGCTCCAGCCATATTGGCGGCACGTGATCTCCAACTGCGGCAGGCAGGCGCTGAGGTAGCTTTCCATGATCACCGAGTAGCGCTTCTGCTCGGTGATCGAGTCGCCGCAAATCGCCACCCGGTCGCCCTTCTTGAGCTGCAGGCCCTGTGGCTCTGGTGCCGGGTCCAGCACATAGGCGGAAAGCTCGGCGGGCAGGGGCGCGGGCTCCTTGGCAAGCACGGGGGCGATCAGGGCGAGGGCGAGAATGCAGCGGATCATGGCTGGGGTCTAACGGGGCGAATCAGGCGCGGATTTCAACAAAGCGATACCGCTTGCCGCGGAGACTGTCGATTCCCCACAACAAACTGAAGTTCGGGAGGAATCCTTCTTGCCGCGTGGGGAACCGGGCGTCCACTTCTCGAAAGTTCCACGCTTCCAAACCCGTTTCCATAGCTTCCATGAAACCCCGCGCTCTGTTCCTGCCCGTCGGCCTCCTCGGCCTCGCCTTCGCTCTTGCCCAATCCCCGCCCGCCAAGAAGTGGAGCAAGCAGGTCCTGACGAAAGACTTCCTTTCCGAAGGCCTCGGGGCAGGGGACCTCGACGGCGATGGCGTGAAGGACCTCGTCGCAGGAGCATTCTGGTTCAAGGGACCGGATTTCAAGGAAGCGAAGAACTACCGCCCGGGCGCCGCCACCACTATCGAAGCCTACATGGAGGATTCCTTCCTCGCGTGGGTGGATGACCTGAATGGCGATGGCAAAAACGATATCCTGATGGCCCGCCATCCCGGCCGCGGGATCGACCTCTACATCAATCCCGGCAAGGAAGGCGAGTGGGTGACCCACCGCGTCTTGGCCCAAGGTGCCACCGAAAGCCCGATCTGGGTCGATATCGACAAGGACGGGAAGGAGGAGATGGTCTGCATGCAGGACGGGAAATTCGGCTATGGAAAAGTCGATTGGCCCGATGGCACGAAGCCGTGGACCTTCATCCCGATCTCCGACAAGCGTAGCGATTCCCCTTATACCCATGGCCTCGGCGCGGGCGATCTCAATGGCGATGGCCGGGTGGACATCGTTGAGAAGCAGGGTTGGTTCGAGCAGCCCGCGGAAAAGGACGGCGCATGGACTTGGCACAAGGAAGACTTCGCCGGTCCCGGTGGCGCGCAGATGCCCGTCTTCGATGTCGATGGCGATGGCGACAACGACATGGTCACCAGCCTGAACGGCCACGGCTATGGCCTGGCCTGGTATGAGAACTTCAAGAAGGGCAGCAAGATCACCTTCACCCGCCACGAGATCCTCCCGGAAGACCCGGCCAAGACCGGCCCCGATGGCCTCCAGTTCAGCCAGCTCCACGCCCTCGAAATGGGCGACTTCGACAAGGACGGCCGCATGGACTTCATCACCGGCAAGCGCTTCTGGGCTCACATGGCGAACGACCCCGGCTCGAAGGACCCCGCGCTCGCGGTGGTCTTCTACAACCGCAAGGACGGCAAGGACGTGAAGTGGGTGCCCTCCGTGATCGACAACGATTCCGGCGTCGGCTGCCAGGTGCTGGCCGTCGATCTCGATGGCGACGGCAAGCTGGAATTCGCCGCCGGCAGCAAGAAGGGCGTGCACGTGATCCGGCAGTAGACCTCGCCTATATCCCTCCGTGCCTAACCCAGTGGCAGCCCACTGGGACCGCTGGGCACCGCCCGGCAGAGTGGTCCAAGGAAGCCTGCCTCATCGGTAGATCCGCAGCATCGCAGCGGCGCTCTCCTTTACGGCCTTCCGATTGCACCCGCCACGACGGTTGCTTCTGCCGTCCGGCGGTGGCAGCGCTGGGATGGTTGGAGTGACCTTGAAGGTAGACAGCACTGCTTCGTTTTGGGATCGTCCGATTATGGCTGGGAAGCAACGCCTGCTCCGGACTGCCCTTGCAGTTTGCGTTCCCGTAGCAGCCTTCATCATCGGTCGTGGACTCGCGCCTTCGCCGGTCGCGCCTGTACCGCAGGCGGCAGTCGCGGAGCCGGTGCCACGACCTACCAACGACCTCTCCTCTCTTCTCTGCGAGGTCTCGACCGGCAATCTCGCTTCAGCCCGCGCGCGCATCGGCGAGTTGAGAGACGCTTCCGATGCTTCCGGGGACGAGTTGGTCGCGCTCCTGGTGGGCATCGCAAGGCGAGACGGGAAGACCTTTGATGCGATCCTGGCAAGCTTCCCCGAAGCGGACAGGAGGAAGCTGGTGGAGCGCTGCATCGAGGAACTCGCTCCGGAACCCGGTGCCTTCCTCCACCTGCTGGCGGACTCGGAGTACTTCATGGCTCTTGCCGCCGGGCCGAT
Source organism: Luteolibacter sp. Populi (assembly GCF_040801775.1). Lineage (GTDB taxonomy): Bacteria > Verrucomicrobiota > Verrucomicrobiia > Verrucomicrobiales > Akkermansiaceae > Haloferula. The sequence goes on from NZ_CP161812.1 coordinate 6,547,494, forward strand.
GCGTGGGCGCGCTCACTCCGCGATCGGGCATGAGCCCGGTCTGTTTCTGGATCTCCTCGAGCAGGGCCGCTTCGCATGGCCGGACGAACCTTTTGAATCCGCGATCCGCTCTTGCACGCTCGGGCCTGCGGCTGCGCTCCGCTTCCTCACGCTCTGTTGTAGCGGAGAAGTGAAGATCGACAGGGACGAAGCTCTGTCCCACGTCCTCCAGCAATTGGACGACGAAGGACTGGAGAAGTTGCGGGCGGGGAGGAGCGACTCCCGGATGGCGGAGCTGCTCGACGGAGAAGCGAAAGCCCGCGAACTCTTTGCCAACTTCGACGCGAGCGGCAACTGGTGGGAAGGGCTCAATGCTGGCCGCATGCTGCCCGGCATGAAGCATCTCATCGAGACGGCCGGTGTGCCGGATCTGCAGTGGAGCGGTGTGCCTGAAAGCTTGAGGCCGGCCCTTGCCGGGGTGATGTTGGACACCGCCGTCAATTCGCAGGGAGACCCGGGCGCTCGCGTGATCTTGAATTCGATTGCGGATTCGTCGCTACCCGCGGAGCAGCGGAACAAGATGCTGGCGGAGGCCGCCTCCTCGCTCTTCAACCGCCAAGGCAATATCCAACTCGCCATCGACTTTGCGAAACGCATCTCCGATGATGAAGATGGCCACAACGCTGGAGAAGATCTCATCATCGAGTGGATCGCTTTCGACCCCGCGAGCCCACAAGCCTACACCGGCAAGATCGAGCCCTCGCGCTATCGCGACCGCATCCTCGCCAAGGTCCGCGAGATCACTCCCTGAACCGGTGACGATGCCATGAAGTTCACCCTCTTCATCATCGTTCTCGGTGCGGCCGGCTTTGCCGCAGGCTTCTTCTCCCGCGATCAGCCGGGAGGTCCGGAACCAGGCTTGGCGAAGACGGCCTCCGCTCGCCTCGGTACCGATCTCCGCAGCGGTGACGCGGCGCGTGTCTTGGAGACCCTGCAAGGTTTGGCAACGGAAGATCCCGGCGCTTTTTTCAAGGAACTCAACCGCTGCCCGTCCCTCGAGGGCATTCACGAAATGGTGGACACTGCCGCCCGGGGCTTGGCGGACAAGGATCCCGCGGAGGTTGCCCCGCTGCTCAACCGGATCACTCATGTCCATCTGCGCACCCGGGCGTGGCGCGAATACCTTCTGCCGCGCCGATCCATGGGTGAGAAGATCGGAATCGCGCGGCTGGCGAGGTCATCTGTCGGCAACTTGATCAATTCAGCGGTGATTGGACCGGGTTTGGAGTCGGATCCGGAGGGCGCCTTGAACTCCCTGCGCGATGCTGGCGAGATCGCCGGCTACCGCGAGGCCCTTGCGAAGTTGGCGGCTTCACAGCCGGCTCAAGTGGTCGCAAGCCTCAAGGAAGATCTGGAGAGCGGGTGGCTCAAGCCGGGGGATTGCCAGACGGTGCTGGAGGCGATGGCCAGGAACGAGCCGAACCGCGAGGTTCTCGAAGCCATTGCCAGCATGGTCAAGGATTACGGCTGGGGCGAAGGGCTCTATGCCGGGCGGATTTTCTTTCAGGCATTGGGCTCGGGAAATCCGGCGGAAGTTCTCGACGTCGTTGTCGGTCTGCCTGCGGTCCAGAAGAACTTCGCGCTTTCGCAAATCCCCTTGGCGGGCTTTGAAAATCCCGCCTTGGCGGCAAGGGTAATCAACTCGATGGACTCGACCGCACTCCAGATCGCCGCCTTGAAGGAATGGAAGCAATCGGAAGGGGTTCCCGGCAGGATCGATGCAGTGGCCGCTCTTATTGCCAGCGGAAAGACCCGCGGGCAGTGGCAGGCCGTGATCGATGCTAGAGATCCTTGAGCGAAAAATAATTGTTCGGTTCTGTCCCGTGGCGACGAATAGATAGCGGAAGAAAACGATGAAGATCATGCCGAGGATCACCGGAGATCATTCCGAGCTGCTGGAGCGCTTTCTGGCGACTCGCGATCAGAGTGCCTTTTCGGAGCTGGCCGCTGCCCACCTGGGCCTCGTCTATTCGGCCGCGCTGAGGGTCACCCGGGCTCCCGACCTCGCGGAGGAAGTCGCCCAGACGGTCATGATCAAGCTCGCCTCGCTGAGCCACGCCCTGCCTCCAGGCGTCACGCTGAATGTCTGGCTCCACCGCGTGACGCGCTCGATGGCGATCGATCTGGTCCGTTCCGAAACCCGCCGCCGCCAGCGCGAAAACGTCGCGGCGACCTTTGCCGACAAGACCACGACAAGTGGCGACGGCCCAGAGTTTCCTTGGGACCAGATCTCGCCGGTCATCGACGAAGTGATCGGCCAACTGCCCGCTCGCGACCGCGAACTGATCCTCTCCCGTTTCTTCACCGGGTGTTCCCATGGAGCAATGGCCCGGGCCCTCGGCCTCACGGAGGACGCGGTCCGCATGCGCCTGAAGCGGGCGATGGACAAGATGCGCGTCCTGCTGGAGCGCCGCGGTATCGCGACCTCGGCCGCCTTGCTGGCGCTCTGCCTGCCCGCCCATGCCGCCAGCCCGGTGCCGCCGCTGCTAATGGCACAAATTCCACGCATGACGCTGCCGCCGTCCACGAGATTCTTCCTTTGGCTGCGCGCTTTGTTTCCAACCCGGCTGGCGGGTCCCTTCCAGGCTGTCGCACTTGCCACGGCAGTGCTGGCCGCGATGGCGATAAGGTTGCGCCCTCACGAATCCGCATCCGTTAGCGAGATGGAGGCGGCGACCCAGCCCGCCCCACCGCCTGCTCTCCCGCAGAACCCCTCCGATCCGGGCCAGGACCCCGGCTTCGAGGATGAAACGGCGAGTCGTTTCGGCGACCCGCCACGGCGATTGCTTTCCACTCCACCGGACGATTCCGAGATCCCGTTTTACGGTCCGCGGCTTGAAGTAATCCTCAGGCCCGGCACCGCGGACCCGAGGCGTTTTTCAGCCTGACCCGGGTCTTCCCCTCACGCCTGTGGGGGAGAATCGAACCCCACTTGTTAGATCTGCCCGGCCCGGGCCTTCGGGACAGCCGGCTTTTAATGAGAATTCCGTATGACTCCACGCTCCCGCATCTTCGCCACCTTCTGCGCCGCGCTCGTTTTCCTCCGGGCCCCCGCCTCCGCGGGACAGGCGGACTTCAATGATGTCGGCAAGTGCATGGCCATCGCTCTCCAGAACGGCCACTTCGCCCGGCAGCCGTTTTCCAGGCTCAGCAGCCGCTTCCTCGAGAACTACCTGAAGGCGCTCGATCCCGGAAAACTCTTCTTCACCCGCCAGGATATCGACCGCTTCGAGCAGTCGTACGGGGAGTCCCTCGATGACCTCTTGCTGAAAGGAGAATGCATGACCGCGGCCTCCGATATCTCGCGGACCTTTGGCCTGCGGGTCGCCGCGCGGGTAGAGGAGGCCGGCCGCTTGCTGGCGGCTCCTCCTTTCGATTTCACCCAGGACGAATCCATCCCGGCCAGCCGCAAGGACGCCACGTGGCCGCGGGATGAATCTCAGGCGATGATCCTCTGGCGTCAGCAGGTGAAGGAAGCGCTGCTGGCGGAGATCCTGCGTCGTGAAGCCGCTGTCCCCGGCCAGGAATCCGCCACCGGTGAAAAGAGTCCTGGGGAAAAGCTCGCGGCCCGCTATCGCCGGGTGCTTGCGGATGTCGAGGCGGACAGCGCTCCCGCGAAGGTCGCCTCCACCTTTCTCAGCTCCGTCGCTCAAGCCTTCGATCCCCACACCGACTACATGAACACGCGCGATGTCGAACTCTTCAATGAAGACATGCGCAACGAGATCAACGGCATCGGCGTGGGAATCCGGGCGGATCCGAACGGTGCGACGCTGATCCGCAGCGTGGTCCGCAATGGTCCGGCCGATCGCCAAGGCAGCTTGCAGCCCGGCGACCGCGTGATCGCCATCGACCCCGACGGCGAGGGCCCGCGGGAGTCGCTGGATATCCTGTTCATGGGCAGCGACCGGGTCGCCGAGCTGATCCGGGGAAGCGCTGGCACTCCCGTGACCCTGAGCGTGGAGCCTGCCACCGGAGCCCCCGGCGCGGCCACCATCTCCATCCTCCGCGGCCAGGTCCCGGTCGAGGAAAGCTTGGCCAGCGCGCAGCTCATCCGAGTGAAGGGTGATTCGGGAGAACGCAAGCTGGGCCTCATCACCCTGCCATCCTTCTATCGCGACTTCGAGAAGAGCCGGACGGCGTGCTCGCTGGATGTCGAGAAGCTCCTGCTCCGCTTGAAGGGCGAGGCCATCGACGGCCTGCTGATCGACCTCCGTGGCAATGGCGGAGGTTCCCTGACCGAGGTCGAGCGGATGACCGGCTTCTTCACCCGCCCCTCGCCCGTGGTCCAGGTGAAGGACGGCTACGGCAAAATTGCAGTTCTGGAATCGACCGCCGATGATCCGCTCTACGGCGGTCCGCTGGTGGTCCTCACCGACCGTGGCAGCGCCTCAGCCAGCGAGATCTTCGCCGCCGCCCTCCAGGATGACAACCGGGCCGTGATCGTGGGAGAAGCCGCCACTTTCGGCAAAGGCACCGTTCAAGTCATCAAGGATCTCGGCAGCAGCATGCCCTTCTTCACCGCGCGCAGCGGGGCCGGTGCCCTGCGGCTCACGGTCCAGAAGTTCTATCGGCCGTCCGGACTCTCGACCCAGAATCGCGGGGTGATTCCAGATATCGTGCTGCCCGGCCCGGGCGATGGACGGGAGAGGGGAGAGAGCGACCTGGACTTCGCCCTCGGGCCGGATCGGATCGCACTCGCCCCGGCATTCCACCCGCTGGACCGGAACCGCCTTTTCATTCCCGAACTCGCTCGCAAGAGCGCTGCCCGCGTCGCCGCTTCCCGCGACTTCACCTATCTTCTGGAGGATGCGCAGCGGCTGAAGCAATTCATCGCGACCAACCGGGTCAGTCTTAATCTCGAGCGCCGCCGGGAGGAGATCGGGGCGAACGCCGCCACCGCCAAGGAGCGCGATGAAGAACGCCGCGTCCGCTTCGCCGGTATGGCCGCAGCCGATGGGGAGCACCTTTCGATCGATTCGTTCACGCTGGCCGATCTCGCCGGCGGCGCGGCCCTCCGCCAAGCGGCTCCGGAGCCATTGCCGGAGAAGGATTTGCTCTCCGGTCCCGCCCTGCCGTGGCCCGGCGGCCTCGACCCCCAGAAGCGCGAGGCGATCGCGGTGCTTGGCGACCTGATCGACGCCACTGGCCGCGCGATCTGAAGCGAGGCTTGGACGTGAACGGCTCTAGACCGCCTCGCCGCCCGCTTCCTTCTCCTTCTTCGTCCGGTGACCCGGCTTCGCGTGGATCTCCACCAGCACGGAGGGGCAGCCTTCCTTGGCGGCCTCCTCGATTGCCTTCTCGACGTCGCCGGGATGCTTCACTTCCGGCTCGGCCTCGCCCTTGCCGACCTTGCAATCGAAGTCCCAAAAATCCACGCCTTCCGGCAGCGGCTTGCGGCGCTCCCGCTTCAGGTACTTGCGGAGCTCGTTCTTGATCGCGTCGAGCACCAGCTTCGGCTGCCGCTCCGCTACCACCAAGGGGAAGGTCTTCTTCATGCCCGCCTTGTGCCGCCCGCGCGCGGACTTGTCCACCGCCGAAAAGCGGCTTGTTCACAGCAAGGGGCCTGATTCCGAGGGAATTGGGGGAGATCTGCCGCATTTGCTCACCCATTGTTCACAACCCGGCCCCGCGCCTTGACCGCCGGGGAATTCAGCGCACCCTGCACGCAGCGGATGTCCACCCATCTTAAAACCCTTCAGGCCCATGCGAAGACGGCCCTCAAGCCGGCCGTGCAGGGCCACCTCTCGCCGGCCGAACGCATCGCCCTCTACCGCCGTTTCCTCAAGATCGAGGAACACCGCATCAAGCTCCGCCATCGCGCGGGAGCGGGCGGCCTGGAGATCGCCGGCGCGCGGGCCGAGTTGCTGGATGTCGTGCTCCGCTCGCTCTTCGACCTCGCCCTTTCCAAGCGCAAGGAGGAACCGCAACTCGCCTTGGTCGCCGTCGGCGGCTACGGCCGGGGCACCCTGAATCCCGGCTCGGACATCGACCTGCTGTTCCTGCTGCCGCGCGCCTCGAACAAGCTGCCCGCGGACCTGTCCTCGCTGATCCAGGAGATCCTCTACCTGATGTGGGATGTCGGCTTCAAGGTCGGCCACGCCTGCCGCTCGGTCGCCGAGTGCATCGAGCAGTCCAAGGCCGATCCCCAGAACAAGACCGCGATGATCGACGCCCGGATTCTGGCCGGGGACAAGAAGCTCTTCGCGGAGTTCCAAGCCCGCTTCGACAAGGACTGCGTGAAGAAGGGCCAGGGCGCCTTCTTCGAACTGCGCCGCCAGGACCTGCGGACCCGCCACCAGAAGTTCTCCAAGACCGTCTTCCTCCAGGAGCCGAACGTGAAGGAGGGCTGCGGCGGCATGCGCGACTACCACAATATCCGCTGGGTTGCCCGCGTGAAGCGCGGCAGCGCCGACCTGCACGACCTTGTGGATGGCAAGCTCCTCACCGCCACCGCGCTGCGCCGGATCGATGCCGCCTACGACTTCCTCCACCGCGTCCGCAACGAGATCCACTACCAGGCTGGCCGCGGCAGCGACCAGCTCACCCTGCGCTTGCAGGGCGTCGTGGCTACTAGTTTCCACTATCCGCAGCGCAGCATCCTGCGCCGCACGGAGGAGTTCATGCGGGACTACTACCGCCATACCCGCAGTCTCTATCAGCACACTGGTTCGCTGATGGAGAGCTTCGAGATCGAGCAGGAAGAGCAGTCCGACACCGGCCTCAAATCCTTCCTGACCCTCGGCCGGAAAAAGCGCGAGGAGTTCGATGGCTTCGTCTCCCGGGATGGCCGCATCTACCCGCTGAACAACGAGATCTTCGACGAGGATCCGAACCGCCTGATGCGGATGTTCCAGCACTGCCAGGTCCGCGGCCTCAAGCTGAGCCCGCCGATGCGCCGGCTGATCAAGTCCCACCGCGAGAATGTCGACCGCCAGTTCCGCTACTCGAAGACCAACCGCGAGACTTTCCAAGGCATCCTCGAACGCAAGGGCGAGGTCGCCCGCATCCTGCGCCTGATGCACCGCGTCGGCTTCCTCGGCCGCTACCTGCCGGAGTTCGGCGCGCTGGATTGCCTGGTGCAGCACGAGTTTTTCCACCGTTACACCGCCGACGAGCACACGCTCCGCTGCATCGAGGAACTCGACGCGCTCGTCGGCAGCGAGGACCCGCGGCGGGAGATCTACCGCCGCCTTTTCCACGAGGCGGAGGATCCCTACGCGCTCTACCTCGCCCTGATCCTCCACGATACCGGCCGCGCGGAGAACGTGCGCGAGCACACCGACGGTTCGGCGATGCTCGCTTCGCGCCTCTGCAATCGCCTCCAGGTCCACGGCCCGCGCCGCGCGCTGATCATGTATCTGGTGGACCACCACCTGACCTTCTGGCGCTTCGCCACCACGCGGAACATCGAGGACCCGGAACGTCGTCGCCGAGTTCGCCCGGATCGTGAAGACCACCGCGCGCCTCGATCTGCTGCTGCTCTTCAGCTACGCGGATTCGAACGGCACCAATACCGAGACCTGGTCGAGCTGGAAGGAGACCCTGATGCTCCAGCTTCACTCCAGCACACGCGTCTTCCTAAAGGAGGGCAGGGAACGCTATGCCGCCTCGATCCGCTCCGAGAAGAAGGAACTCAAGGAGCAGGTCAAGGCCCAGCTCAAGGAAGAGGAAGCCATCGGCGTCGACGAACACTTCAAGCGCATGCCGGACGCCTACTTCCGCTTCCGCGACGCCGCTGCCGTCGCCGCGCACGTCAAAGCCGTGCTCAAACTGGAACCGAAGAAGGAAGTCGATACCTTCGATTGCTCGCTGCAGTGGGTCGATAGCCCGGAGAAGGGCTACACCGAACTGGTGATCGCCACCCACGACCGGCCGCTCTTGTTAGAGAAAATCTGCTGCGCCCTGGCCTCGGAGGAACTGAACATTCTCTCCGCCGATTTCTTCACCCGCAGCGACGCCGTGGTGCTCGACCTCTTCCGCGTCTGTACCACCAACTTCGAGCCGGTCTCGGACCTCTCCCTGCGCAAGCGCCTGTCCACGACCCTGCGCGAGGTCGGCCTGTTAGAGAAATACGAGCACGCCCGTTACTTCCGCCGCAAGCCGAACCTGCTGCGCCCGAAGGACGACCACGGCATGGCCTTCCCGGTCCGCGCCTACGTCTCGAACGACCTCCACCCGGCCTGCACCGCCATCGAGATCCAGGCCGTGGACCGCATCGGCCTGCTGCACGACCTCTTCCACGCCATCAACACCCACGGTCTCAACACCGCCAACGCACGCATCTCCACCGAAAAGGGCGCGGCGATGGATACCTTCTACGTCACCACTTCCGACGGCAAAAAAGTGGGGGACGAGGCGCTTTTGACCCGGCTCCAGCACAGCATCGAGGACCTCATCGGGAAAAAAGATTCCTAAGGTGATGGAAGAGAAAATCCCCCCGTTGTCTGGGATCCGTGCTCCGGGAGACTGCACTTTCCCCTCGGAATGCGTATTTTTCCGAAACTCTCCTCCTCTCGGACGCGGATAAGAGTGTTCAAGTGCCCCTAAAAGGATGATTGAAGCGATTGTTTCGGCTCGATTGCGAATTATTGCGCATAAGTTTCCGCTGTTTTCGGCAATTTCTTCCTAGCCAATCCAAGAATCGCGGCCATTCTCCCCGAACCGATGGCCTGCCTAACGCAAAGCTTCGGAGCAGCCGAACCAAGCGGCTCGTCAATTTGCTCGATCTGAATTCCGGGGGGACTTCAGCCGACAAGACGGCCAGGACGTTTTGCTAAAAACCAGATAGAGCGTGAGTCGAAGTTCCGGGGGGGATAACGGCTCGCGCTCTTCTTCTTTTCTTCCAACGGGAGCTGCTACGGCCGGGCCGCCGGCTTCTTTTCAGACTCCGTGAAAATGCGGGTTTAACGAGCGGAGTGCCGTCCAGTGGACCCGAAGTAAGGACGGCTCTTCCGCCGGGAGCGCGGAGCCACTGGCCCGCAGAATGGGCCCTCGCAGTCCGGCAATTCACGCGGTCCGTGTAGATCCCTCCGTCGCTCTGCTTCACGTCTCCCTTGCAGCCGATGCGCCCCTTTATGCTCCAAGAGTCCCCGCCACGGGTGGCAACGTCAACCCAATGAGGTCACACCACCACGAACCCCGCCGCCTGCTCCGGCGTCAGCTCGATGAACTGCCACGGCAATCCATGGACATTCAGATCCGCCATGAAGGAATCCGGATCATACTGCTCCATGTTCCAGACCCCCGGCTTGCGCCACTTGCCTTCCAGCATCTGCTTCGCCCCGATCATCGCCGGCACGCCGGTCGTGTAGGAGATCGCCTGGCTGCCGACCTCCGCGAAGCAGGCTTCGTGGTCGCAGATGTTGTAAATGTAGATCGCCTTCGCCTTGCCGTCCTTGGTGCCGGTGATGACGTTGCCGATGCAAGTCCGGCCCTTGGTCGTCTGGCCCAGGTCGCCGGGATTCGGCAGCACTGACTTCAGGAATTGCAGCGGGATGATCTCCACGCCGTTGTAAATCACCGGATCGATCCGGGTCATCCCGACATTCTGCAGCACCTCCAAGTGCTTCAGGTAGTTCGGCGAGAAGCTCATCCAGAATTGCGCCCGCCGGATCGTCGGGATGTGCTTCACCAAGGATTCCAGTTCCTCGTGGTACATCCGGTAGATCTCATAAGTCCCCACGCCCTCCGGGCAGGTAAAGGACTGGTGCTGCGACATCGGCGCGGTCTCGATGAACTCGCCGTTTTCCCAATGCCGGCACTCGGCCGTCACCTCGCGGATGTTGATCTCCGGGTTGAAATTCGTCGCGAAGGCCTTGCCGTGGTCGCCACCGTTCACATCGATGATGTCCAGCGTGTGGATCTCGTCGAAATGATGCTTCAGCGCCCAAGCCGTGAAAACGTTGGTCACGCCCGGGTCGAATCCGGACCCCAGCAGAGCGGAGCGGCCAGCCTCGAGCCATTGCTCCTGAAGGGCCCACTGCCAGGAATACTCGAACTTCGCCACGTCCTTCGGCTCGTAGTTCGCCGTGTCCAGGTAATCGACACCCGCCGCCAGGCAGGCCTCCATGATCGTCAGGTCCTGGTAGGGGAGCGCCACGTTGATCACCAGCGTCGCGCCCGTCAGGCGGATCAGATCGGCTGTTTGAATCGGGTCGTCGGCATCGACCTGGGCCGTCGCGATGTCCACGCCGGTGCGCTTCTTGACCTCGGCGGCGATCGCGTCGCACTTCGAGATCGTCCGCGACGCCAGGGTGATATGCCCGAAAACCTCGGGAACCATCGCACATTTGTGGGCGACCACGCTGCCGACGCCCCCGGCGCCAATGAGAAGGACCTTGTTCATGGAATGCTTGCCCGAAGGGGTGGGGGAAAGCCGCCAAACTGGCAAGGATTTCCGGGTGATTCAGAGGTCAAGCAGGCGGATCAATTCCGCCACTGAAATTTGATGATGAGCGGCAAGGCTCTTCAAAAGGCCGGCCAATGTGCCTGCCTTCAGCGGTCGGTGTAGTGGAATCGTTTCGTGATGCTTTCCTCCGTCCGAGGTGGTTACCCGCACATGGGAGCCTTTTTGCCGCGAAACCTCATAGCCCAGCACCTTGAGAGCTCGGATCAATTCCGCTCCGTCCAGATCACGCGGCAGCTTCATGCTTGAAGCAATTCATCGCGAACGAAATGCAACCGGATCACCCGCGGCGCTTGCCCTTCGTCAAAATGGCACGCCACGGCCTCGCGCACGTTGGTTCTCAATTCCTCAAGGCTGTCTCCCTGGGTGTGGATCCCGTGCCCCAAGGCAGCGGCGGAGTAGCCCCCGTCCACCACCTCTTCGGTCACTTCGAAAATGATCTCGTGCACGGAGGGACCCTAATCCATCCGTCGCTCCGCTTCAATCCCGGAAGCGCGCCGCCCCCACCCCCCAGAATTTCCAGACAACTTTTCATTTCCGCGGTGTTTTCTCAGACGTAATCCTTTCCCCGCAACCGCTTTACCTACCCATGAGACACCATAGTACCATCCGCCGTCGCGTCGCCGCTGGTTTCACCCTTCTCGAAATGGTCATCGTTCTCGGGATCATCGCCGTGCTTCTGGGGGGCTCGATCGCCCTGATCGGTGGCATTCGCGGCGGTGCCGAGATCACACGGGTCGATGGTGACTTCAACTCGATCGGCTCCGCCATCAAGAGCTACCGGAACTTGGCCGGGAATTACCCGACCCAGCAGCAGGGCCTGAGGGCCCTCGTGGAGAAGCCCGCCAGCACTCCGGTCCCGCGCCGCTGGGCCCAGAGCCTGGATTCCATGCCGAAGGATCCGTGGAACAACGACTACGGCTACAAATTCCCGGGCACCCGGAACAAGGCCGAGTTCGAACTCGTGAGCATGGGACCGGACGGCCAAGCAGGAACCGCTGATGACCTTAGTAGCCAAGACCCGAAATAATGGCCGCCCGGCAGGGGGCTTCACCCTCCTGGAGATCGTTATCGTGCTCATGATCATCGCCCTGATCTTGGGCAGCGCGATCACGATCATGGTGCTCTCCAAGGACGAGCGGACCCTCACCAATGCCACCGGCGAGCTCGAGTCGTTCGCCAAGCGGGCCCGCACCATCGCCGCTCTCCAGCAGAAGCCCTACGCCCTCGAGTTCTACGAAAACCGCATCTCGCTCATGCCTCTCGCGGAGGCAATGCTCGATCCGGTCGAGCGCGAGAAGGCGGGCATGGTGCTCCGCGCCGCGGACGATGACGAGGAGACCAACAGCCTCAGCGTTACCCGCGATGCCTGGGTGGCCGAGGACGGCACCGAAATCTTCGTCCGCCGTTGGGCCAGCGATACCCTCATCCCGATCAATTCCAAGAGCCGCCAGGTCTGGCGTTTCGACCCGGAAGGCCCCTGCGAGCCGATTACGGTCCGCTTCCGGGTCGGCAAGAGCTGGTCGGAGTCCGAGTTCAATCCGCTGACCGCCGGCATCCGCGATACTCAGAGCGAAATTTACTGAACCGAACCGAATCCGCGCCATGAGAACCTCACGCCATCCACGCCGCCACCTGCGGGGCTTCATGCTCCTGGAAGTGGTCCTGGCCATCGGCGTGTTCGCCATTGCCGTCACCGGCTTCGTGGTGGCTTTGAAGCAGACCTCCGACCTTGGCTTCCAGACCCGGCGCGAGATGCGGCTTACCCGCCTGCTCGAAAGCGCCCTGGCCAAGGCCATGTCGCAGCCGGTGCTGGAGGAAGGCACGAACTCCGAGCCGGTCGAGGAAATGGCGAACGAGGGCATGCAGATGGAGACGACCATCGAGCCGATGACCGAGATCGAGAACGAGGACGGCCAGATTTTGCAGGAGATGTATCGCATCGTGGTCCGGGCCAGCTGGTTCGAGGGCGCGGCGCCCCAGGAGATGACGGCCGAAACCTGGCGCTACTCGCGCCTTTACCAGCCATGAAATACCGGCCCCTGAGAGCAGCCCGCCGCAGCGGCTTCACCTTGCTGGAGATCGTGCTCGCTCTGATCCTGCTGTCCCTGCTCATGGGCATGGTCTTCGGCACCTTCTCCGGGAACCTGGCGCTCAGCAATTCCATCCAGGTCGCCCAGAACGAGGAAACCGAGCACAACGCCTTCTTCGATATGATGAAGAAGATGTTCGCCACCCTGCCGGGGAATACCCGCATGGAGCTGGCCTCGAAGGACGCCGGCCGCCAGTATCTTTCCGATCTCACGCTGCAGAACGTCCCTCTCGCCTTCACCTGGGGCGGCACCGAGAAGATCGCCAAGGCGGTCCAGCTCTCGACCGTCAACCGCCGCGATGGCTACCTCGATATCGTGCTGCGCTACTACGAGGAGGAAATCCTTCAGGATAGCGACAACCAGCAGACGCAAACGGACCTGAAGCCCTTCGCCGAAGTGGTGTTGCTGGAAGACGTCCGCACCTTCGAGTGGCAGGTCCTCGACGGCCGCACCATGGAGTGGGCCTACGATTGGGATCTGGTCGGCCGTCTGCCCTTGCAGATGGAGCTCACCATCGCCTTCGGGAAGGATGGAGACTTCATCAAGCAGATCTTCTGGATCCCGCCGAAGCAGGATCCCGAGGTGATGATGCGCCAGCTTTCCCAGCAGCAGGGCCAGGGCGGACGCGGCGGGCAGGGCGGACAGCCCGGTGGTCAAGGCGGACAAGTGCCCGAGATCAAAATACCGACCACGCCTCCAACACAATGAGGCCGCGCCCAAAACTTTCCCACACCCGCGGCTCCGCGCTCATCGCGGTCATGTGGCTGATCGCGATCCTGGCCCTCGCCTCGATGGCGGCGATCCGCATGATCTACTTCGACGTCGATCTCTCGGCCTCGCAGATCCACGGCTTCCGGGCCCGGCAGATGGCGGAAATGGGCATCGCCGTCGCTTCCAATCCCGCGGTCAAGCGCACGGACCCGCTGCTCCACCAGATGTCGGAGGAAAGCGGGGAGGGCTTCGAAGCACGCCTGATCTCCGAGGGCGAGAAGTTCAACATCAATGCCCTCCTCCTCAAGCAGGACGAGCAGTTCTTCAAATCCCTTTTCATCGATTGGGGCCTGACCCTCGATGAAGCGCAGGCCATGACCGATGCCCTGATCGACTGGGTGGATACCAATGACGAAGCCGGCCTCAACGGTGCCGAATCGAAGTGGTATCTCGACCAGGGCCGCCTCAACCAGCCCTTCAACCACCCCTTCTACAACCTCGACGAAATGCGCTTCGTCAAGGGCATGGACTACATCGAGGCGCTCAAGCCGGACTGGCGGAATTGGTTCACCATCTGGAGCAGCGGCCAGCTCGATCTGAATGAGGCACCCGCCGAATTGATCGCCGCCGCCGCCGAATGCACCGTGGAGGAAGCCAATATCATTCCCGAAACCGTCCGCGGGCCCGATGGCGTCCGCGAGACCGATGACGATGCCCCTTTCCAGCAATTGGAGGCCGCGCTCACACTCCTGGGAGTGGACACGAACGCACGTCCTGATATTGCCGCCCGTATGACCGTGAACGACGCCACCCAGCGCATCGAGAGCATCGGCACGGTCTCCGGTGCCAAACGGAAAATTACCGTCATCGTGCGCAACCGCACGGGTCGCCCCGCAGTTTTGGAACGAACCGAGGAAATAGTCCCTTGAGCAAACAACAGGAAACCACACTGCTCGTCCCCGGAGCCCGGGGCTGGGAGACATGGAAGCAAGCCAGCACCGGGGGCTTCGTGCTCCAATCGGCGGATGGCCCGGCACGCGCGTCCGGCTTGACCGGCCTGCCCGGCGGGAATCTGGCGATGCTCTTTCCCGTGCGCGGGATGCACTCGCTGCCCTTCAAGGCCTCCAGCTCGGACGAATCGCTGTTCGACGATCTCGCCGCGATGCATGCCGAGCGCCTCGGCGTCCGCGCCGATCCGATGGCCGGCCAGTTGACCGATACCTTCCTCGTCGAGAAGGAGGGCGAAAGCGCCACCTTGGTTTGCGTGGTGCTGAAATCGCCCGGGGAAGGGGATCTGCCGCCGCGCAGCCCGAAGGAATTCGACGTCTCCGCCCGCGCCTTCCAAGTCCAGGGCGAGGCGATCGCGGTCTGGGTCGAGTTCGGTCGCTGGGTCTTCGCCTTCTACCGGAACGGTAAGCTTCTTTACTCCCAGGCCACCTCGAGCAGCGGCCCCGCGCCGGACGCCTCCTGCCTGCGGGAGATCCAACTCGCGCTCGGCCAGCTTTCCATCCAGGGCCTCGCGGTGAAGCCGGAGAGCATCCTGGTCTGGTCCCCGGAGGGTGATGCCGGATCGGCCGGCAGCCTTGAAAAGGGCTTGGGCCTGCCTGCCAGGGTCGCCCCGCGTCCGGACCCGGTCCTGCCGCAGCCGCGCAGCAAGCTGCTCCCCGCGGACGTCCGCGCCGCCCGCCGCGTCCAGGTCGCCCGCCAGCAGAAGATGGCCGCCGGTGCCGCTGTCCTCATCGCCTACCTCGCCGTCGCCGGCTGGTTCGCCTACGGCGTGTGGAAGGACAAGCAACAGATCAAGAAATTCAAGCTGGCCGCGGACAACATCATCTCCCCGGAGGACAACCGCATGGTGGAGGAACACAAGCGGCACTGGGCGGAACTCCAGCCGGTGGTGAACCTCAAGCATTCCCCGGTCGACATCATGTCGAACATCGCCAAGGCGATCCCGCCTAACAGCGGCCTGCGCCTCAAGGTCGCTGAGATCAAAACCGGGTCCATCGCGATTCAGGGGGAAGCCCAGCAGGCCGCCCCGGTGAATACCTTCAGCCTCAATCTGGGCAAGGCCAGCGGCGGCCTCGCGGAATACAAGTGGGACCTCCCGCCGCCATCGAATAGCGCCAAGGGCTGGAATTTCGTGTTCGACGGCACCATCCCCGATCCGAACGCACCGCAGTGACCTACCGACAAATTTTCCGCCCGGCGGCTTTTCCTTCCCGATTCCACGATTCATGAGCGACCGCGAAAAGAAACTTGTCCTGTTCTTCGGCCTGGGAGCCTTCGTGCTGCTCAATCTCTTCGGCTTTTCCAAGTTCCGTGTATTCCGCACCAAGGTCGCCAATCAGGTCGTCGCTGCGAAAGCCGCAGTCGCCACCGCGGAGGAAAATCGCGAGGAGGCCGACTCCCGCAGCGAGGAGATGGAGTGGCTGACCAATCACTATCCGGAAGCCAAGGCGGGCCAGACCGTGCAGACCGAACTCCAGCTCTTCGGCGAGAACCAGGCGACCGCCAATCAATTGACGGTCGGTAACCGCCGCTTCCTTCCGATCGAGGAAGGCAGCTATTTCCAGCGCGCCAAGGTGGAGTTCAAGGTAACCGGCACCGAGGCCGCGCTCTACCGCTGGCTGGACCGCCTGCAAATGCCGGACCAGTTCCGCACCGTCACTTTCTTGCGCCTTTCGCCCGATGCGAAGGACGATACCCTGATCGATTGCACCGCGATCGCGGAGCAGTGGTTCGTGCCCCCCGCCGCCGATGCCGATGCCGAAGGCGAGGCGGTGGAGCCCGGAGCCGAGGCCCCGGCCACTTCCGAGAACACTCCACCCACACCGCAGAAATGAGAACTTTCACCTCTCTCGCACTGCTCCTCGCCGCTGCTGGCATCGCCAGCGCCGATGCCCCGAAGAAGCCTTCCGTGGGCAGCTACGCCCATCTCTGGAACAATTCCCCCTTCACCTCCAAGCCGCCGCCACCAGCAGCGACCGAGCAGGTCAGCGCCTTCGACGATTGGGCCCTCAGCGGGGTCTCGGAAGTCGAGGGCGGCTACATGGTCCGCCTCCAGCACAAGAAAAACGCGGGAGAGACCCAGATCATCAGGCCCTCCGGCACGATGAAATACTTCGCCGACCGCATGGAGGAAATCGCCGCCGGTGCTTCCGGCGCGTTCAAGGTCGATAGCGTGGATTTCGGCAAGGACAAGTGGATGGAAACCGTCGTCCACCTGTCCTCAGGCGGCCGCAACGGCATCGTGAAATTCGACGACAAGGCGCTCCTGCCCAAGGCCGGTGCCGCCGCGCCGAGGAACGGCCAGCCTAATCCGAACGGCCAGCCTAACCCCAACGGCCAAGTCCAGCCGGTGCAACCCGGCCAAGCGGGACAACCGGCCGTGCGCCCGCCCCGCCCGCGCGTCGCCCCGCCCGCCGGCGGACGTTGATCCCCATGACTGCCCTCTCTCCCATCCTCTTGACCTGCTTGCTTGCAGGCGGAACCGTCTTTGCCGGTGCTCCTGCCAAGCCGGATCTCCGGAAATACCGGCATCTCTGGGAGAACCCTTCGGTCTTCACTTCGCCGGCTCCCGTCAAGACCGTCGACATCCCGGACCCTTTTGCAGATTGGACCCTCACCGGGGTCTCCGAGATCGACGGCGGCTACATGGTTTCGATGGGCCGCCGCAATCACCCGGATGAAACCCTGATCGTCCGGCCGGATCTCAACCGCCGCTACACCGCGGACCGGATCGATGAAATTGATCCCGGAACTCCCGGAGCCTTCAAGGTGGAGCGCGTCGAATTCGCCGGCAATTGGCGGGATACGGTGGTTTTCCTCAGTTCCGGGGGCCGCACCGGTTCCATCCGCTTTGACGGGAAGGCTCTGAATCCCTCCGGCAGCTCCCCGCCCAAGGACAAGGTTTCCTCACACGGCCCTGCCACCGCGACCCCGCGCCAAGTTCAACCGAGGTTACCGGCACCCGCCGCCGGTCGCTCCCGCTAAGTTTCCAACGATATCTCCGACTGCCCATTCCTCTTCCCATGTTGCTCAAACCGCACTTCTACCTGGCCGGATGGCTTCTTGCCGGCGCGGCGCTTGCCCAAGAACCCGTTGTGCCGCCTGTACCCGGTGGCGCTCCCAATGCTCCCGGTGCCAACCGCCCCGCCCGCCCGCCCGAAGCCGGGCCGATGAAGCCCGCGCCCGATCCGGCGACGATCAAGCAGGCCGGCTACATCGAGCCGAAGATCGACGGCCAGGGCCTTGCCGAACTCTACACCGAGATGACCGGCCGCCGCGTGACGGTGAGCAATGAGGCGATCGCCGCCGAGTTCCGCTTCGTGCAACGCGGACCGATCACTTACGGGGAGGCCACCCGCCTGCTCAAGGAGGCCGCGCTTCTCGGCGGCTTCGTCTTCGTCCCTTCCGGCGAAAACCATGATCGGCTGATGTTCTCGCAGAGTCCGGGCTCGGTCCAGGGCTCGCCGCTGCCGACCATCACCGACCCGGCCGACCTTCCCGAAGGCGAGCAAGTGGTCACCTTCGTGATGCCGCTCAAGTTCATCAAGCCGCAGGAAATGGAGCGCCTTTTCACCGCGGTCGTCCGCCAGTTCGGCAGCTACGGTTCGATCGCCTCGGTGCCGAATGCCTCCTCGGTCATCATCACCGAAAGTTCCTCCCTGATCCGCCGCTTGATCGATCTTCAGAAGGAAATCGACGTGCCTTCGCAGCAGGTCGCGACCCGCTTCATCAAGGTCCAGTATGCGGACGTCCAGGAACTCTCCGAGACCCTGAACGAAATCCTCAATGCCCAGCAGCAGTCCAAACCCACCGCCGGCACGCAGCGCGTCCAAGGCGGCGCGGCTCCTCCAGGCGGAGTGCCGAACCCGGCTCCGGGTGCGAATATCGCCGTGAATGCTGCGGGTGGCGACGGCGGCGGCAGTGCTGGCGAGGACATTCCGATCCAGATCGTTCCAGCGCCCCGCACCAATGAGATCTTCGCGATGGGCCGCCCGATCGATATCGTGTTTGTGGAGACCTTGGTGCGCGGCTTCGACTCGCCGAGCGACCAGAAGAACTTCCTGCGCCGGAAACTCAAATTCCTGGCCGTGTCCGACTTCCTGCCGGTGGCGGAGCAAGCGCTCCAGCGCGCCTTCGGGGGTACCTCGGGCGGCGCGGCAGGCGGTGCCGGCGGCGCAACGCAGGGCGGCGGCAGTGCCCGTGGCGCGAACTTTGGCGGCGGCGGCGGCGCGGGCGGCAACAATAGCCGCACCACGGGCAGTTCCCGCACCCAGGCGAATGGCAGCTCCAGCAGCGGCGGTTCCTTCGGCGGCGGTGGATCGGGCGGCGCCGGCGGCGGCGCGGGCGGCGGTGGAGCCGGCGGCGGTGGCCTCGGCGAATCCCAGGTCAGCACCGCTCCAGTGCCTCTGCTCGTCGGACGGACCCTCCTGGTGGCCGACAATATCACCAACTCGATCGTGATCCAAGGCCCCCCCGCCGGTCTTGAGATCATCACCAAGCTGCTCGACGAAATCGACGTGAAGGCCGAGCAGGTCATGATCTCCTGCGTCTTTGGCCAGCTCTCGTTGGGCAAGGACCTGAACTACGGCATCGACTACCTGCGCACCGTGGAAACCCGCGGCGACAACGTGATCGGTGGCCGCGGCGGCAGCGGCGCGGGCGGCATCCTCCCGCTCGATGGCACCGTCTTCGATCCCGGTGATCTCGTCACCACCGGTGGCGGTCTTGCCGCCTACGGCCGGATCGGACCGCATATGAATATCTACCTCAATGCGCTCCAGGCCTCCAGCAAGTTCAACGTGATCTCACGTCCGACGATTTTCATCGCGAACAACCAAAACGGCACGATCTCGAGCGGCCAGCGCATCGCCGTCCCGACCAATAGCTTCAACAGCGGCACCACCGGCCAGAGCACCAACATCGAATACCGCGACGTGGTGCTGAAGCTCGAAGTCAGGCCGCTGGTAAACTCCGCGGACGAACTGACTCTCCAGATCTACCTGCTCAATGACGAAGTCGTCGGCAGCCAGAACGTCGAAGGCGTCGGCGAAGTGCCCACCATCGCCACCCGCGAACTGGTCACCACCGTCACCGTGCCGAACAACGACACCATCGTTCTCGGCGGCCTGATCACCACCCGCGACAACAAGAGACGCTCCGGGATCCCGATCCTCAGCACGATCCCCTTCATCGGCGGCCTCTTCGGCACCACCGAGACCAAAGGGGAACGCGAGGAACTGCTGATCTTCATCCAGCCGAAGATCATCAACGACAGCAACACCCTCTACGACGCCCAGGTGGACATCGACGCCCGCTACAAGATCGACGACGACAACCGCGCCTTCATCGACGGCCCCGGCGTCCTTCCGAGCAAGCAGGGCAGCGTGGTCGACAGCAAGGGCAAGAACGGGGCAGGGATCTTCCCGGTCGCCAAGGAAGTTCCCGAGGAACCGGTCGCGCCGGACCAGCCGCGCGCCGCCAGCGCCCGTCCCAAGAAGTCCTACATCAAGAACCGCTGAGCCGCAGCCGCCCGGAAGTTCCAAGTAAGAAGTTCCAAGTGCCAAGAGCCGGAAGTTCCAAGTAAGAAGTTCCAAGTGCCAAGGTAAACGGCCCTGCCGGGCGGTTCCTTGGCACTTTGCCTTTCTTGCCACTTGGTCCTTTTCACTTGGAACTTCATTTTACTTGGCACTTCCTCATCCCGGTACTTGCCAAGCCGCTCCTCCGGGCTTCATTTTGGTCCCGCCGGGATGCGGAGACTCCCGGATCTTTCAGTAAAAACCATTCAATCTTCGCTCCATGCCCGAGATTACCGAAGCGGAACTCGCCCCGAACGTGAGGGCCCTGTTCCTCAAAGCCCTCAGCGCCGTTCAGACCAATAACCACGGCTACGCCGTCAAACTCTTGCAACCCGTGCTCAAGGATGCCCCGGCATTCCTGGACGGGCGCAAGATCTTGCGGAAATGCGAGAGCATCGTCACCGGCGGCCCGAAGAAGGCTGCCTCCGTCTTCGGCATCAAGACCGGCGGCAGCAGCTTCAAGAGCGCGATCAAAAAAGACCCGGCCTCTGCCGTGGTGGCGATCGAGGTGGAATTGGAGAAGGACCCCTACAATTCCGACCTGAACGACCAGCTTTTCGAGGCATTCAACGCCCTCGGCCTGCCCGATAGCGCCGCCTTCGCCCTCGAGACGGTCCGCCAGGGCCATCCCGAGCATTCCAAGCTGATGCACAAGCTGGCCGAGTTCTACCTCGTCCGCGAGGAGCCCCAGAAGGCCGCCGATGTCTACCGCGACGTCATCAAGCATCACCCGACCGACTCCGTCGCCATCAAGGGCGAGAAGGATTGCACCGCCCGCGCCTCGATGAAATCGGGCGGCTGGAGTGAGACCGCCAAGATGGCCGATCTCCAGCGCAACAAGGGCGAGGCTGCCGAAATCGACGCCGCCAACCGCTCGGGCCTCACGCGCGACCAGTTGGAAGACCGCCGCGATCGCCTCATCGCGAAGTACAATGAGGATCCGAACCAGCTCGCCGTGGTCAAGGACCTCGCCAGCATCTTCGAGCAGCTTGAGGATTGGGACAACTCGTTCACCTTCTATTCCTGGGGTTTCCAGCTCAGCAACGGCGACGTCGCCCTGCAGACCAAGGCCGCCCACATGAAGGACAAGGTCGGCGACGCCCACATGAAGGCGTTGGAAGAGCGCGCCAAGTCGAATCCCGACGATCCGGAAGTGCAGGCCATGCTTGCCGAGCGCAAGGCGACCCGCATCGCCGAAGCGGTCGAGGAATCCAAGCGCCGCGTGGAGATCAACCCGACCGACCCGATCTCGCGCTACGAACTGGGCCAAGCCTACTACAACGCCGGCGATTTCAGCAACGCGATCCCGCACCTGCAGCAGGCCAAGCGCAACCCGCACATCCAGTCCAAGGTCCTGCTCCTGCTCGGCCGCACCTTCAAGGCCAAGGGCATGCTCGACATGGCCTCCAAGCAACTCCTCGACGCACTCGCGGACATGCACGCCATGGACAATACCAAGAAGGAAGTCCTCTACGAGAAGGGCCTGATCCACGAACAGATGGGCGACCAGGAAGGTGCCTTGGATTCCTTCAAGCAGATTTACGAAGTCGACTACGGCTATCGCGACGTCGCCCAGCGCGTCGAGTCGTCCTACACCTGAGGACAACGGAACCGGTTACCAAGAAAAGGGCGCGGCGGGGATCTCCTGCCGCGCCCTTTTCGTGTCCGATCCGTCCGACCCCCCTAGGGGTATGGGACGGATCGGACAAAAAGATGGTCCGCACAGTCCTCTGTGCGGCCGAATGGTCCCCGGCAGCCCGGGCGGAGGAGAGCGGATCGCGCAGTGGTGCAGGGGTAGGGGAGAAAGAACCGTTTCCTTCTCCTTCCCTCCTGTCCGATCCGTCCCACACCCCTAGACCCGTCGGACGGATCGGACAGGGGCTAGAACGCGCCGTTCAGCTTTCGGCCCGTCCAGAAGAGGGCGAGCAGGCCGACGACCAGGGCGACGCTGGCCCAGTGGGACCAGAGCGGCAGGCGGTTCTCGATGGGCCGCGGTTCGGGCAGCGCCTCGATCTCCTTGATCAGGTCGGGCAATTGTTCCGGCGTGATCATGCGGCCACGGGCGATGCGGGCCATCTCCGCGAGGACTTCCGGGCGGGCGGGTTGGCCGGATTGCTCCAGTTCGATCCCTTGGGCCAGCAGCTTGGTTTCGATCGGTTCCGCGCCCGCTTCATCGATGGAGGCGCGGAGTTGCCATTCGCCGGGCAGGCCGATCTTCATGCGGCCGGAGAAGGCGCCCCAGGCAGTGTCGTTCTTCTCCAGAACGATCCGTTCCTTGCTACCGTCCGGGGCGGTGGCATCGATGTAAACCGTACCTTCCTCCAAGGGCGCGCCGGCCGAGTTGAAGGCATTCGCATTGAAGGTCACGGTGTCGCCCGGCACGGGGCGCTCGGGGGTGAAGTAGAGGCGCACCCGCTCGCCGGCGGCCATGTTCCGCTGGTAAGACATCCAGCGCGCGACCTGGCCCCAGAAGCGGTAGTGGTACTTGTCCTCCACGCCGCGCCGCCAGCGCCAGGCGGAGTCGATGCCCATGAAGAGCACCTTGCCGTTGCCAGCGGCCTTCGTGACGATCAGGGGCACCGGGCCGAAGCGTCCGCGGCGGTTCGCGTGCACGGCCAGGACCTCGGTGCCGCCCTTCGACTTGATCACCGGCGCGTGCCAGTGGAAGCCGGGGAGCGAGCGCCAGACATCGGGATTCGCTTCCTCCGAATCCGCCAGCATGGTCAGCAGCGAGCTGCGGCCCTCGCCGGTCAGGGTCATCGGCGAGGCGACCGGATCGTGGAGGCCGCCCTTGTTCTCGGGGTCGAGGATCACCGGCATCAGGTCCCAGAGGGCGGTGTCCTGGAGGGTGAACTCGTTCCCCTGCGGGCCGGGCATGAAGACGATGCCGCTGGCCTGATTCTCCACCAGGCCGCGCAGTAGCTCGCACTGCTCCTTGCTGAGTTGGTCCGGGGCGACTCCGACGTCGCCGATGAAGATCACGTCGTATTTCGCCAGATCTTCCGGCTTGGAAGGGAAGTCCTGAAGGTAATCCGGCCCGTCGCCCTTGCCGAGCTGCGGGTGGAAGAGCAGGCAGGAGAGTTCCACGCCGGGGTCGCGGGAGAGGGCATTGCGCAGGTAGCGGTATTCCCAGCGCGGCAGGGTCTCGATCACCAGCACCTTGATCGACTCGGGGCGGCCGGAGAGGGTGAACTTGCGGGAATTGTTCGCCTCGATCCGCTCGCCATCCGCCATCGGCACGGAGAGTTCGAGCGTGGCGGAGCCTTCCTTCTCGATCCGCCACAGGATCGCGTCGTAGGTCGGCTGGCCGGGCGGCAGGATGATCTCCTTGGTCTTCTCATGGCCGCTGTCGTCGCGCAGGCGGACGATGGTCCGGACCTCGCGGTCGAGGGACGAGCGGATCGTGAAAGGGATCTGGACGTTCTCGCCGACGATGCCGTAGGCGGGGGCGGTGACGGAAAGCATATCGAGGTCCGGCAGGCGCTTCTTGCTGCCGACCGGAATCGTGAAAAGCGGCACGCCGCGCTGGAGCAGTTTCTGCGCGGCGACCACCGGCGGCTGGCCGGTGTTGTAGTCCCCATCGGAGATCATCACCACGGCCCGCAGGTTGGTCTCGTTCTCTAACAAGTCCTCGATCGGCGCGCTGAGATCGGTGCCGGCCAAGGGGACCTCGGCGGGGTTCTCCGGCGGCGCGGCGAAGGCTCGGTCCACCAGGTCGTTCTTCGCGCCATCGGTCAGCGGCTCCCAGAGCGGGCTGTCGAGCGCCATGCGCGTCCACTCGGAACGGGCCACGACCGAGTGGGTAGGGGAGAAGAGTTGCGGCACTTCGGCATCGATGGTTTCCATCGACTTCGAGGCATCCCACAGGATCGCGATCTTGGGCTTCGTGTGCGGGTGCAGCACCGTCAGCCACTCCGGCTTCCAGAGCAGAAGTACGACGATCACCGTAATCGTGAAACGCAGGGCCTCCAGCACGGCGGTGCGCCGCGGATGCGGGCTGCGTTTCCACGAGAACAGGCACAGTGCGGCGACGATGACGAGCGCCGCCACCCCGATGGAGAGGGTCGCCGGCGTCGTGGAGAACTGGAGATTGTGGATGCTGAAGGACAAGGGGACGCGCTACAGGTAGGAATTGAACAGCCAGACCTCCGGATGGATCTCCTCGGAATAGGTGGCGTGAGAGGGGATTCCCGGTTTCGCCCCGGGGACGGAGGAAATGGCCAGACCCCAGCGCCGCGAGAAGGGACCACCCCACTCCAAGAGCAGATTCTTTCCTTTGAGGGAGACCTTCGGGTGGGGCTCGACACTGAGGCGGTCGAATGGAGCGGCGGCTTTGATCCAGGCTTCCTTGTTTGCCGAGAAAGCGGGGGTCTCATCGTCCGCGAGCCACCTGGGCGGGGTTGCGACCGTCGCCTTTGCCAAGCCGACGAAATCCGCGCCGCTGGTCTTGGTCCGTAGGGTTTCCCTCACGCCATCGTTGAAGGTAGGCAGGGGAAGGTAACGCCCGATGGCCATCCCGACGACCGGTAGCGCCAGAATGCCGAGCTTGAGCCAGTGATCCCTTCCGCGGATGATCCGGTAGAGGGCGAAAATCCCGAGCATCGCGAGAAGCAGCAGGCAGGCCAGCAGCATCAGGCTGATTGCCATTGAGAGCAGCATGTCGCTTTGACCCAGGAAGAGCCCTTCGAAATAGCCATTTAGCCGACTCACTAGCATCAGTCCCAGGACCCCTCCCGAAAGAAGGAGGTAGCAGGCCCAGCCCCAGATCCATCGGGATCTCGGCTTGCCGTGTTCGGGGAAGGGTGAAGTGGCGCTTGTCATGCTTTCACCGGGGGATTCGGCCTGCCGGGTTGATGGTCGACCTGGGATTGCCGCTTCGGCAGGCAGAGCAACGCTTCCGAGATCAGGAAGAATAGCATCGCGACGAGGAAGGCGCGCCAGATATCGCTCGGCCCGCTGGCGCTCGCCGAGACGTTCTGGTCTTCGAACAGGGTGTAGCCGGTTCCTTGCAGGATGCCCTTGAGCGTCTCGGTGGCGAGGATCTCGGGGTCGTCCTCGATGTCCGGGCGGTTGAGGGCCAGAACGCGCTCTCCGAAACGTTGGATGCCGGCTTCGAAGGCCTCGTTGGAAGGCACCGGCGCGCCGTAGTCGTCCAAGCGGGTGCGGCTTTCACCCGGGCGCGGGACCGCGGAGCGGCTGCCTATGTCCGCGAGGTAGCCGGCATCGAAGCGCTTCGCACCTTCCGCCACGGCCCGCTGGGTGACGGGGAGCAGCACGTCGGCATCGCCGAGATTCGACCAGGTGTAGTCGGGTTGGGAGCCGACGAACCAAGCGGTGCCGCGCTCGACCACGCGGCGGGTGATGAAGGTCTTGCCATCGTCCCAGCGGGCGAGCGCGGTGGCTTCGCCTTCCGGGAGGCGGCGCTTCAATGCCTTGAAGCGCTCGGCCGGGATCGGGCTGCCGTCGAGGCCGTCGCGGAGGAGGCCGTCGTCATGATCCCAGGAATCGAGGATGAAGAACTTGTCCTTCTCCGAGGTGGTGAGGGCGGACCATGACACTCCGAGGAACTCCGCGGTGCTTTCCCCATGGGGGGCGAAGAACACGACCTCGCCGCCATCGATGAGGAAACGGTTGAGGGTCTCGGCCAATTGGCCGGCGGGCAGGGGCGCGGCCCAGAAGATCGCCGCCACGCCATCGGTATCGAGCCGTGACAACTGTGCGGAATCGAGGCGTTCGATGGATTGCCCGCCGTGCCCCGCGGGGGCGGCGGCGATCGCGATGTAGTTGGCGGCCTCGCCGGGCGGTGCGACCAGCAGGCTCTTGATCGGGCGGGCCGGGCCGTAGGCGAAGAAGGCGGCGTTGTCGCGCAGGTTGCCATCGCCGGGGATCGAGAGCCAGCCGTAGCCAGACTCCTCCTGTGGCGGGACCGGCAGCAGCTTGCGGAAGCGGAAATTCTGGCCGGCCAGCGTGAGATTGGTGGTGCTGCGGACGCCGTTGAGGGTGGCGGTGAGCGGCAGATTGACGGGGGCCGCATCGTCATCGCTGCGGGTGATTTCGATATCGAGCACCAGTTGCGCCCCGGCACGATGCGAGGAGAGCAGGCGGATCGCTTGGTTGGGCGAAGGCTCGCCGCCCAAGGAAAGGACCCGCAGCTTCGGCGGCTGGGGCAGGGAGGACAGCGCGGCGCGCACCGAGGTCCAGCGATCGTTCTCAGGCTTCCAATTCGACTTCTGAAGGTCGGATGCGATCCACACTTCGGCGCGGCCCGGGGTCTCGGTGAGAAACTCCGCGGCCCTGCCGGCGAGGGTCGAGATGTCGGCGCCGGTATCGGTCGCGGCGGTCGATGAGATGCGGTCGAGGACATCCGGGCTGGGGACTTCCTGCGGCTGGCCCGAGGCGCTGTCGATCAGCACCAGGCGGGTGCCTTGCAGGTCGCCCAAGGCACCCTTCACCCGCTGCAGGGCGAGATCGCGCCGCGGCACGGTGCCATTCATCGGAGTCGCTTCCATGCTGGCCGAGCGATCGAGGATCAAAACCACGAGGTCCGGCTTCCCGCCGCCCCAGCCGAGCATGCCGCTCATGAGAGGGCGGGCCGCCGCGGTGACCAGCGCCGCGACGCCCAGTGTCCGGCAGGTCAGGATCAGGATGTGGCGGAGCTTCTTCTTGCCGCGGGACTCGCGGGTCGCCTTCAACAGGAACTGCATCGCCGCCCACATCACCGTCTTGTGGCGACGGCGGTTGAGCAGGTGGATGATGATGGGGATGCTTGCGGCGAAGAGGCCCCAGAGCATGCTTTGTTGGAGGAAAGTCACGGAGGAAGAAAATTACTAATTACTAAGCACTAATTTTTAAACTGAAGTGTGTGGAAGAAGGGAGAGGGGGGGATTACTTTGAGCTTCTGAGGATGGCGGCGAGGATGCGGGTGAGCTCGTCCGCTTCGCGGTAGAGGGGACGGAGGGCTTCGATGGCGGGCGGGGCGGTGGTGGTTGCACCGAGCAAGCGGAGCCAGAGCCGGGATTCGACGGCTTCTTTTTTAGAGACGCCGATTCGGTAGATGAAGTCAGGCCGTGAGGCAGCGTTGTCGGCCTCGACGTAGTTCGCGGCGACCGAGCCGGAAGAACGGAGTAGTTGCTTGAGGTCGGTCCACTGGCCGCGGGTCCAGCGGTGAGTTGAGACGCATTGGCGAATGCGAAGCGCAAACTGGAAGGTCCGCTCCTCCAGATCGAATTTGCCCTCGCCCCCATCCTTCTTTTCCACACTTCAGTTTAAAAATTAGTGCTTAGTAATTAGTAATTGGAACCACTAGCTGTGCCCCTTCTTGGGAAGACGTGCCGTGAGAAAATCTCGGAGCAAAGGCTCCAGCGGCGTGTTCGTCGGCACCAACTGGTAGTCAGCGGCGGCATCGTGGCACTTCGCTTTGGTGGTGGTGAGAAACTCTCTCAGGGCGCCGTGATACTCATCGGCAATCATGTTGGGTTCCACCACTAGCGAGGTGCCGTCCTCCATGTCGACGAAGCGGTGCGGGCGGTCGAACTCGAAGCCCAGCTCCTGCGGGTCCATGAGGTGGAAGACGCAGATGTCGTGCTTGCGGTAGCGCAGGTGCTGGAGCGCGTCGGAGAAGGGTTGGGAGTCGGTGAATAGGTCGGAGAGGATCACCACAAAGGCGCGCTGGCTGATCTTCTCCGCGATGGTGTGCAGGGCAGGGACTAAGCCGGTCTCGCCCGAGGGCTCGAGTTTGCCGAGGGTATTGAAGATGTGCTGGAGGTGGGCCGGGCGGCGGCTCGGGGGGACTTCGAGATGGAGCTTGTCGGTGCAGACCGAGAGGCCGGCTGCATCGCCTTGATTGACTAACAGGTAGGCGAGCGATGCGGCGATGCGATTGGCGTAGGCGATCTTTTGTTCGCCTTGCCCTTGGAACTTCATCGAGCCCGAGGCATCGACCACGAAGTAGGCGCGGAGGTTGGTGTCGGCTTCGAATTCCTTGATGTAAAATCGGTCCGAGCGGGCGAAGGCTTTCCAATCGAGACGCCGGGTGTCGTCGCCGGGGACATACTTGCGGTACTCCGCGAATTCGACGGATGAGCCGCGATGCGGAGAACGGTGCTTCCCCGCGACATTGCCGATCATCGGCGTGCGAGTCTCCAAAGGGATCGCGCCGAGTCTGGCTAGCATGCCGCTATCGAGGAAGTCGTAGCTCATTTAGGTTCTGCCTCCGGGTGGATTCTTAGGATCTCCTCGACATCGGCCAGGTCTTGATGGCGACCTACTGCCCTTTTCGAGATGATCAAATCCGTGGGGCTCAAGTAAGAGAGTCGACCGCTGTCAGTGTCAAATACCCGCTTGTTAGCCCAAGCTGCGTCGAAATTCAGCCCTTTGATCGTCGTCAAGAAGTCGATGGCGTTTGGGGGACGACCAACGAAATACTGCAAGCCCTCGTCGGCTAGGTCTGCTTCACTCACCTCGACCATGGGAATTCCGAAAGCTCTGAATGCGCGTGCGACCTTAACCGCATTTTCCGCGGATGGCCGGATCCACAGATCGAGGTCTTTGGTAAACCGCGGTTGGGAGTAGCGGATGACGGCGTAACCTCCCACGATGAGGTAGTCGACATCATGCTCTTCGAACACCTGCAAAATCTCTTTGAAGTCTGGGTTCATGAGGCTGGATGTCGTGCATCCGTCGGTATTCGATTACCATCTCCCAAGCGTGGTGGTTGATCTCGTCCGTGGACATTTTCTGCCATTCCTGCAAATGGGCGAGTCGCAGCTCTTCGTGCGAAGTGAATTTCCTGATGATCTTCTCAATGGCCATGGCGGGAAGGTATCAGTCATTCCTCATCTCCGCGATCAGCCGCTCGACCACCTTTTTCGAGGTCATGCCCTGCGACTCGGCGGCGAAGTTCGTGATCACGCGGTGGCCGAGGACGGCGATGGCGCATTCTTCGAGGTCCTCGATGCTGGCCATGTAGCTGCCGCGGAGGGCGGCGCGGGATTTCGCGCCGAGGATGAGGTATTGCACGGCACGGGGGCCGGCACCCCAGGCGACGTAGTCCTTGATCCACGCGGGTGCTTCCGGCGTGCCGGGGCGGGTCTTACGGACGATCGAGACGGCGTAGTCGTAGATGTGTTCCGGGACCGGGACGCGGCGGACCAGCTGCTGGTAGGCGAGCACGGCGTGGCCGTCGAGGAGATGATTGAGGATGGCGCGGGCGGTGCCGGTGGTTTCGCGGGCGATGCGCTTTTCTTCCTCCGCGCTCGGGTAGTCGACCTCGATCAGAAACATGAAGCGGTCGAGCTGGGCCTCGGGAAGGGGATAGGTGCCCTCCTGCTCCACCGGGTTCTGCGTCGCGAGTACGAAGAAGGGCGGTTGCAGGTCGTAGCTGCGGCCGAGGACGGTGACCTTGAGCTCCTGCATCGCCTCGAGCATGGCGGACTGGGTCTTGGCCGGGGCGCGGTTGATTTCGTCCGCCAGCACGATGTTCGCGAAGACCGGGCCGCGCACGAACTCGAATTCCCGGCGGCCGCCGACGCCGGATTCCTGGATGATGTCGGTGCCGGTGATGTCCGCCGGCATCAGGTCCGGGGTGAACTGGATGCGGTTGAAAGTCAGGTCGAAGGTCCGCGCCACTGAGGAAACCAGCAGGGTCTTGGCGAGGCCGGGGACGCCCATCAGCAGGGCGTGGCCGCGGGCGAAAAGGCAGATGGCGAGCTGCTCGATGACCTTTTCCTGGCCGATGATCGCCTTGCCGAGTTCCGCACGAAGGGCCGCGTAGGTTTTACCGAGTTGGTCGATGGCCGCCACGTCGTCGGGCGGGAGCTGGTGGTCCGTGTAAGCCGGGACGGAGGGGATGGTTTCTTCCATGAATGAAGCGGTTTGCGGAATTTCAATGAACCTAGATTGAGCCCCCGCTTTGTCGAGGCGTATGAAGGGAATGCGGCTTGCGCGGGCGGGAGGAGCAGTCAGGCTGCCAGCATGCGAAAGCTCTTAACGCTGACAGTTCTTCTCGCCGGTTCCGCGATGGCCGAACCGGGTGCCATGGTCCCGCTTTTCAATGGCAAGGATCTCTCCGGTTGGAAGACGGCGACGGGTGGCACCCCGGCCCCGGGGTGGAAGGTCGAGGATGGCGTGCTGCATCGCGCGGAGAAGGCGGGCGATCTCATTTCCGAGAAGGAATACGGGGACTTCGAGCTGGAATTCGACTGGAAGATCTCGAAAGGCGGGAACAGCGGCCTGAAATACCGGGTCCGCAAGACCCCGGCCGGTTGGATCGGCGCGGAATACCAGGTGCTGGACGACGCCGGCCACCCGAACGGCAAGGTTCCGGACACCGCCTCGGCCTCGCTCTACGAGGTCATCCCGGCCGCCAAGGACAAGGATCTGAAGCCTGCCGGGGAGTGGAACCACTCCAAGATCATCGCCAAGGGCGACAAGATCGAGCACTGGCTGAACGGCAAGCGGGCGGTGAAAATCGACACTTCCAGCAAGGAGTGGGAAGCCGGGAAGAAGGCCAGCAAGTTTGCCAAGGTCGAGGGCTTCGCAGGTCCCGGACCGGGCCACATCCTGCTTCAGGATCACGGCGATGAAGTGTGGTTCCGGGGCATTCAAATCCGGGAACTATGAATATCGCCGAAAATTTCGGTTTTCCACTTGTCAGAGGGGGGTCGTCTGCTAAACAGCCCGCCCGCTTCGGAGGGACGGGCACGATTTCGTGTCCTTAGTTCCGGATCGCACTCCGCTCTACCACAGCATCAAATGGCACGCATTTTCGGTATCGAAATCCCCAACGAGAAGCGCATCGAGGCGTCGTTGCAGTATATGTACGGCATCGGCATCACCACCGCCGGTCGCATCCTCGAACAATCCGGTATCGATCCGGACATCCGCACGGGTCAGCTCACCGAGGACCAACTCGTTAAGATCGCCACCGTGATCCAGAGCCAGGGCATCATCATCGAAGGCGACCTCCGCCGCGAGAAGCAAGCCCAGCTCAAGCGCCTGACCTCGATCAATTGCTACCGCGGCATCCGCCACAAGCGCGGCCTGCCCGTCCGTGGCCAGCGCACCCGCACCAACGCCCGCACCCGCAAGGGCAAGCGCCGCACCGTCGGCGTGAAGAAGTAAGTTGCGCGGAACCCCGAACCTTTTTCCCGAAATGGCTGACGAAGAAACCAACACACCGGCACCGGAAGCCGCCGCGGCTCCTGCTGCCGCTGCGACCCCGGCTGCCCCCGCTCCTGCTCCTGCTACTCCAGCCGCCCCGGCTGCTGAAGAAGCCGCTCCTAAGAAGGACGACAAGAAGCGCGACATTTTCGCCGAGATCGCCGGCGCCGAGGAAACCCAGATCAAGGTTCACAAGGCCAAGGGTTCCAAGAACATCTCCCGCGGCATCGTCCACGTGACGGCCACCTTCAACAACACCATCGTCAGCGTGACGGACTCCAGCGGTAACACGCTGGGCTGGTCCAGCGCCGGCAAGATGGGCTTCAAGGGCTCCCGCAAGAGCACCGCCTATGCCGCCCAGGTCGTCTCCCAAGACGCCTGCCGCCAAGCGATGGGCCACGGTCTGAAGGAAGCCGAAGTCCGCGTGAAGGGCCCGGGTTCCGGCCGCGAGTCCGCGGTCCGTGCCGTCCAGGCGCTCGGCATCGAGCTGCTGGCGATCAAGGACGTCACTCCCATCCCGCACAACGGCTGCCGTCCGAAGAAGGCCCGCCGCGTTTAATCGAATTTTCAAACGATCATGGCTCGCTACACCGGACCCACCACCAAGATCAGCCGCCGCTTCGGCGTGTCTCTCTTCGGTTCCTCGAAATCTTTCGAGCGCCGCAATTTCCCGCCGGGCCAGCATGGCCTGCGCGCTGGCCGTAAAAAGAAGAGCGACTACTCTGTCGCCCTCGGCGAAAAGCAGAAGCTCCGTTTCCAATACGGCGTGCTTGAGAAGCAATTCCGCGGCTACTACGAGGAAGCCGCCCGCCGCCGCGGCGTGACCGGCGAGATCCTGCTGCAATTGCTGGAACTCCGCCTCGACAACGTTTGCTACCGCCTCGGCTTCGGCAACAGCCGCCAAGCTGCCCGCCAGCTCGTCAACCACGGCCACGTGCTCGTGAATGGCAAGCGGGTGGACATCGCTTCCTACCAAGTGAAGCCGGGCGACAAGGTGAAGATCGCCGCCAAGCCCTCCGCCCAGCAGCTCGCGCTGCGGATGATCGACCTGACCCAATCCTCGCCCTTGGCCGATTGGCTCACGCTCGACAAGGAAGGTCTCGAAGGCACGATCTCCCGCATCCCGGACAAGGCGGACATCGCGCCGCTCGTCAACGAGCAGCTGATCGTCGAGCTTTACTCCCGCTGATCGAACGATTTCAGGAAGGCCCGGGGGAGACCCCGGGCCTTTTTGTTGGTGTCTTTCGGAAGAGCCTAACCGAAAAAGGCAGTTCAAATGGGACAGCTAAACCGAGCGACAAGCCTCATCGCAGCAGTGCGACAAATCCGGCTTGTTCAAAGTGGTGGTCTCCCGTCAACGCCTGGGTCAAACCTTCGTCGGCCATCACCACGAAGGAAATGCAGTCGGTCAGAGACCATTCCTTGTCTGGACGGCTGAGGTAGAGATCGAGTCCGCGCGTGAATTGAGCCTCGGTGACGGGCTCGATTCTCACGAATGGGTTTTCCTCCAAGTGACGGATGAAAGCCGCTGCTAAACCGCGAGTTGGGGGCGCCGATAGACCGTCCGCCACCTCCGCCAAAATCCAGCGGGTGGTGACGATCTCTCCAGCCCATTCGCGAGAGAGGGTGACGGCTTTCGCGTGGTCCTGATCACGAGAGCTGAGGAGCGCTAGGAAGTAGTGCGCGTCTCCGAGGGTGCGATTCATCGATCAACCATCTTCGGACGGCCATGGATGTAGTGATCATGCTCCGCCGCAAAGTCTGGCGGCAGATCGTCGATAGTCCCTGCAAAATCACGAATTGAATCAAAGAAGGATCCCTTCGTTTCTCCAACTATCGGCTTTTCGCTCAAAATGATCTCCACGCTGGTCCCATCCGCAACCGGGATGGGAAGCTGGATCATGTTGTTGTGAACGACCGCGGTGATGCTCATCTCCCTTGAGAGTATCTTGTGCCGGAGATTTTTCAAGGAAGAGGAAGTCGGGGCCACGTTTCCCACCAATGGCCCCGTCAAACCGCCTTACTTCAGCTCCGCCGCGGACCATGGCCGGCCGGCCCGGTCCTTGGTTGCCTCGCGCTGCTTTTTGACGGTGTCCGGGGTGACGGCGGGGGCCTTGTTGCCCCACTCGTTGCGGACGTAGGTCATCACGTCGGCGAGCTTTTCGTCGGTGAAGACGGGGTTGCCTCCCAGCGCCGGCATCTCGGCGGTGGGAGTGTAGGTTTCGCCCGCGACGGTGATGGGGCCGGTCATGCCGTGGAGTAGGATTTTCGCCATGACTTCCGGTTTGCCGGTGACCCATTCGGAGCCTGCCAGCGGGGGGCCGAGCGCGGGGAGACCGCCGCCATCCGGTCCGTGGCAGGCGAAGCAGGCTGCCTCGCCGCCGTAGAGGGCCTTGCCACGGGTCCAGGAGGCGAGTTCCGCGCCCTTCAGGCCCGGGCCGTCCGGAGTCTTCGCGGCGCCCTTCTCGCCCTGCTCCAGCCATTCGCTGAAAGCCTTGTCCTTGATGCCGGTCAGCTTGGCGAATTCCGCCTCGTGACCGTGCAATCCGGAGATCGCCGCCTCGCGGATGAACTTTGCTTTCGCTTCATCCTTCAAGAGGGCATCCAGGGCCGCGAGCGCCTTCGGGGTGCCGACCGATCCCAGGACCCGTGCGAGGTAGGGCGCGTCCTCGGTCGCGGCGGGCTTCAGGGAAACCAGCACCGGTTCCAGCTTGGAGAGTTCGCTGGCATCGAGCCGGGTGGAGGCCCAGAGTGCGGAAGACTGCAGCTTCGGATCCTTGTCCTTGATCGCCGCGACCACGTGTTCGGCCTTGAGTGCGCCCATGCCTTCGAGGGTCCAGATGGCGTGGACCCGTGCCACCGCATCGCCGTTCGCGGCAAGCTTGGCCAGGAAGGGGATCGTCGCCGGGTCCTTGCGCTCCACCAGCACCCGCTGTGCCGTCTCGCGGTGCCAGGCATTCGCGTGCATCAGCATCTTCACCAGGTCCAGGCCTTGGAGCGCTGCGATGTCGGTCTTCGGCTCCAGCTTCCCGGAAGTACTACGGATGCGGTAGATGCGGCCGTTGCCGAGCGCCGGCTTGTCGAGGCCCCGGGAGAGGTGCTGCTCGCGCAGGTAACTCGTCTGGAAGGTTTTGTGCTGGATGATGCCGTGATACATGTCCACCACGTAGAGGGAACCGTCCGGCGCGGAGTAGGCATTCACCGGGCGGAAGCGCTCGTCGGTGGAGGCCAGGAACTCCTTCTCGCCCCCCGGATTCGTGCCCGTTGGCTTGCCGTCCTTCTCGGTGATCTTGATCGCCTTGAGCAGGGCCACGCAGGATTCCGTGACGAATGCGGTGCCATACCATTCCTTCGGGAAATTCGTCCCGCGATATACGGCGAAGCCGGCAGCCGCGGTGCAGTTAATGAGCTTGTGTGTCCGCGGATCGAGCGTTTGCTCGTTATAGCCGTTCTCCTTGCCGATGTAGCCGCGGTTCACGCCGGGTGTGACGCGGATCGGCCAGACACGGTTGCTGCCGAGGCCGTTCGAGTCGTTGTACTTCATCTTCACCGCCGGATTGTCCTGCAGCAGGTTCGGGGCGAGGCTCTCGCCGAAAAGGAAGGCCGAGTTGTTGTTGTGGTAGAGGCGGCCCCAGTTGTCGCGAGCGATGCCCCATTGGCCGCGGAAGGCGGTCGGCTCGACCTTCCATTCGTCGCCGACACGGCGGATGCGCTTGTCGGATTTCGCGAGGTAGAGGTAGTTGTCCAGGTTCGGCATCAGGCCGTTCGGCTTGTGCTCGACGTTGCCGCCGCTGGCGAACTTGGCGTCGATCACCACCGGCTCGCCGACCGGCTTGAGGCCATCGCGCCTCTGCCAGCACATCTGGTTTTCATCGAGGAAGAGGACTCCGTCGCCGTAGACGCAGATCGCACGCGGCAGCATCAGTTTGTCGAGGAAGATGGTGTTCTTGTCCGCCTTGCCATCGCCGTCGCTGTCTTCCAGCACGCTGATCCGGCCCTGCGGGACGCTCTCACCCTTGCCATCGATGTCCGGCATGTAGCCACGCATCTCGCAGACCCAGATCCGGCCGGCGCTGTCGAAGTCCAGACACACCGGCTTGTCGACCAACGGCTCGGTGGCCACCGGCTCGATCACGAACCCGGGGGCGATCTGGAAGCTCTTGAGTGCTTCCGCTGGAGAAAGCACCGGAGAAGGGGGGATGTCCTTTTCGGGGACCACCGGATCCATGTTGCCGTGCTCCTTTTTGTCGCCCTGTTGGGCGGAGAGCGGCAGGGTGCAGAGGAGGACGGCGAGAACGTTTCGCGAGCGCATGGGTTCTTGGATACGGGCGGGTTGGCGATGATCTTCAGCAAACGCCGGGTAAAAGTCAAAATCTGTATGACAGAAATGGGGGTAGGCGATTCCGGTCGCGGGGATCGGGTGACGCGGATGGTGGTTTGATCTCGCCCCGCTTGGGGGGATGCGGCTAGCCTTTCCCGATGTTCGATTCCACCTCGTTGCAAGGAGCGCTCGAGCGTGGCAGGCGGGAGCAGGTTCCCGCGTTGCCGGTTGATTTTTCGGCGGGCGTGATAGAGCGCTTGGCGGGACCGGCTGCGATGACGCACGGCATTTTCCGGAGCGGGGTGGTGATTGCCTGCGCCGCCGTCTTCACCGCGGTGGCGGTGAGTTTCGTGGCGAGCGCGGCGGAAGATCGTTCCGGCCCGCCGCCCTTGGAGGTGTTCGGCGCGCCCGCCGCGCATTCGCCTTTCGCCACGCCATGAGCGCCGGTAGCGGACGCTTTCTCTGGGCCGCGGGCACGATCGTGCTGTCTGCGGCGGCTGCCGTGTTCGTCTCCCATGGGATGCGCGGCGCTGGCAAGAAGGGAGCGTCGGAAGAGGATTTCCACCGCTGGATGCACGAGCAGTTGGCGATCACGCCGGCCCAGCACAAGGCTCTCGATCCGATCGAGTTGGCCTTCGAGAAGGAACGCGCAAACCTCCGCGCCGAGATCACCGCCGCCGGCCGCGAGCTGGCCGATGCCGTGCGCAAGGGCAAGGCCGGTTCGCCCGAGATCGAATCCGCATTGGCCCGTCTCAACGCCGCACAGGCGAAACTCCAGCGCACCACCTTGGAGCACTTCTTCGCGATGAAGGAACACCTCGATCCCGCCCAAGCCGAAAAACTCCTGCAGTGGACCCATGACAGCATCCTCGCTCACTAACGACGCCGGCTTTCCCCTTGCCGTTGCGCCGCCTTGTGGCCCGACGCCGGATGAGGTGGCGGAAGCGGTGCTTATCCATGCTGCGCAGGGTGGTTGCGGCGATGCCTTCCGCCAACTGGTCGAACGCCATCAACAGCGCGTCTATCATTTCTGCTTTCACTACCTACGCGACGCGAGCGACGCCCGCGAGGCCTGCCAGGACACCTTCATCCGTGCGCACCGGGCCTTGGGAGGTTTCCGTCCGAAGGCGAAGTTCAGCACCTGGTTGTTCCAGATCGCCCTCAACCTCTGCCGCGACCGGGTGCGGGCGGGACGGAATCGTCTTACCGGATCTTGGGACAAGGGTGCGCTTGAGCTGCCCTGCAAGCGGCCGACGCCGGAGGAGGTGGCGATGCGCCATTCAGATCTCGCGAAGCTTGACCGCGGTCTCGGTGCTTTGCCGGAGAAGTTCAGGGAGGTGCTGGTCCTCTCGTGTCTGGAAGGGTTCAGTCACACGGAATGTGCTGCCATTCTGAAATGCTCCGAGCGGGCGGTCGAAGGACGGCTATACCGCGCACGCGAACGCCTCGCGGCTTGGTGGGATCGAGAAGCCGCCTAACGCAAAATACGCCGTGGGATCTTTCGGGCGATCTCGTTCCAAGGATGTGACCCGACTTCCCCAGCCTCGCCACTGTTTCCTCGCTCTCGCATTCCTGACCTGCACCGGCGGGGCGCAGGACGTCTTGGAACCGGTGGTCGTGACCGGCAAGGCCGAGAACCTGCTGGGCGAAGCGGGCACTGCCTCGACCGGGCATGCCTCCCGGGAGGAATTGTTAGAGCGCCCTTGGCTGCGCCGCGGCGAGCTTCTGGAGACCGTGCCCGGCTTGATCGTCACGCAGCACTCCGGCGACGGGAAGGCGAACCAGTATTTCGTCCGCGGTTACAACCTCGACCACGGCACCGACTTCGGCACCTTCGTCGATGGCATGCCGGCGAACTACCGTGCGCACGCCCACGGCCAAGGCTACACCGATCTCAATTTCATCATCCCGGAGTTCATCGAGCGGCTCGACTATCAGAAGGGGCCATTCGCGGCCAACCGCGGCGACCTCTCTACTGCGGGGTCTGCCGAGTTCTCGCTGGTGAACGAGCTTCCGCGCGGCTTTGCCGGCATCACGATCGGGGAGGACTCTTACTGGCGCGGCGTCTTCGGCGATTCGGTCGCCGCCTGGGGCGGCACGCTGACCTACGGCGGCGAGGCGAGCTGGTATGAAGGCCCTTGGGTCCTGCCGGAGGACGTGAGCCGTTTCAACGGCCTGCTCCGCTGGCATCGCGGGGATGCCGACAATTACTTCAACGTCACGCTGATGGGCTCGCAGGGCGAATGGCGGGCCACCGACCAGATCCCGCTGCGCGCCGTCGAAGCCGGAAATCTCGACCGCTTCGGGTTCATCGATCCGACCAACGGGGGCCAGTCGCAGCGCTACTCGCTGTCCTCGACCTTCGGCTCGCGGCAAGGCGATGTCGTGGTTCGAGGAAAGGCCTACGCCGGCTACTACGACCTCGATCTGTTCTCGAACTTCACCTACTTCCTGGATGATCCGGTCAATGGCGACCAGTTCCGCCAGAGCGATGCGCGGGTCTTCGCCGGGGCGGATGTGGCGGTGGACTTCGAGAAGCGCCGCCTCTTCGGCGCGGAGACGACCTACACCGTAGGCTTCCAAACCCATAACGACTGGATCAGCGATCTCGGCCTGGCCCGGACGAAGTTCCGCAACGACGTGACGCCTGTTAGGGAGGACGATGTCTTCACCGGAAGCTACTCGCTCTATCTCCAGGCGAAGACGAAGTGGAACGACTGGTTCCGCACCGAGTCGGCGGTCCGCGGCGATCTCTTCGCCTTCGACGTAGACAGCGACCTGCCTGCGAACAGCGGTAGCGACATCGACGGGATGGTCGTGCCGAAGCTCAACCTGATCTTCGGCCCTTGGCACGATCAGGAATTTTACGTGAACCTCGGCGGCGGCTTCCACAGCAACGACGCCCGCGGCGTGACGCTGAAGATCGACCCGAATACCGGCACGCCCGCCGCCGCGGTCGACCCGCTGGTCCGCACCTGGGGCACCGAGCTCGGCGTCCGCAGCCAGTGGTCCGATTGCCTGACCACCACCGTCGCGCTGTGGGCGCTCTTCAATGACTCCGAGCTTCTCTATGTCGGCGATGCCGGAACGGTCGATGCCGGCCCTGCGACCACCCGCTACGGCGTGGAATTCGCCGGATACTATCGCCCGAACGACTGGTTCACCTTCGATGGCGAAGTCTCGCTGGCCGAGGGCCGCTACAAGGAAACCGCGACCACCGGCGGACCTTGGGTCGAGAATCAAGTGCCGGTCGTGGTCTCCAGCGGCATCACCATCGGGGAGGAACGCGGGTTCTTCGGTGCCCTGCGGGCGCGCTACTTCTCCGAGCGTCCACTGACCGCGAACAAGGGCGTCCAGAGCAGCGATTCCTTCCAGGTCAATGCCCGCGCCGGCTACCGCGGCGAGCAATGGGAAGTGGCCATCGACTGCCTCAACCTGCTCGACCGCGCGGACAACGACATCGAATACTACTACGCCTCCCGCCTTCCCGGAGAACCGGCTGGAGGCGTGGATGACGTCCACTTCCATCCTGCCGAGCCGCGGACGCTGCGTGCGAGCGTGACTTGGTATTGGTAAGCCAAGCGGAATTCCGGTGCCATCGAAGCCTCTTGAGCTTGCTCCCGGCAAGTGCTTGATTCTCCCCAAGATGAAATCCGCTATTCGCCTGCTGCCCGTGGCTGTCCTTTTGGTGGCCTGTGATCGCAGTGAAAACACCGGTGCTGCCAAGCCGCCCAAGGCGGTCGTGATCACCGAATCCACAGCTTCGGATGCCGTCCCGGCGAGCGAGGGGCCGGCTCCCCGCGCCGTGCTGATCGCCGAGCCCGTGACGGAGCCCGGGGAAGGGATCATCCTGCCCCCTGCAGGTGAGCCGGTCGCTTCCGGGGGGCGGCCGCCGCGTAGGCGCGTGGCCGTGGCCGCCGAGAAGGTAGGCCAGGGCTTACAAACCGCGGGAGAGAAGACCCAGGAGGCAGCCGTGATTGCGGAAGATCGCACCCGCGAGGCCGTGGAGATCGCGCGGGAAAAAACCGAGACCGGCCTGCGCAAGGCCGCGGATGCCACCGGCGGCTTCCTGAAGCGGGCAGGGGAGCAGATCGAGGAAGCGGCGAAGGACGCTGAGAATCCCTGAAGAACGGGATGGGCACTTGAGAGGTGCCGCTAGCGGCCGGATGGCTTGGACGCCTCCTTGTAGCTGCGGTTT
The DNA here is from genome assembly GCF_040801775.1 of Luteolibacter sp. Populi. Lineage (GTDB taxonomy): Bacteria > Verrucomicrobiota > Verrucomicrobiia > Verrucomicrobiales > Akkermansiaceae > Haloferula. The sequence continues at coordinate 6,587,008 of NZ_CP161812.1, forward strand.
CTCGCCCCGCGTGGTCTCGTCACCGGTGTTCGCAGCGTCCGTTCCTCCGGATCGGAAACCGGGTTCGGACCGTAGCGGTTTTCGCCGCGGGTGCCCGGATTGCATCCGCATTCGAGGAAATTGATCACCATCCCGACCATCGGGATGAAGGTGACCACCAGCCAATTGGCAGAGCGGTCCTGATCGTGCCACCGTTTCGTCAGCACCGCGAGCTTCATCCACAGCAGGGGCAGATAGGCGAGGACCATGCCCGCCACCAGCCACGGGATCGCAATCGCGTCGCTATCGGGAGTGGCAGGCGGCAGGGCCGATCTTGTCAAAGACGATTGCCGGATCTCCGCCAGCGTCAGGAAGCGGTCGTAGAGCACCGCGATCGCGACGTTCACCGGCAGAGAGAAGATCCAGTAGGTCGTCCGCGCGATCCGTCCCTTGAAGGAGAAGAGGATGCGATGGATCGCCATGCCCGCGACCGTCGCCTCGACATGCGCGGGTGGCTGGTAGGGGTTCTCTTCCACCATGATCCACCGATGCCACGGATCGGCGGATCTGTCCCAGCAAAAAGGCCCGTCGGAATCGACGGGCCCCTTGCGGAATTATCGGGTGCCGTGGCCCCGGTTTGCCTCAGGTCGGATCCGGGCCGTATTGGTTCGGTCCCACGGTGCCACGCAGGCAACCGCATTCGACGAAGGTCCAGATGCCTCCGATCACGGGAATGAAGCCGATCAGGAACCACCAACCCGATTTGCCGCGGTCGTGCCAGCGCTTGATGCCCAAAGCCACGCTGACCCAGATCAAGGGGATGTAGCAGACGACTCCGATCAGCGTCGCGATCATCCCGCCGCTCGGCTGCCCCGTGGCCGGATCGACAGTGGGTCCGAAGAGCGCCGCCGCGATGCCTACGATCACCGCGAAGATGACGACGCTAATAATGGTCCACAGCCAGTAGGTCCGCCGCGGGATCCTACCATTGAAGGTGGTAAGAACATCCTTGGCGGAAAGTTGCACCGCTACCGGGTAGGGTGAAGCGGTCTGGGCGGGGCTTTGATAGGGATCTGCACTCATATCACCCGTTAGATGACAGAAATGCAGAGTGGGGGCAATATCAAAACGATGCCGCGAATGTCACGCGGGCTGGAGATATCTGCGCTGTGCTTCCGCCTCGGGATTTTGCGGTTCCACGTCGTTGTCCGGATTCGTATCCGCCAGCAGTTCCTCCCGGAACTTCGCGATGATTGCTTCCACCGGCCACGATGACGCTTCGCCGAAGGCGCAGATGGTGCGCCCGTCGATCTGGTAGGCCACGCTCTCCAGGGTGTCGATGTCCTTGGGCGAGGCCTCGCCCGCCACGAGGCGGTCGGAGATCTTCTTCATCCACATCGACCCTTCGCGGCAGGGCGTGCACTGGCCGCAGGACTCGTGGGCGTAGAAGGTATTGATGTTGTTCAGCACCCACGAGATCTTGCGGGTGTTGTCCAGGACGATCACCCCGCCCGAACCGGCCATCGAGCCGCAGGCGGCGAGGGAGTCGAAGTCCATCGGGATATCCCAGAAGCTCAGCTCCCGCGCGCTTCCGTCGGGATTCTTCAGGTTGAACTTCTCCTCACAGCGCAGGATCTTGGAGGATGATCCGCCCGGGATCACCGCCTTGAACTCGCAGCCGTCCTTGGGACCGCCGCACATGTCGTAGAGCAGCTCGCGCATCGTGATCTTGCCGACCTCGACTTCGAAGTAGCCCGGCTTCTTCACATCGCCGGAGACGCAGAGGATGCGGGTGCCGGTGTTGTTCTTGACGCCGAGCTTCGCGTATTCCTCGCCGCTCATCCGCACGATGTGCTTCACGTGGCAGAGCGACTCGACGTTGTTGACGATCGTCGGGCACATGTAGAGGCCCAGCGCCGCGGGGAAGTAAGGCGGCTTGATCCGCGGGTAGGCGCGCTTGCCTTCGAGCGATTCGATCAGGCCGGTCTCCTCGCCGCAGATGTAGGCGGCGGCGCCGCGGTGGACGAAGATGTCCACGTTGAAGCCGGAGCCGAGCACGTTGTTGCCCACGAAGTTCTTATCGCGCGCTTCCTGGATCGCCTTCTCCAGGATGATCGCGGCTTCCGGGAACTCCTCGCGGATGTAGATGTAGGCCACCTTCGCGTTCACCGCGAAGCAGGAGATCACCATGCCCTCGATCAACTGGTGCGGGTCCTGGTGAAGGATGTAGCGGTCCTTGAAAGTGCCCGGCTCGGACTCGTCGGCATTGCAGATCAGATAGACCGGCTTGGTATTGTTCGGCGGGATGAAGGTCCACTTCAGCCCGGTCGGGAAGCCGGCACCGCCGCGGCCGCGCAGGCCGGACTTCTTCACTTCCTCGGTGATCGCCTTGGGCTCCATGCCGATGGCCTTCTTCAAGTCCTCGTAACCGCCATCGCGCAGGTAGCAGTCGATGGACGGATCCCAGCCTTCGCGATCGACGTTCTTGAAGATGAGTCGGTACTCGCGGGAGTCGGGCTGCTTACCGGCTTTGTAGGTGATCATCGGGATGCGATCAAAAAGAGTCTCAAAGGAAGGGCCGGATCCTCAATCCGGATACTTGGCGAGCAGGTCCGCGGCACCGGCCGGTGCCACGCCTTCGTGGAAATCATCGTTCACCAGGCATACCGGCGCGGTCCCGCAGGAGGCCAGGCACTCGGCGAACTCCACCGACCACTTCCCGCAGGGGGAAACGGTCACCGGATGATGATGCGAATCCGAGTGCGAGCGGTCGATCCCCGTCAGCTCGCAAAGCTTGTCCATCAGCTCGTGCGAGCCGCCCATCGCGCAGGACAGGGTGCGGCAGACGCGGACGTGGAATTTCCCGGGTGCCGACTGCCGGAACCCGGGATAAAAGGTCACCACTTCCAGCACCTTGATCGGTGCGATGTCCAGCCGCCCCGCAACCCATTCGATCGCCTCCGCAGAGATGAATCCGTGGTGATGCTGGATGAAGTGCAGGATCGGCAGTACCGCCGAGCGCTTCTGATTCTCAGGAAACTGCGCGAGCCGCTGGTCCGCTTCCGCCTCCAGTGCCGCGGTGGGCAGGAAGGTAGGGAAGAATTTCGAACCGGGCGTCTCGTGCGATGCGACGTTTTCTTCGAGCAGGGACTGGGACATTGCGGAAAACTTATTTGCCCACGAGGCTCTGGAGCTTGCCCAGCACGGTGCCGGCATTGCCTTTTTGGACTACCGTGCCGTCGGGATTACAGATTGCGAGGAAGGGGATGCCGTCCACGCCGTGTTTGATCTCCTTCTCGAACTTCTCGACCTTGCCGAGCTTCAGCACCGGCCACGGCATCTTGGCTTCCTCCACGTAGCCCTCCATCGCCTTCTCTTCCTGGTCGTGGCTGATCAGATAAATTTCGAAGTCCGCGCTCTTGTTCTTGTTATAGAACTCGACCAGCGAGGGCGTGAATTGGTGGCAAGGCTGGCACCAGGAAGCGGAATAGTAAAAGACGTAGTATTTGGCCGGCTGGACATCGACCTTGACCTTGGAAAGCTTCTTGCCCTCCAGCTTTTCAAGGTTGCCGTCCAGCAGCTTCTGGAGGACTCCCTTCGGTTCGGCGTCCTTCTTGGGCGCACCGATCAGGGGCTTGAATTCGCCCGGCTTGTCAGCGGCAAGCGACAGACCGGAGGAGATGAGGATGCCGAGTAGGATCGTCGTTTTCATAGCAGATCGCCTATACGCTTATCGGTCGCACTCGCCCATCACGAAATCGAGCGAACCGAGGATGGCCGGGATATCCGATACCATATGCCCGGGCAGCAGGATCGAGAGCGGGGAAAGATTGCAGAAGGAGGGGCTGCGGATTTTCAGGCGGTGGGGGACCCCGCCGCCGGTCGAGTGAATGTAGAATCCCAGCTCGCCCTTCGGATTCTCCGCGCCGAAATAGACCTCCCCGGCCGGGGCATCGAGACCCTGCGTCGCCACGATGAAGTGGTGGATCAGCTCTTCCATCGACATCAGCACGCGTTCCTTGTCCGGCAGCATGCCCTTGCTATCGGCCAGGTTCACCGGCCCGGAAGGCATCTTGTCGAGGACCTGGCGGCAGATCTTGATCGATTGCTTCAGCTCCTCCATCCGGACCTGGTAGCGGGCGTAACAATCGCCTTCCTCGGCGATGATCACGTCGAAATCGTATTTCTCGTAGCCGAGGTAGGGGCGGTCCTTGCGCAGGTCGCGCGTCGCCCCGGAGGCCCGCAGGTTCGGCCCGGTCAAGCCCCAGGCGATCGCCGTGTCCTTCGATATGACCCCGATATCGGCCATCCGGTCGATGAAGATCTTGTTCTTATCCAGCAGCTTGCCGACTTCGACGAGGGTCTGCTCGCACTCTCCGAGGAAAGTGTGCACCGCCTGCTCGAAGCCCGGCGGCATGTCGCGGAGCTGCCCGCCGACGCGGGTGAAGGAGGTCGTGAAGCGCGCTCCGGTGAGCTGCTCGCACAGGTTGTAGATCTTCTCCCGCTCCGTGAAGGTGTAGAGGAAAACGGTCATCGCGCCCACGTCCATGGCGCAGACGCCGACGCCCAGCAGGTGGGAGGAAATCCGCGCCAGCTCGCAGCACAGCACCCGCAGGGCCTGGCCGCGCGGTGGCAGCTCCCAGCCCATCAGCTTCTCCACTGCACAGGCGTAGGCCACGTTATTGGCCAGCGGCGCGAGGTAATCCAGCCGGTCCGTGTAGGGAACGAACTGGTTGTAGTGCATGTTTTCCGCGATCTTCTCATCGCCGCGGTGCAGGAAACCGATGTCCGGGTCCGCTTTCGTGATGATTTCGCCATCCAGCTCTAGGATCAAGCGCAGCACGCCGTGCGTGGCGGGGTGGGAAGGGCCCATGTTCAGGACCATCTTCTCGCCCATCAAATCCGTCGTCTCCTCGTGGTATTCGGCGGCCTTCGCCGCCACGTCGGGGGCTTGGTATTCGGTCGTGGTGGTGCTGCTCATCGGAAGTCCCGGCCCCGGAATCAGGCCCCAAGAACGCCCCTCCGGCAAGGCACTTTGTGAAAATTTTCACAAAGTCCGCGCGAAGCGGGAAATGCTCGTCCGACAGCCCCGGAATCGCGGTTTTTCAAGCTGCAAGGGCGGCGCGGAAGCCTCAGGGCCCCGCCACCCCCTCCAAAACCTTCACCGCCGCCTCACGCAGATAGCCCGCGGGCACGGCTTCGGTCGCTACCTTCACCATCTTCGCCCGCCGCTCCGGTGCCGCTTTTGCCACCGCCGCCGCAGCCTTCGCCCGCAAGGCCTCGCCCACTGCATTGTCCCTGCCTTCCAGTCCGAAGCAATAGGCCCGCGAAGCCGCAAACGCGATCCAGGTGCGCGCCAAGGTCTCCGCATCCTTCTCCTGCCACAGCGCCGTGACTTCCCGCGCGGCATGGTAGTGCTCGCCCTTCGGTCCTTTGAAATTGCCTCCCCAATAATCCGCACCGTCGCCATCCCGCACCGCGGGACTTTCGCTCGCACAGGTCGCGATCGCCGGGGCAAGGCCGTGCAGATCCAGCGCGAGTGCCGCAAAGAAGACATCATTCATCACCCCCGGATGCGCTTCCAAGCACGGCTTCAGATACGCCTCCAGCCGCTCCAGCCGGTCCGCCCGCCCGCGGGTCAGCCGCTCCAGCACCGCGAGGCTGGCACGGAAATCACGGCCATGATCGCCGACTACCGCCTGAATGGCATCCAAGTGGGCCGCGGCACCGGGCAGCTTCGATAGCGTGTCCACGGCCGTGGAGAAGGTGTCCATGTCGTAATCCCCCTTCTGGGGGTTCTTGATCTCCTTCAAGAGCAAGCTGGCAGCCTGCGCCGCTTGCTTCTCATCGAGCGCGATCCGGAGGAGAAGCTTCATCGCCCCGGCGCGACGGATGAAACCCGCCTCCCGCTTGCGGATCATTTCGAGCAAGCCCGCCACCCGCGTCCTGGCCCGCTCGGGATCCGCCTTAGCCTCGAACCCCGCTACCTCGATCAGCGACTCCGCGATCTCGGCGGGCGACATCAGATCCACTAGGCTCTGTCCGCCCTCCGGCCGCGCCGCGCCGAGCGTGGACAAGAGATTGCGGCGCTCTTCCCGATTCCCCTCGCGGAAGCGGACGATGAGATAATCCTGCCATACCTCCGGGAAGCTCTTGCGCAGCCGGTCCAGCGCCCAGCGCGACATGGCGTCGTTGGCATCTGCCGCTTTCTCCAGGCGCTTCGCATTGCCCGCGATATCGAGCTTTCTCAAGGCATCGGCGACCGGCTCGCGGAGCACCGGGCCGGGCATGAAGCGGCGCTTCTTCTCGAGTTTCTCGTGGCGCGCCTTGTCCTTCAGCTCCTCTTCCGATTCCCCGGGGGTGTTGTTGCGCATGGCATCGAAGCCGAAACGCTTTTCCAGAGCCTCGAACTCCTTGTCCTCCGCATTCACCTCGGGAAGCGATTCCCGCAGCCTCTCCAACTCCGGCCGCAGTTCGGCCAGGGCTTCTTCCCCCGCGCTGATCACGAGCTTGGCCAATGCTGGCGGCGGCAGCGGATCGGCCCAATGGCGCGCGAAGGCGGTCCGCAGGTTGCCGGCCAGTTGCTGCCTCGCGTCCTCGCCGAGCCGCGGTGCCAGCCGGTCTTCAAGCGGCGTGGCCAGGCTCCGGCGGTCGATCTCCGGCGCGACCCGCCAGCGCTCGCCGAGGTGCTCCGGCAGGGCACCGCGCAGCACTTGCGAGGCGAAGTTGATGCAGGCCTCACGGTCATATTCGCCTTCCCAGCGCGCGCTGAGGAAATCCGACCACACGGTCTGGTAGCCGGTTCCTTGCACGGGCCGGCCGTTCACCAGCAGATCCAATTCGGCTCCGCCATCCGCCGTCGAGGACCGCATGGAGCCGCGATAGTCCTCATCGAGGATTGAGTAGGAGCGGATGCGATCCAGCCAGAACAGGGTCTCCGCCAGGAAGCGGGCTTCCGCTTGGGACAGCGGGATCACCCGCGCCGTGTAGCCGGGTTGGTCGGCGAGGGGATTGCGTCCGACCACGCCGTTGTTGTTGTAATCCGTCGCCATCAGCCACGCTTGCTCCGTGCCGAAGCGTAGGGCGAAAAGCTGTGCGCTGAAACTATAGCAGCCTGAAGACCCCGCATCGAGAATCCACCAGCCCGACCCGGGCGGCGCGATCCCATGGCGGTCATCGACCGCGATCCGCCAGTCCCGGCGATGGGCCTTGCTCCGGTTCGCCTCCACCAGTGCCAGCGCCGCCTCTTTGGGAGCCATCGTCCAGAATCCCCCCGGCATCTGGTTGGGCATCGCGTCGTCCGGATCGCCGAGACGGTCCTTCGATGCCTTGCCGTGGAAGAAAGCGGCCACCTCCTGGTCGCTCGCCTCCTTGAGCGATTGGAAGACATACGTCTTCAGCGGCGGGTCGGGCAGCGGTGCCTTCTCGTCCGCCTTCTTCTCCGGATCGATCACCGGGTAGCCCAGGCCGCCTCCCTTGGCGATCTCCTCCAGGCGTTCTCCTTCCTTCAGCACCCGGATGTGTGAGTGCTTCGGGATCTCTCCGGCGGTATAAGTCTTTGTCGCCGGATCGTAGCGGAAGGTGAAGACGGGCTCCTCGATTTCGTAATCCACGCTGTCCGGCCCGAAGCTTATCTCCACGATCCCGTCGCCATCACCATCCGTGCAGGCGAACGACCAGTCGTTGGCGTGATCGGCCTTGTCCGGATGCCAGTTGTAGATCACCCGCAGAAGGCAGCGCGGCACGCGTTCCACCGTCTCCAGCGTGAAGACCTGCACCTCCATCTCCTCGGTCCTTTTCACCTCGTGATAGGTTGAATCCGCACGATCGAGAATGCCGTCGTGATCGAAGTCGAAGAGATAGCCGCCGCTGATCAGGTTGTTGCCGCCGAATGGCCGGATTTCCTTTCCGTCCGGCCCGAGGACCAGCAGCGCGCCGCTCGTGATCCGCGAAAGTTCGGGTGTCAGGAGGCCCTTCACGCCGTCCTGCCCGCTGCCTCCGAAAAGTTCCTCCGGCTTCTCGATTTCGTAGCCGCCGAAGATCGAGCGAAGATTGTCCCACAGGCGGTAGGTGGTGTCCGCAGACAGAACCTGCAAGGGGGCCGCTCCGTCCTTCTGCAGAGCGGTGTGTAGCCGGAAGTTTTTGAGGAACCTGTCCTTCCCGTCGCATTCCGCCAGTCGTCCGACCTCCGCTTGCCGGACCGCGGGATCGGCCAGCTTCTTCAGGTCGGCCGTTTTCAGGCCTTCCGATCCGCTGACGCTGGCGGCGGCGAGGGGGAGTAGCAGCAGTGTTTTCATGGTTCGGGGCAGCCGCATGCTTTGATAACACGCCACAAGGTTAATTCTTAGAACTTCCTGGCAATCGCTCCCGCCACGCGGTGAAGAGCGCGACCGCGTCATTCCCCGGAATCGTGCAATCTGCCCCGGCAAATGGGGCGATTCCGTCCGTTGACACCGGCGATTTCCGCTCTGTTAGTTCGAGGCCATGAAAACATTGTTCAAGCCCATCGTCATCGCCGCCGGAGCCGTCCTTTCCTGTGCCGCGCTCAGTTCTTGTTCCGAAAAGGCCAAGCAAGAACGCGCCGCGGAATCCGCCGCCGAGACCGCGGTCGATGTGACCGAGGACTACTGCGAGCTCCTTGAAAGCATCAAGGACAAGGAGTCCGCCCAGAAGGCCATCGCGAAGATGGACGGCCTTGCCGACAAGTTCGCGAAGGTCGCCGAAAAGTCCAAGAAGGCCGGCGACACCCCGCCGGATGCCAAGGCACAGGCCAAGATGACCGAGGACATGAAGCCGCTCCAGGATCGCATGACCAAAGCGGTGATGTCCGCGATGCCCATCATCGCCACCGATCCTGAGCTGCAAAAAGCCTTCACCGACAAGATGACCTTGATCGGAACCAAGATGGCGGAGGCTTCGAAGTAAGCGGCACAGCGCTTTTCCACTCCCCGCCCGCCTCCCTTGTGAGTTCGGGCGGGGATTTTTTGCTCCCCGTCAGCCCGGCTGATGGAGGTCAATACGGGGACTACGACAGCCAGGCGAACGCTCGGCCAAAAGAACGGGCATCCGCCGCTTTCCGCTCCGCGCTACTCGATCTCCTCGTCCCGCCCGATTCGCAGGCGCATCTCCAGCTCCGCAGTCCGGCGGTCGAGGTCCTGCAAGCATGTGAACATGCCCGCCAGGATGCGGCTAAGCCTCTTGGCATCGGCACCGCCGAGGGTTTCTAGCTCGCGGGTAAGCGCCTCGTGAAGGGTCTTCGTTTCGGCAGTCATCTCAGAACAGTAGCTCAAAGTATGAACTTCACCTCTTCGTTACCATTGCGCGATGGCGTGTGCCCGGATTCCCGCGCGCTGCGTCGGCGGGAGAGGTCTCGGTTGCAATGCGGCCCCCTCCATGCAAAGCTTGCGGCTTACCTTGACACTGCCGCGGCTCGGGCCTGCGCCTGCAACCGGTGGGGATCAGGTCGCCCCACCGCCTTGTTGGGCTTGGTTTCGGAACCGGCGGACGGCCGCTATCTGAAACGGATCTTCATACACAATTTCTCCGGGCGCTTCGGTCGACTCGAGCTGAATCTCCAGACCATACTTGCCTGCCAGCTCACGGTAGAACAACAGGCGATCTAACAAAGGTTGCCCCATCGTGGAATCTTTGAACCATGTAATGGCCCGCCTCGGGTTTCCGTCCGAATAGTAAGGCGGCAGTGGCAGATGGGCTTCATACCATTCGCGGTGGCTCCAGTAGTCCGCCTCTTCTTGCGGAGTGACCCGCTTGTCGCGGATCAGGTGCCATACGGCGACGAAGATTCCATACCGCTCCTCGGTGTAAGGGCTAGTGGCAGGTGAGCAGAAGCGGTGGAATTTCATCATCTTGTTCTGCGGACCTTGTTGTCCGTTCGCCCCCGGTAAGAAAGACGTGAAGCATCGCCTTGAGACCCCGGCCCGGTCCCGGCACCGGTTGTGCCTCTATCTGTCACTCCGCTTTTCGATATGTAATTCGCTTGTTTCCCCCCGTCGGCCAGCCCTTTATAAGTATTTCAATCCGGCTACCAGCTTCACGGCGATCGCCCACATCACCAAGGCTATGATCCCCTCCAGGATCCGCCATGTAAATGGCTTCGCGAAAAGCGGTTGGAGTCGGGTAGCTCCGTAACCGAGCGAGAAGAAAAAGAGAAATGAACCGGAGACGGCACCTGCCGTGAAGGAGATTTGCGAGTCCGGGAATTGTGTGGAGACCGTTCCGAGCAGCACCACGGTATCGAGATAGACATGGGGATTTAGCCAGGTGATCGCGAGGCAAGCTAGAAGGGTTCGCGCGAGATTGCTTCGTTCAGTTGATGCCTCATCAGCTAGCGCATCCGTGGAGCGCAATGCGGAGCGTAAACTCTTTGCCCCGTATAAGACGAGGAAAGCCGCGCCTCCGTAGCGCATTGCAGGTTCGAGCCACGGGAGCACCGCCGCTATCTTCCCGAAGCTGCTCACGCCCACCACGATCAAAATGGCATCGGAGAAGGCGCAGGCCAGACAGACCGAGAATACATGATCATTGCGCAGCCCTTGCCTGAGCACGAAGACGTTCTGCGCGCCGATGGCAAGGATGAGGCTCAGCCCCATGGTCATCCCTGCGAAGAAAGTCACGGTATTCATCCGGTCTGCGTCGCTTGGACGTGGATAAGGTGGCGGGAAGGTCAAGCCTGCCCTGCGGCGGCCTTCCCCTCCCTTGGCAATTTCCTTCCAAACAACAAATCCCCGCAACTGCTTGAGCTGCGGGGATCTGCTTGGAAAATGAAAGTACCCCGGCTTGGATTCGAACCAAGGACCAAAAGATTAAGAGTCTTCTGCTCTACCAACTGAGCTACCGAGGCTTTGGGGTCCCGTCTTGCGGCGGGGCCGGAAGGATGCATTTCATTCAGAGCCGCGCAAGAGGAATTTTGAGGCAGTTGCCGGTCTTATTTCGCGGGCAGGAAGAGGATGCAAATCGGGTTGGGGGCCTCGGTCGTCGACTTCGCTTCCCCGAGCTTGCCAGTGGCCGGATCGAGCGGCAGGGCGGAGATGGAATTCGTGTCCTGATGCGCGCAGAGCAGCCACTTGCCGTCCGGCACGATCGCGAAGTGCCGCGGTACCTTTCCGCCGCAGGGCGCGATCTGAGCGGGCGTGAGCTTGCCGGAGGCGGCGTCGCGGGCATAGACGGCGATGCTATCGTGGCCGCGGTTCGAGGCGTAGACGAACTTGCCGTTCGGATGCACCGCGATCTCCGCCGTGGAACTGCGGGTCGCGTCGCCCGGCGGCAGCGTCGTCAGGCTCTGCAGCGTGGTGAATTTGCCCGCTTTTGCATCGTAGCTGCAGGCGCTCACCGTGTTGTCCAGTTCATTGACCACATAGGCATGGCGGCCGTCGGGTGAGAACTCCAGATGGCGAGGCCCGGCTCCCGGCGGGGATTCCCAGGAGTCGGGAGCTTCCGCTGCGGGCTTGGCAGTCTTACCGTCGATCGTCCAGGTCAGCACCTTGTCGAGACCGAGGTCGGGCACGTGGAGGAAGTCGCCGCGGAAATAGACGCCATGCGCGTGCGGGCCTTCCTGACGGCCCTTGACCGGCCCCTTGCCCTCGGTCTTCTTGGCGAAGGCCGGTTCCTTCGGAATGCCGTCGCTGTCGAGCAAGTAGGTCGTGGTCGTTCCGTCGCTGTAGTTGGCCACCGCGAGCACGCGGCCGGTTTCATTCAGTGACACGTGGCAGGGATTGTTGCCGGCGGAAGTGGCCTCCGCCACGAATTCCAGCGGCTCTCCGGTCTTGCCGAGCTTGAAGACCGCCACGCTGCCCTGTGGGAAGGCCTCTGACCTACCGGCCGCGTAGAGCAGTTGCTTGCCTGGGTGCAGGGCGAGCCAGCCGGGGCTATTGTATTTCGCGCCCAGCGCGACCTTGCCGAACTCCCCGGTATCCGGATCGAAGCTGGAGAGATAGATGCCCTCGCTCTTCCCGCTACCGCCGCTATTCGTGCCGATGGCGAAGGGTAGGGGAGCAGCGGATGCGAGCGATGCGAGTGCAAGGAGGGATAGGCAGGGTTTCATCGGAAGCGACTACGCCACGGACCACCGGGAACCTTCAATGGGTTTTCACCCGGAGTGGCATCACTGCCGACCAACCACATTCAGAAATTTAAACCGCGAATGGACGCGAATGAACGCGAATAAAATTCATCTCTGAGCGGGCCGCCCAATGATTTGCCCTTTTCGCTTCACCCGCCGCCACTGCCTTTTTCCGAATTCGCGTCCATTCGCGGTTCAAAATCTCGGCCCTTCCACCGCCCCGCTCAGAACCCGAAATACCGCTGCGCGTTCCCCCCACACACATCCCTCACCAGCTTCGCCAGCATCTCGAAGTCATCCGGCAATTCCCCGCGATCCGCCTCGCTGCCGATCAGGTTGCACAGGATCCGCCGGAAATACTCGTGTCGCGGGAAGGACAGGAAGGACCGCGAATCCGTCAGCATCCCCACGAAGCGTGACAGCAAGCCGGTCGCCGAAAGCGCATTCAACTGCTGCTCCATGCCATCCTTCTGGTCCATGAACCACCAACCGGAGCCGAATTGGATCTTGCCCGGTACCGTGCCGTCCTGGAAGGCCCCGGTCATCGCCGCGAAGAGATAATTATCCCGCGGGTTGATGTTGTAGAGGATCACCTGTGGCAGCGCGCCTTGGTTCGCCAGCGTGCTGAGATAGGTCACCAGCGAGGCTCCCTGGCGCTCGTCGCCGATCGTGTCGAAGCCGCTGTCCGGCCCTAGCAGGGCGGACATCCGCGGGTTCACATTGCGGAAGGGCCCGAGATGAAGCTGCTTCGTCCAGCCCTTCGATGCATCCTGCTGGCCGAAGAAGACCATCAGGAAGAAGCAGAACTTCTCCTTCTCCTCCCAGGTCACCGGCAGCCCGCGGCGCGCCTTGTCGAAGATGATCGAGGCATCCGCATCATCGCAGGGCAGCGCGGGGCAGCGCTCCAATCCGTGGTCGGAAAGCCGGCAACCCATCGCATGGAAATCATCATGGCGCTTCTGCAGCGCCTGCAAGAGATCCGAGACGTGGTGGATGCTGGTGTCGGTCACCTCTTCCAGCTTCTCGATCCAGGAGTCGAAGGCCTTCGGCTGATCGACTTGGAAAGCCTTGTCCGGACGGAAAGTCGGCAGCACCTTGGTGGCGATCCCGCTCTTCTGGATCGCCGCGTGATGAAGCAGCGGATCGGCAGGATCATCGGTGGTGCCGACCATCCTCACCTTGAACTTGTCCAGGATCCCGTGGATGCAGAAGTCCGGCTCCGCAAGCCGCGCATTCGCCTGCTCCCAGATCTCGTCCGCGGTGTCGGGCCCCAGGATTGTATCGATCCCGAAGTAGCGACGCAGTTCGAGGTGCGTCCAGTGGTGGATCGGATTGCGCAGCGTGTAAGGCACCGTTTCCGCCCATGCCTGGAACTTCTCCCGCGGCGTCGCCGAGCCCGTGATGTATTCCTCGTCGATCCCGTTCGCGCGCAGCAGTCGCCACTTGTAGTGATCGCCGCCCAGCCAGATGTCGGCGAGGTTGTTCCAGCGGTGGTTGGTCGCGATCTCCGCGGGCGAAAGGTGGCAGTGGTAATCGAAGATCGGCTGGTCCTTGGCGACCTCGTGGAAAAGCCGGCGCGCGGTGGGGGACTGCAGCAGGAAGGATTCTTCGTCGAGATAGGCCATGGGTAGGCGGCGACGATGGCAGGATGCCCGGACGCGGCAAGCCCATCATTGTAAAGTTGTCGGACAACTCTCCGCTTTCAGCCCGGCCGGCCCTTCGCCAAATACCGGCTCGCCCCGACAATCGCCGCGCCCAGTGCCAGAAATCCCGCACCCATCAGCAGGCAATTCAATACCGTCCGGCCCAAGCCAAGCCGGTCGAGTTCCAGGAAAGGGTAGGGGTAGTCGCCCCCGCGAGCCAAAGCCCACCCCAGATAAGCCGCGGGCCAAGCCAGCCACGCGAGAGCCAGCTTCCATCCCAGCCTCAGCTTCGGAACGCAGGCCATCCAGAAGCCGAGTTGGAGCAGCGGCGTCATCCGGTGCAGCAGGTTGTCCGCCCACCAATGCATCCCCTGCGGGTTCCACAACCCCGACAGCATCGTCACGTAAACAATCCCGGTCACCCCGATGTAGAGCAGCATGGCGCCTTGCAATGCCGGTCCCCGGCACACCCTTCCGGCCCTCGATTCCGGCGCAAGCAATGCCACCGAATGGACTGCCGCCAGCAACGCGTTGCTCAGGATCGTGAAGTAGCTCGCCAGCTTCAACAAAGTCACCCCGAGGCCCAGCCCCCGCGATGCCAGATGGCCCGCCGTGACCTGATACTGGAGGACCAGCCCGGTCGCCGCGGCAGCGACAATCACCATGCGGAATGCTTGCTCGCGCTTCATTCGCCAGCCTCGCGGAGTTCGGATGGCGTCCCGGGCAGGGCCCGCGTGCCGCGGAATTGAGAAAGGCCCCAGTGTGCCAATTGCATCAGGATCTCGCGCGTGCTGCGACCCCGCTCCGTGAGCTGATAGAGAACCCGCCGGCCATCCTCCGGATCGGTCGTGCGCTCGATCAGGCCGTGCCTTGCCAAGGATTTCAGGCGGACGGAAAGGATGTTCGTGGCAATCCCTTCCGGAGAGGCAAGGAACTCCTCGAAACGCTGCTTGCCTAGAAAGAGATCGCGGATCACCAGCAGGCTCCAACGGTCTCCCAGCAGGTCGAGCGTGCACGCGACGGGACAAGACGAACGGCGGGCCGGGGCTGACTTCACCGCGCCATTTGAGGCTGCCGGAGGCAAGCCGACAAGCCGGAGGATGACTCCTCCCGACACAAGTCGTGGCGGAAGCACCCTTGCGCTCCCGCCACGACACCATGATGCGCTACATGGAAATGGGCTTACTTCTTCTTGGTTTTCGGGCCGAAGCTGCCCTGATAGACGGTGTTGCGATCCACCAGCTTGGCTTCCACCTTGCGGGAGCTGCCGCGCTCGATCCCGAGGTGCAGGCTCAGCGCGTAATGGCCCTTGGCCTTGAGGCTGAGGTCGGCGTTGTCATCCACGTCGAGGGTGCCCTTGCCGGTGAATTTCTTCCCGCCGACCACCGCCGTGGCGGTTACGACATTCTTCTTGCCGACCGTCACGGTCACCGGGGCGGAGCTCAGGCCTTCGCCACCCACGGTCCCCGTGAAAGTGCCGGTCAGGGGAGCCTTCACCGAGAGCTGGCCGGTCGCCTCGCCGCCCTTGCCATCGGTCACGCGGTAAGTGAACAGCGTGCTCGCCGGATCGGCCTCCGAGGTGCTGAAGCGGATGCGCGGACCCTTCGCGGTATCCACGATCGTCGCGCTGCCGGAACCATCGGCCGCCTCGACGCTCTGGATCACCAGCGGGTTCTTGTCCGCGTCCGCATCGTTGGCCAGAACGTCGACCAGGACCTCGCGGGTGCTTGCGCCCTTCTTCGCCTTGGCCGGCAACCACGCGACATCGGGACGCGCGGCGGGAACGAAGTTGACCGCGCCCGGGGTCTCGCGGTAGCGGAAGGCCACCGGCAGAGCGTCGGGATTACGGCGCGCCTTCTTCTTGCCTGCTGCCTTCGCTTTCGCCCCGCCGTTCACGATCGCCAGTTGTTCCTCCGCCGTGATGCCCGCCTTCGGCAGCGCGGCGAGACCGTAGATCAGGCCATCGTTGCCCTCGACCAGCCACTTCCGGCGCCGGGCGAATTCTTCCGTGAAGTGATAGATGATCTCGGTCTCGCCACCCGTCACGTAACGGTAGATGAAGCCGGAATCTGCGGTGCCGCCATGATAGGACACGCCGAAGATCTTGCCATCGACGAGGATCGGCGCAGGCAGTGTCAGGCGGCCCTGCTGCATCTGCCGGAAGTCGGTCTTCACGGCTATGGTGCCGTCCAAGGCAATGTGGGCGAGGACGCTGTCCGCGACGGTGTAGAAGCCGTCCGCCACCGGAACCAGCGGGCCGCAGCGCTGCTCGATCGGGTCGAAGTTCGAGAGTTCGGTGATGGCGTTCGGCCCGTCGTAACGGAAGAAGCAACCGTAGCTGATGGCCATCTGGACGATCGGAGGCAGCCCGCCGACCGGGCCATTGGAATAGTTGGACACATGCACCGGTCCGCCGATCGAGGTCGCGCCATAAATCTCGCCATCCGCACCGACGGCGAGGTGCACCGGGCTCCACGGGGGAAAGACAGTCGAGGGATCCGTCTGCATCGCCGGGGCGGGTTCGGTGAAGTTGTAGACGGTCTGGAAGACGCCATCGAGGCTCAGGCGGAACAGGGTCCCGCCACTCTGCGCGCCGCCATCGCTCATGAGACCGAAGAGATCGCCAGCGGGGGTGGAGATCAGGCTGTTGACGCCCCATCCTTCCGTGCCGGTGATGTCGTGGATCACGCTGAACACGCCATCCTGCGAGAAGCGGTAGATGGTGCCGAGCTTGTGGGCGCCGCCGTGTTGGGTGGCTCCGTAGAAGGCACCGTCCGGACCTACGATCAGAGGCGAGCAGGGACCGCTGCCCCCGACATTGGGGTAGCTCGCATCTGCCACGGTAGCGAAGGTGTAGAGCACTTCCGCATCCTCGCCGGGAGCGAAGCGGTAAATGACCCCGGCGCGAGCGGTATCCACCCAACCGGCGGCTCCGTAGAAGAAGCCGTCGCCCGGGTTGAGCAGTTGGCCCACGGGTTCGAACTGGATCTCCAGCACTTCGACTTGCTCCACGAAGGGCTCGTCGGCACGCACGGAAGATAGGCTGAAGGATCCGGCGAAGAGCGCCGGCACGCAATACACGAACAGAGGATTTTTCATGTGGGACCGAGGCTGCACGGCATTTCGCGCGGGACAATCCGGCAAGCGTGAACTTTGCGTGAACGCATCCAGCGGCATGAGAGTTATGTCTTGAAATCTGTTAGATTGGCATGTTCGGAAGTTCCCGCGTCCCTCCGAAGCGTTTATCAGGAGGCGCTTGGGCAGATACTCGGTTTTGGAGACGGGTCCGGGCACCGGCATTCACGCGGTCTCGTAAAGCATGTGCAGGACTGGCAATTGTAATTACACCGTTCATCGTCCGCTCACCTTCCTTTCATCTTCGGCCCAGGTCCTCAGCTGCGGCAGGCGGGTATTTTAACTTGCGAAATGCAAGTTAACGTCGCAGAACAAACGGCAGGAATCGCATGAGCATTGAGACGGAAGACGCAGCGGCAAACGACCGGGACATCCAGGCGGAACTCGATCGTCCAGGAGCCGGCATCCCTTGGCTCGAGATGCAGTTCGGCAAGTTCGGCCTGCGGCTCCTCGCATCACGCACCAGCCGCGATGCCGCACTGGAAGGCTACGTCCGTTCAGCGGAGCAAGTGCTGCGCCTGGTAGGGGACCTGGATGAAGCGCATGGAAAGAAGCGGGTCCTCGTCCCCCGGATGCGGTTCATGGAGGACTCCAGCCGCTACTGGTCCCCCTACATGATCGTGGAGCACCTCTGCCTGATCGATGGCCCGCTGCTGGCACTCGTCCGCTTGCTCTCGACCGGCCGGACCTCGGATCGCGTGGCCAGCACCGCCGCGGTTAAGCCCTCCCCGGAAGCCGGCCCGGAGAGCCTCGAAAAGTTCCGCGGCATCGTCGCGGACTGGAACTCGCAGCTACCCACCGCGGAGAAACTGCTCGATTCCGCGCTCCACCCGCATCCCTGGTTCGGGCCCATGAACGCCCACCAGTGGCTGTGCCTGGCCGCTCAGCACCACGGCGTCCACCGCAAGCAACTCGATGCCGTGCTCGCTCCTACTTCTGGAAAATCATGAAGTGCTGCCACGGCAGCGGCCGCAGGTTCGATACAAAGCGGAATCCCGCCCCTTCGAATTCCAGCCGCGCCTGCGCCTCGGTCATCTTGTGCAGCGCCTTGATCGGCACCTTCGGATCCTCCCCGCGGAACTCCAGCAGGAAGATCCGCCCGCCCGGCTTCAGCGCATGCCGCAGCGACGCCAGCATCTCCTGCGGATGGGAGAACTCGTGGTAGGCATCCACCATCAGCGCCGCATCCAGCGAATCAGCCGGCAGCTTGAGATTGTCGATCGTCCCGAGGTGCGGCTCCACGTTCGTCACCTTTAGCTCCCCGGAGCGCTTCTTGAGGAAATCCAGCATCTCCTGCTGGATGTCGATCGCCACCACCTTGCCGAAGGGCACCTTCGACGAAATACGGAAACTATAGTAGCCCGACCCCGCACCGATGTCCGCGATCACATCCGTCGGCTTCAGGTCGATCGCCGCGATCGCCTTGCTCGGTGCTTCCTCTTGCTCGCGCTCGCCCCGCTCCAGCCAATCGATCGCCGGGTGCCCCATCACCTGCGCGATCTCCCGGCCGTGGAAAAACTTCCCGATTCCATCCGGCGTCGCCGGGGCGAAAACGTAGGCCACCTCGGCCGCCGCCACAGCCACCTCCGCTCTCGCCGGGACAATATTCGGATCGGCCGTCGCGGCGGGATGCGGCTGGCGGTACCAAGTCCATCCCGCCAGGGCTGCGGCGATGGCCAGGGCGAGGAGAAAGGCGACACGGCTCATTCGCTGGAGTCTTCCTTCGCCGCCGCCGGAAAGCCAACCCCAAGTCACCGAAAGGTGCATTGCCGAAGTCCCGTGATCTCGCTTGGATGCGGCATGGATATCACCCCCGACCGCATCCTTGAAACCGGCTGCTCCTTCTGGTCCTCCAAGACCCTCCTCGCGGCCGTCGAGCTGGAAGTCTTCACCGTCCTCGCCCGGCAACCCGCCGCGCTCGACGCCCTCCAAAAGCAATTCGGCTTCCAAGGCCGCGGTGCCTGCGACTTTTTCGACACCCTCGTCGCCCTCGGCTTCCTCCAGCGCATCGACGGCGTCTATCAGAACACCCCGGAAACCGCGCTCTTCCTCGACAAGGCCAAGCCCTCCTACATGGGCGGCATCCTCGAGATGGCGAGCAAGCGCCTCTACGGCTTCTGGGATCACCTCATCCCCGCGCTCCGCAGTGGCGAGCCGCAAAATGAATGCAGGACAGGAGGGGAGGACTTCTTCGGCACCCTCTATTCGGATCCGGACCGCCTGCGCGTCTTCCTCCGTGCCATGACCGGCGTCAGCCGCGGTGCCAATCAGGCCATCGCCCAAAAGTTCCCGTGGGCGGACTACAAGTCCTGCGCCGATGTCGGCACCGCCCAAGGCGATCTCGTCGCCCAGATCGCCCTCGCGAATCCCCACCTCCAGGGCATCGGCTACGACCTCCCCGTCGCCCGCCCGGTCTTCGAGGAATACATCGCCGAGCTCGGCCTCGCCGGCCGCGTCAGCTTCCAGGACGGCGACTTCTTCAAGCTCGAGATGCCGAATGCCGACGTCATCCTCATGGGCCACATCCTCCACGATTGGGACCTGCCGACCAAGAAGATGCTGTTAGAGAAAGCCTACCGCGCCCTCCCGCCAGGCGGCGCCGTCGTGGTCTACGACTCCATCATCGATGACGACCGCTCCCAGAACGCCTTCGGCCTCCTCATGAGCCTGAACATGCTCATCGAGACCCCCGGCGGCTTCGACTACACCGGTGCCGACTGCATCGGCTGGATGCAGGAAGCCGGCTTCCGCGAGTGCCGCGTCGAGCACCTCATCGGCCCCGACTCGATGGTCATAGGCGTGAAATAAGGCGGCAGCCCCGGGAGCGCGGACTTCAGTCCAATGCCTGTAAGGATTTGCCTTCCGCGGCGCAGCCGCCGTGGACTGCGCGTAGCCTGCTGCCGCTGTCCCGATGCAGCCTGCTGCGAGGGGCGCTGCAAAGGCGAAACACAGGGCACGGCGAGCCGCTGACGGCGCGGGATGCGGACTTCCCACACGTGCGTCACGTCAACAGACTGCCTGCCAACAGCGGCAGCCCGCTCTGCCGGTTACCCACATCCCGTGATGCTTCACGGACGGTTCTACCGCTGGGAGCGCGGAGCCACCGGCCCGCAGAATGGTCCCCAGTTGTTCGCGGCACGGAAAGGCAGGCAACCAAGCGACGGCGTTTTCCACCACCGCCGCGCAATGGATAGCGCTGCCGGGGTTGCTTCTGCGGGGCAGAGCCTTCGCGGTCCCGGGCGCTGCCGCGTCAGACGGGACGGAATGGGGGTAACGGGCAGAGCTAGCTGCCGCAGTCCACGGCCGCTATGCGACTCCCGCTCCGGACACCTGCCCGCGAATCTCCTTACAAGCATTGGACTTCAGTCCGCCCGTCTTTCCGGACGACGCTCGTCAGGCGACCGATTGAAGTCCGCGCTCCCGGGCCTTGCCGCGTAAGCCACCGCAGATTCTCTCCTAAATCCCCCCATCCCACTCCGCTTCCACCTCGCGGATCTCCATCGCGATGTTCTCCGCCAAGGCCCCGCCGGAATCCGACAGCGCCGGCAGCCCGGACCGATCCCGGTGTCGCAGCAAGCTGATCGCCCGCGTCATCGGGTGACCGCTCAGATACCGCTCGATCTCGCCCCGCGTCGCGTAGGCGAAGAGCCCGGCGTAGAAGAGCGGCTTCGGGTCGCGCAGCAGCTCCGCCTTCTTGTGGTGGGTCAGATGCAGTGCCAGATCACACGCCCGCTGCAGCCGCACCGGGGCGGTCTGCTGCAGGTGGCTGAGGTAGGCGCTGGCATTCTCACGGAGCTTCCCGTGGACGATCCAGCGCTGGTTGACCCGTTGCACCTTGGCAAGGGCCTTTTCGCCCTCGGCCGCAGGGGCCGGGCAAATGACAGGGTAGGACATGGGTGGATTGCCGGGTGGGCAGCCCATACCTTTTAGCATACTGTTTGAATTGATCAACCAGTCTTGCACGGCGGGCGGACCCTTTCTAATCTCGCCGCCCCGCATGTCCGCTAAGATCCGCTTCACTTCCGCCGCCGTCACCCGCCTCGTCCTCGCGAAAGTCGGTCACCCCCAGCGCGAGGAACCCCTCCAGACTTCCAAGCGCGTCTTCGTCGTCGCGGAGGAGGACCAGAGCGCGCTGACCTCGCTCTTCGTAAAGCCGTTCAAAAACCTCGCCGGCTACCGCTTCAATCACCACTCCTCGCTCGACCAGCACGAGATGAACCAGTGCGCGAAGTCGATCTTCGACGCCCCGGACGGCCTGTTGGAGAAAGGCTGCGATATCGCCAAGCGCCTCTACTCGAAGTCCAATCACCCGAACATCAAGTCCGGCGATCTCTGCGTCGCGCTGGTCGAGGGCGTCGAAATCAATGGCACCCTGGTCCAGGCCATCTGCATCCTGAAGTCGGAGAGCGTCGTGCCCTTCCTCAGCATCTCCACCAAGGACGGCGACCTCCATCTCCACACCGAGCAGGGCATCAACCCGGAGAAAATCGACAAGGGCTGCCTGATCCTCAATCACCACCCGAACAAGGGCTACCACGTCCTCACCTTCGACCGCACCGGCAGCGATTCCCGCTTCTGGGTCCGCGATTTCCTCGGCGTTGTCGCCGTCACCGACAGCCCCTTCCTCACTAACAAGTTCACCAACATGGCCGTCGCCTTCGCCAAGGAAGAGGAGAAGGCCAAGAAGGAAGATCGCGAGGAACGCGGCCAGGACACCAACGACGACACGCCCCCATGGGAAGCCGCCAGCGCCGCCAAGGACGCGCTCAGCTACTTCGAGGGCAAGGAACAATTCAGCCTCCAGGAATACGAGGAGCAAGTCCTGCGCACCCCCGAAGCCGTCGAGAAATTCCGCAAGCACAAGGAGAAGGTCGAGGAAGAGCAGGGCCAGCGCTTCGATGACTCCTTCGAGATCTCCAAGAAAGACGTCACCAAGGCCAGGAAGCGCATCGGCACCATCGTCAAGCTCGACACCGGCGTCGAAATCCACGTCAAGCCCGGCTTCGCCGATCAGGATTCGGAAGTCCTGGAGCGGGGCTTCGACACCGAGAAGGGCATGAAATTCATCAAGGTCTTCTTCAACGGCGAACTTTCATAAGGGGAGGGGACATTCCTGTCCCCGGCCACAGTCTCCCGGTCCCGACGGGACGACTCAACCTCTTCGTCCCAACGGGACGGCTTATAACAGCCCGGGACGCAGTCCCGGGTCAGCTGGCGGAAGCGTAGTGTGTCCTGAAGGGACGTCTCATGTGGGGCAAGTGATGATTCTCCTCACCTTCGGGAGAATTGATCTCGAGTCGTCGACGAGGGATCAAAACCCAATAGCCCAATCTCCAATCGCCAATTTCACCCTCATCACTGCACCCGCTTCCCCTTCTTGATGGCTTCCTTCCACTCGGCATCCAGCTCTTCGAGGGTCTTGCCGGTCCATTCCTTCCAGAGCTTCTCCTCGTAATCGCCCTCGCGGGCGACGGCGTTGAGCTTCTGGAGGAGGCCCTCATCCTTTGCTGTCACGACCCAGTCGAGGAAGTTGCCGGTGGTGCGGTAGCTATCGCTGTATTTCACCCGCTCCGCCTGATCCCGGCCCACGCCGGCACCTTTGCTCTTCGGCTCGTAGAGGAACCAGCGGACGTAATCGCAGATGCCTTCGGTCACCCAGCCCGGGGTTTCCTTCGGCCGGCGGTTGGTCTGGTTCGCACGCCAGTAATTCTGCACCACGTGGCCCATCTCGTGGATCGTGCAGCCCTTGGCTTCCCCCTTGAGCTGATCCCGGTAGAACTCGACTTTCATCGTGATTCGGTTCCCGGCGGCGTAGGCAGGCGGGTCGATGCCACGCTTGTATTCGAAGGTGACGACATCCGGGGCGCGGTAGCCCTTGCTCGGCATCATTTCGACCAGCTTCGGATACCATTCCTCGATCACCGGCGCGAGTTCCTTGTCGGTCCACTCCGTTAGATCGGGCGCTTCGGTGGAGATGATGATGTAGCGGTATTTGCCATCCTTGGACTTGTACTCCTTGACGATTTTCGCATCCGGATTGAGCCGCTCGATCTCCGGGCCCCGGGCGCTGATGACGTCGATCTCGCTGAAGAATGTGTTGGCCTTGGGACCGCTCTCGGAGGGGCGTTCGACATCGAAGAGCAGGAAGCGGTAGTCGCCGAGGGACCTCGAGCCCTTGCTGCTGATTTCAGCGGCGTACTGGCCGCCGGCCGGCCCATCTGCCGGGCGGGTGTCCACCTCCGCCAGCAGCACCCAACCGCTCTTGGTCGGGTCGGTGCCGCGTTTCGGAGCGGCGTCGAATTCCTTGCTGCGCCCGGAGGACGCGTAGAGCTTGTAAACCTGAGGACCGCAGACGCCGCCCTGCCAAGAGTAAGTGGCCACGGATTTTACCGGGACGGATTCGCCGAGATCGACGGCGAGGCGCCCGCCATCCATGCCCAAGTCGAAAAAGAAATTCGAGGCCGACTGGTTTTCCGCCGTGGGCACCTTGCCGTCCGTGAGCACGGAGAGATCGCCGCTCGCCTCATCCTTCGCGCCATCGACCAACGTGAAAACCGCCTTGGCGGCGGCGTCGTTGATGGCAGGCGGGGCGATCGGATCGAGTTTGAAACCCTGTTCGGCATTGCCCCGTCCTTTCACGACATTGGCGGCGGCGTGGAGTGCCGGCGAAAATGCCAGCGAAGCCGCCGCGGCAATCACCAGGGATACGATGGAGGATGAGCGCATGCTAAGAACGTCGGATTCGCTTAAGGGTTTAGTAGGTGGTCGCTGTTTTCCGCGCGGATGACAAGGTCAACCAATCCGCCCCCTCGACGGATCACGCGTCAAAAGCCCCGAAGGGGCGGCAGGGAGACAGCCCCAGGTGAAACCTGGATTCGTCGAAACTCGGCTGTCGTCCCCTGTAGGGGGACCGGGAGTCATGATCCGCCCGAGACGCTTCAAACAATCCCTCTCCGGAAATGCACCAGCGTATCCACCACCTCGAAACCCAGCCGCTTGTGGAACTCGATGCTCTCCACATTCTCATGCAGGCAATCCGAAGCCATCTCACGGCATCCACAAGCCACCGCCCAATCCTGCACCGCCGTCACCAGAGCCCGCCCGATCCCGCGGCCACGCTGCTCCGGTAAAACGAAAATCCCCTCCAGATATCCCACCGGGCGGGTCGTGCAGTCCTCCGCATGCGATCTCAGGCAGGCCTCTGCAAACCCGCACCCGGCCCCCTCATCATCGAATGCCAGGAACACCGCCATCTCAGGATCCCCGCCGCCGTATAACACCATCTCCTCCACATGTTCCGCGGCGGGACCGTGCGGCCACAGCGCCTGCCTCAGGGCCAGCCATACCGGAATATCTTCGGATGTTGGCGGCTGGATCTTCATGGCGTCTTGCACATCTCCCGCAGCGCCAGCACCGACCGCCAGTTGCGCGTCGTCGCCCGCACCTTCAAGGCCCGCTCGAACCAATTGTTGTTCAGCTTCGTTTTCCCATACCCATGCGGGCAATGCAGCAGGATCGCGCCCTTCATCCACACCGCCTGCTCGCCCTCTGCCGCCGGCAGCTTCAACTCCTTGAATCGCGCCTCCGTCACCGGATCGAAGAGGAAGGTCGCGTGGTAGTGCGTCTCCTCATATCCGCCCGACTTCGGCAGCAGCGGATTGCCGCTCGCGATCGCCTCGAGATCCTTCTCCTCCAGCACCAGCACCGGCGCATCCACCCCGTGATCCTTCTGCAGCGCCGCCTCGATCCGCGCACTCAGTTTCGCGGGCGTCTCCCGCTTCGCCCGGAACACCGCATTCCCGCTCTGCAGATAAGTCCGCACCTCCTCGCAGCCCAGCGCCTCCAGGCAGCCCTTCAAGGCCGGCATCTTCAGCATGTTCTTCCCGGAGACATTGATGCCCCGCAGCAGCGCGAGATAAGTCGTCATACCGCGGCCCGGGTTGCGCCGGCGATTGCCAGGCGGATCTTCTCGCACCATGTCTCGTGGTTGCTGACGACAAACCGTTCGCTCTTTCCCGAATGCAGCGAGAGCAGCAGCCCGTTCGAGATCAGCCCGAGCGTTTGCGTCGCCTCCACGTCACCGATCTCGGCCAAGCGGATCTCCACGTTCTCACCTTGCGGGCTTTCACCAGGTGAAACGAAAAGCAGCCGCGAGCTGGTAAGGAAAAGATAACCGCCCGCGCCCTTGGCCCCCTCCAGGCGATTGGCAGGCCCTTCGAAGATCAGGGCCTCATTACCCAGGTTCGGACGCGTGATCGTGAGCGTCTTCGCCTTGCGCCGGCCCAACCAGCCCACGAAGACCCCGAACACGACGCCCGCCAAAATCCCCGGTAGGAACGCTGTGTACCACGGAGTCGATCTGAAGGCATAGAACACCGTCATCCACGCCCCGAAGATCAACCCGGAATAGAGTCCCATCCGCTTTCCCGCGGTCTTCTCAACCGTGCCGATCGTCCCAGACATGCCGCGATTCTAATCGTCCCCGCCCGCTTGCCAAACCCGGATGTAGCGCGGCTCTCCAGAGCCGCGACCGTGGACGTCCGCCCAATTCCTTAATTCCCCAATTCTCCAATTCCTCCATCATCCCCCCATGTCCACCCTCACCGAATCCTTCTCCGATCTCCCCACCACGCGCGGCCCCATGCGCGTCCACACCTTCACCCCCACGGCTCCCGGCACCTACCCCGCCGTCATCTTCTTCTCTGAGATCTTCCAAGTCACCGGCCCCATCCGCCGCATGGCCGCCGCCTTGGCAGGGGAGGGCTACCTCGTCGCCGTCCCCGAGGTTTATCACGAGTTCGAGCCCCTCGGCAGCGTCCTCGCCTACGACCAACCCGGCTCCGACCGCGGCAATGAACTCAAATTCACCAAGGAACTCGCCTCCTATGACGAAGACGTCGACGTCCTCGCCACCTGGCTCCGCAGCCACCCCTCCTGCACCGGGAAGATCGCCAGCTACGGCGTCTGCCTCGGCGGCCACCTCGCCCTCCGCGCCGGTTATCACGAAGCCATCTCCGCCGTCGCCGCCTACTACCCCACCGATGTCCACTCCGCCACCCTCGGTGCCGGCAAGTCCGACGACACCCTCAAGCGCATCGCCAGCATGAAAGCCTCGCTCCTCTTCGTCTGGGGCCTCCAGGACCCCCACATCCCGAAGGAAGGCCGCGACCTCATCCACCGCGCCCTCGAGGAATCCGCCATCCCCTTCGAGTGGCACGAATTCAACGCCGCCCACGCCTTCCTCCGCGACGAAGGCCCCCGCTACAACCCCGCCCTCGCCCGCATCTGCACGGCCCTCCTCCTGCGCTTTCTTCACGAGGCCCTATAAGGAAAGTGGGCGCTCCTGCCGCCGGGCATCGCCACAGCCGCAGCCGCTTCACCAAGCGACAATTTCGCCCGCCCCCGGCTTTATACTGCCGACCATGAAACTCCCCGGAATGCTCATCTGCGGCTGGATCGCATGTTTCACCCTCTCCACCCGAGCGTCCGGAGAAGACATCCCGCCCACATGGTTCCCATTGGGCGCGCCATTCCGGGTGGCCAACTCCGGCACGATCGTCAATGGCGACAAGGAGAAGAAGCTGCCTCTCTATGATCAAGCCATTCCCGAGGTCTATCAATTCGCCGAGCGCGACAAAGTGCAGAAGGGGCTCCTCGCGGTGGTCCCGAATCCGCGATGGTACACAGGAGTCGGCAAGGCACGGCCCGCGGCGGACATCCCGTCCACGGCTCAAGGCACCTCGCTGTCATTCGGCATCGTGCCGCTTCCCGAGGGACGCCTGCGCTTCGATCTGGCCATCGAGGCCGAGGATCGCGATGTCTCCTGCCAGATCGAACACCGCCGCAACGATATCACGCCGTTCCTCTTTCAATTCGCTGCCGATGGAGTTCCTCTAACAGCGGAGGATCGGGGCGGAGCAACATTCGGAGGAGTGAAGTCGATATTCGTTCTCGTGAAGAAAGGGGAGCGCGGAAGCTGGAGTTTTACCGTCGATCCGAGGAACCTGCTGGCTCTTGCGGCTGGCAAGAAATTCACCGGGCTTTCGGTAGTCGCCGCGTTCTCCGAACTTCGGCAGGAAAACGGCTTCGGACCCTCCGTGGGCGAACGGCAAACCGGAACGGAATTCATCGAGGACATAGGCGAGGTGCCGGTTATCGAAGCTGTCGACGAAAACTTTGAGCCGAAGCTCATTCTGATCCGCAGCAAGCCCGTGATCTTGCGCCACGACGCAGGAAAATGGAGCGTCCAAGCCGAGGCTGCAAAGTAGCTGGCCCGGGGCAGGCCGTGGTTGCTGCGGCTCGCAGCAACATAACCCACGCTCCTCTCCGCTTGCCTTCAAACTCCCCATCGCAGAATCTGCAAGCATGACCCGCAGGATGACAAAAACCCTCGCCCTAGCCCTGCTTGCCGCCGCAATCATCGCGCTGCTCCTCTTCAAACCCTCTTCGGACGACCCGGAAAACCCCGGCACCACCTCCCGCTCCGGATCCCCCGGCAGCGCCACCTCATCCGTTTCCATCGATCAACAAGCCGGAACCGCCGGTGCCAAACGCGGGACCCGCAAGACCATCCTCGACCTGCTCCCGCCCGGTGCCCGCATCGAAGCCGAGGAAGACAATGGCACCTCCGCCAAAGGCAAGGTTCGCATCACCTTCGCCGACGGCACTGAACTGCGGGGTGACCGCGTTTCCGCCGCGGCCGACAAGCGCGGCATCACGATCGAGGACAACGTGGTGATCTGGACCGGAGACCGCAAAACCTGCATGGTGAAGAAGGAGAGCCCCCTCAAGTTTGAATTCGACGGGGATTCCATCAAACTGATATCGGCCCAAAGCGGCATGGCCTTCCAAAACTTCGCGGAGTCCCAGACTCCCGAACAAATGGTAGCTGTCGCCGCGACCATGCTGCGCCTCAACGGCAACACCACCGCCCAACCATAGGATCGCAGATTGCTTTCGCGCCGCCAGCACGCACGGCCCTACTGGGAGCGCCGGGCACTGCCCGGCAGAACGGTCCCCCCGAAAGCCCGCCCCATGCCTGCCCCCCGGGACCGCGGAGGCTCCGCCCGCAGCACGGTCCCCGGCACCACGGCCCAAAGACGTGGATCGCAATCGCCAGCAAGGCCTTGGCTTCCGCTCCAAGCCAAGGCATCGAAGCAATGCCTGCCCCCGGGAGCGCGGAGGCTCTGCCCCGCAGCACGGTCCCCGGCAGCACGGCCCAAAGACGTGGATCGCAATCGCCAGCAAGGCCTTGGCTTCCGCTCCAAGCCAAGGCATCGAAGCAATGCCTGCCCCCCGGGACCGCGGAGGCTCCGCCCCGCAGAATGGTCCCTCGATGGGTCGGCACGGAAAGGCAGGTAGCAAAGCCACGGCGCTTTCCACGATCATCGCGCTGTCATGCCTGCTTCTGCGGGGCAGTGCCTCCGCGCTCCCGGGCGCTGGCGCGTTAGGCCGACAAGACGTGGTGAACGGGCGCCGCCCGGCCCCATCGGCCAAGTGCCTTTCCTTCGGCTGTTCATTCGATGTTCGATGTTCGCATCTCCCCCCCTCACTCAAACATCACATAAACCGGACTCCCTCCAACCTCCAGCCCCAAGCTGTTGGTCGGCGTCGCCTTGAAGCGTCCCGCTTCCGGCTCCTTCCCCTCTGTTAGAGGCATCGTCGAGATCCCGAACACCTTCCCCGGCAGCCCGTCCAAGCTCACCTCCACCTTCTTCCCATCCCCGGTCGGCGACCACACCGCCCACACCTTCTTCCCCGGCGTGCTGCCGTGCTCATACTCCTGCACCCGCACCTTGCCCGCCTCGTTCCGAACCACCCGTTTGAACCGATAGTCCCCCAAGGTCTTCTGCAAGTGCGTCACCGCATGGAAGGAAGGCTTCGGCTTCCAGTTCCGCGTCAGCCCCGCGCTCGCATGCAGGCTCGCCTTGTCCTCGTCGTTGAAGAAATAGATATACGCCCGCTCCACCGGCATCGCCGAGAACACCAATAAGGACCTCACGATCCACTGCGCCTGCTGCTCGTCCGTCACGCCAACCCACTGCTTGAAGTCGCCGCTCGTTTCCTGCGGCTTCGTCGTGCTGTCGTAGCCGAATTCCGTGATCCACACCGGCTTGCCCTTCGCATGCTGGTCCCGCCACTGGCACAGCGCCTCGATGTCCTTCAGATACTTCGGCAGCGCCGGATCCTCCGGGTAGCTGCGCTTCCAGGTCGGCCAGTTCTCAAGCTGCGCGTAGCTGTGGATCGTCAGCACATCCACCAGCGGCACCAGGCCCTCGAGACAAGCCACGCTCTTCTCATAGTCGCCGCTCTTGCCGGTGGTCAGGTTGCAAGTGCCGATCTTCAGCTTCGGATCGCCCGCACGCACACCCTCCGCCATCGCCTTGAAGACTTTTGCGTAGTCCGGATCGCTCCACTTGCCCGGCTCGTTGCCGATCTCTACCGACTCCACCAGCTTGCGCGCCCCCGTCGGCCCGAACTCCTTCGCGAAGGCTGTTCCGTAAGCCTTCAGGTCCGGCTCCAGATTCTTCCACTCCGCCTGCGGGATCGACTCGAACATCAGGCACGCATCCGTCGTAAGCCCATGCTTCTGCCAAGAACCGTAAACCCCGCTCCAGTCCACGCGGTTCTTCGCGAAAGGAAACTCCGGCAGCACGGACGTCTCCTTCCCCAGGTCCCACTCCACCGGATGGTAGTCCCGCACCATCTTCGCCGCCGGGGCATACAGCTCCGGCTTGAATTGGACCGTGTGGCCGTTGAGCCCGATGAATTCCTTCATCAGCGGGGTCGCGGCATGCAGCGGGGCGGAAAGGAGCGCGGAAGAGAGGATCAGGCGGAGCATCGCCGGATCATACGCGCCGGGGATCGTGCTTTTCTACTGCCACGCGTGATAAATCTGCGCAGGGGCGGCGCTGTCATGGGTGAGACCCCGTCTCCCCCATGGCAAACCGCGACACGGAACAAGACTGGAACGACTGGCTCGGCGAGCACGCCGGGCGCTTTCTGCTCTTCGCCCGCCAGCAGACCCGCTGCGGCCAGGACGCGGAGGACGTGCTCCAGGAAGCCCTGGTGGAGACTTGGAAACGCGCCGGTGGCCGCCCGGACAACGCCCTGGTCTTCGCCACCATCCACCGCCGCGCCATCGACCTCGCCCGCCGCACCGACCGCCGCACCATCCGCGAGAAGGCCAGCGAAGCCCCCGACCTCTTCTCCGGCCCGCTGGAAGACGCGGAGATGACCGCCCTGCTGGAGCAGGAGATCCGCAAGCTCCCCGATGCCCAGCGCGAGGTCCTGAGCCTGAAATTCTGGGGCGGCCTGACCTTCGCGGAGGTCGCCGTCGCCCTCGATATCCCGCCCGGCACCGCCGCCTCCCGCTACCGCCTGGCCCTCGACGCCCTGCGCCAAATCCTCAGCATTTGCACGATATGAAAGACGAAGGAATCGAAGCCCTGCTGGGCCGGCTCCAACCCGCCGCGCCCGATGACGCCCTCATGGCCCGCCTCCGCGCCGCCAGGCCGCAGCCGAAGCGCTCGCGCCGCGTGATCTACCTCTGGGCCCCCTTGGCCGCCGCAGCGGTTCTGGCCATCGCCCTGATTCCGCGGGACCAGCCCGCATCCATCGCGCCGGACATGGCGAAAGTAGAAGAGCCCCAGCCGGTGACCAGCCTCCAGCACCTCATGGACGTCGCCGACCTCGGCATCGTCGAGGACGAGAACAACATGCCGGTCCGCCTGATCCGCACCCGCTGGATCAACGAGGTCGTCTATGCCAGCGCGGACGGCGGAGAACCGGTCAAGGAAGGCCGCCTGCGCGAGGAAGTCCTGCCCGTCTCCCTGCCCATTTACTGAACCTTTCAACCAACGATACGATGAAAACAAGCACCACGACCTACTGCCTGCTCGCCGCCCTGTCCGGGCTGGCGGCGGCCCAGAGCACCACCATCCTCGAACTGCCGGAGGTGGATCGAGACACCACCATCGTCCTCGCCAGCGACGGGAACGGCGGGCTTGCCGGCGCTGAGATGGACAGCAGCGAGGGTACGACCGGTGGCGGTGGGGAAGATCTTACCGCCGAGACCTTCGAGGCGCTCGACATGTCGAAAGCGCCGCTGCGCCTCGCTTTCGCGGGTAGCGGCGGCGTCTTCGACGAGCCCCTGCAGCGCAGCGGACCGGTGACCTTCCTCGGCGTCTCCGCCATCCCCGTCCCGCACGAACTCGCCGCGCATCTGCCCCTCGATGAGGACACCGGCCTCGGCGTGGAAGGCGTCGTCGCCGATGGCCCGGCGGCGAAGGCAGGGCTGGCGAAGAGCGACGTGCTGATGAAGCTGGACGACCAGATCCTGATCCACCCGCGCCAGCTTTCCGTGCTGGTGGCCAACCACAAGGAAGGCGACAGCGTGAAGCTGACCTACCTCCGCAAGGGCGAGGTCAAGGAAGCCACCGTCACCCTCGGCAAGCGCGAGGAGCAAGGCCCCAAGGGGGGCAGCCGGCTCTTCTACAAGTCCTCCTTCGGCAGTCCCGAGCCGTTGCGCACCTACACCCGCCGCTTCGAGGTGAAGCCCGGGAACCCGAACGAAGCGCCGCGCCTCGATGAGGTGAAGCAGCACCTCGACGAGCTGCGCAACAACGTGGACTTCCAGACCGCCAAGGCCAAGCAGATGGCGGACACGATGCTCTCCGAACAGGTCCACCGCGCCGCCGAATCCGCCTATTCCGCCGAAGTCCAGCGCGCCATTCAGGAAGCGAAGCAGGCCGATGCTGCCAAGGACGCCGCCGAGTCGGCCACCAAGGTCGAGATCGACGAGCTCCGCACCAAGCTCGATGCCGTGCTCAAGCTTCTTGAGGAAAAGAAGTGACGCCGCGTAGTGCGCACGAAGGTCGTGCGTAATACTTCCTTAAATGGGGTACCCTTAAAGGGGGAACCTTTGTGCCCCGTTTTGGGGGACGGGTGGCGTACCGTTTCGGGGGATGGGTCCCGTCCCGTTCCGGGGGATGGGTGGCGTCCCGTTTCGGGGGACGGCTTTTCCGCCGGGGCATCCCAGTGGGGCCGTCCGTGAGGAGGTGGCGTCGGGATCGTGGGGAGAACGAACGATGTGGGTAAGGCCCGCGCCTAGACCACCGAGTGCATCCAGAAGATCACCGACTCATTCACGTTCGCGATCATCCGCACTTGGCTGTCCTGGGAGATGACGAAGCCGATCACCTCCGGCTCCACCGAGCAGAGCCGGTAGACGGCGCGGTGGCGGGTGCCGTCGGCCTGGACATTCCAGTTGGTGAGCTTGTTGCCCGCCAGGTCGTGGGCTTGGCTGACTTGGAAGACATTGCGGTCCACGCGGATCTCCCCGCCGAAGCCGATCACGCAGACCCGCTGGTCCACGACCATCGCGCCGTCCACCTGCATCAGGTCGGAGAAGAAGCGGGCCAGCTCGAAGAAGGCTTCCTCCAGCCGGTCGAGCTCGCGGTCCTTGCTGGTGCGGAAGATTTGTGCGGCGTCTTCAAGGGTCGAACCCGGAGGGCAAAGCGTGCCGATGCGGTGGATGATCGATCTCATGAGATGCGGGAAGCGCATCCCGGCATCGTCCGCCTGCGCGGTGTATTTGCAGTCGATCCAGCGGGTCGCGGTCTCGATGCCCCGCGCGCCTTCGGGCAGGAAGACGACGCTGCCGCCGTGGCCGCTGGTGCGGACGAGGTTGATGACTCGCTTGACGAAATGGAGCGAGATCAGGTGGGCGAGTTCGGCGTAGGCTTCCTGCTCCAGGTTCGGCGGCAGGCAGTCCTCGGCCAGCTCGGCGACCATGTTGCGCCGCAGTTGGGCGAAGCGTTCGTTGAGCAGGGGAGATGCGAAGACATCGAGCCGCGGGCCGTGGAACTCGCGCCCGCGCCATTCGCCGATGAGCTGGTAGTTGTGGTAGAAGAGCAGCCAGCCGGGATCGCGGACGTGGATGATCGGGTGGGGGATGCCATCGCCCACCGGCTTGCGGCCGCCGGCGACCATGTTCATCCAGCGCGGCCCGGTATTGAGGATGCCCCAGATCCGGAAGCCGCGGCCCTTGACCGGCCAGATCGCGACGGCGGAGTGGAAGAAGCTGGCGGCCGGGCTGAGACGCTTGATCTCGTTCGGGTTGAAGGGGTGCGGCACGGTCAGGCGCATCGCGTGCACGCCATCCGGCGGGCCGCTGTCGGTGCCGAAGGCTTCGGGCGGCGCGATGATCACGCGGGCGCGGACGGCGCGGCCTTCTTCCTTGAGCAGGCTGGCGGAGAAGAGGGCGTTGCAGGCCTCGCGCAGTTCCAGTTCCGTGGGGCAATCGGGCAGATGCTGGAGCATGCCCAGGAGGTGGCTGACCATGCCGGCGAGGTCGAGTGGTGCGGTGGAGATGGCAGACATGGGCAACGCGGTTCCGAAATAAAGCGGAGTGGCGGCACGTTTCACAAGCCCGGCGATTTGGCCGGAACCTAAAACCCAAGTTCCCGATGACCACCTCTCCCTTCCCCGGGCTCCTCGCCGCCGTCCTCCTGCTCGCCCACCCGTGCAGCGCCCAAGAGCGCAAGCGAGTGGTCGCCTACGTGCCGAACTGGGGAAATTTGAGCGAGTTTGCCAAGACGATCGAGTTCGACAAACTCACGCACGTGAACATCGCCTTCGAGAATCCGAAGGACGATACGGGCGAGCTGTCCTTCAACCCGCGCAATGCGGAACTGATCAAGCACGCGAGGGCGGCGAAGGTGAAGGTCCTGATCTCGATCGGCGGCGGCTCGGCTTCCTCGAATGAGGAGCTGAAGGCGCGCTACGAGAAGCTGATGGGCGAGGAGGGTCGGAAGGCTTTCGTCGAGAAGCTCATAGCATATCTGGAGAAGCACCGCTTCGACGGGATCGACGTGGACATCGAGGGGCCGGCGATCACCGGCACCTACGGCGGCTTCATGGAGGAGCTGTCCAAGGCGACGAAGGCGAAGAAGCTGCTGCTGACCGCGGCGCTGTCGAAAGGCTACGGCGGCGACCGGGTGCCGGATGCGGTGCTCGGGCAGCTCGATTTCCTCAACATCATGGCGTATGATGCGACCGGCACCTGGGATCCAAACCGGCATGGCCAGCACTCCTCGCTGGAGTTCGCGAAGGAGGCGACGAAGTACTGGACCGGCCGTGGCTTGGACAAGTCGAAGGCGGTTTTGGGGGTGCCGTTCTATGGGTATGGCTTTGGCCCGGCGTTCCGGAAGTCGGGGTATTCCTATGCAGATGTGGTGGCGCGGTTTCCCGAGGGGCACACGGTGGATCAGTCGGGGGAGACGATCTGGTACAACGGCATCCCGACGATCCAGGCGAAGACCAAGCTGGTGATGGACGAGGGGTATGGCGGGGTGATGATCTGGTCGCTGGATCAGGATGTGAAGGGGGAGAAGTCCCTGCTGGCGGCGATTGATGGGGTGTTGCGACCGAAGAAGTAGCGCGGCTCTCCAGAGCCGCGGATGGGGGCGGCTGGAGGAGACAGCCGCGTGATTGGTTTGGGGAGAGATGGGGGTGGAGCGACAGCTTTTGGTGTCCGCGGACGTGAGCAGCCGTGGCTCTGGAGAGCCGCGCTACTTCCTGGCTGCGGCGAGCCGCAGCAGTCGAAGGCGGCGTGGCCGCGAGAGGGTGGCGGGCTTCTGGGGTGGCTTCGTCCGCCTGAAGGCGGGACTACGTACCCTTGGTGGCGGGCTGTTAGGGACCGCGCTTGTTAGAAGACTCCGGGCAGGCTGCCGGAGCGGAAGTTGTTGTCGGGGCTGCGGTCGGGGATGCCGTTGCCGAGGGTGACGGAGGAGGAGATACCGCCTGTTAGAGCGTTGGCAGGGACGGTGGCGGTGAAGGATCCGCTGGCACCGGGGGCGATGGTGGTGGCGTTGATCCTGGTGCTGCCGGCGGAGCTGGTGATCTCGATGAGGCTATTGATGAGGATCTCGGTGCCGCGGTTCTGGACGGTGATTTCGACCTGCCGTGCGAGCCCGGGGCCGCTGGCGGGGAGGAGGCGCTGGCAGGTGATGGCGGCATCATAGCGGCTGCGGACGCCGCGGTTCATGAGGCGGTCGAGGTTGAGGACGCCGCTGCCGTATTCGCTATCGGGGCCGGGCAGGCCTTCGTCGTCGGCATTGGCCAGGACGAGCTTGGCGGCCTCGGTGGCGGGGATGCGGCGGCCGGAGCCATCGGACATGGTGGCGGCGATGGCGGCGACGACCAAAGGGGCGCTGGCGGAGGTGCCGCTGATGCTGATGTAGCCGCCGCCGGGGGCCGCGGCATTCACGCCGTAGCCGGGGGCGGTGAGGCCGAGGCCATTGCCGAGATTCGAGAAGGCCATGCGCTCGCCGCTGGCATCGATGGCACCCACGGCGATGACGCCGGGGTAGGCGGCGGGGTATTTGGCGGACTGGAGGCCTTCATTGCCGGAGCTGGCGACGACGACCACGCCGGCATCCAGGGCCATGCGGATGGCATCGCCCAAGAGGGGGCAATCGTCCTGCTCGCCGAGCGAGAGATTGAGGATCTGCGCGCCGGCATCCATGGCGGCGAGAATGCCTGCGGCGACGGCGTAGGCATCGCTGGTGCCGCTGTCGTCGAGCACGCGGACGGAGATGAGATCGACCGCGGGTGCGAGGCCGGGGGCCATCGGGTTGGTGCCGGCGATGAGCGAGGCGACGGCGGTGGCGTGGGGATGGATGGTACCCGATTCCGAGGAGAAGATCTCGATCGAGCGGATATTCCGCGGCAGGCCGGGGTGGGGGACCACGCCGGAGTCGAGGATTGCAACCTTCACGCCGGCTCCCCAGCGCGAATTATCGCCGCTGACGCCGAGCCAGGCGAGGACCTGGTCGCCGAAGCCGAGGGCATTCCGGCGGCTGGCCCCGCCGGTGGCGCGGGCCGGGTCCGGCAGGCGGGTGAGGGTCTTGTAGACGGTGAGGCGCTCGTCCTCGAACATGCGGGCGAGTGTTTCCATATCCGCGGTGCTGCCGCCGACCCGCATGGCGCGGAGGCGGTCGAGGCGATCGATCAGGCGGACGGAGCTGCCGGCGAGGACGGCGGTGAAGGAGTCGTAACTGGCATCGGTGGGGAAGCGCAGGATGAGTTCTTCCGGGCGGCAGCTGCCGAAGATCTCGATGGTGGTGCCGTCCGCAAATTCGTCGCGGGCGGTGGATTTGGCCGGGGGGGTGGCTTCAGGCGGCGGTTCCGGGGCAGGGGCCCGCAGGGCTTCCTGGCGGGTGCTGCGCGGCAGGGGCGCGGCCTCGCGGCGGACGAGCCAGAAGCCGGCCATGCCAAGGAGCAAGACGAGGGTGGCGGGCAAGAAGCGGCGAAGCCTATCCGTCATTGAATCTCCGGTTGGCGAGGATCACATGGGTTAAACGCCGCCGGGGGGTGGAAGTTGTTGGTGGAAAGGGGAGAAAGGCAGAGTGCCGAGTGATCAGTGAGCGGTGAGCGGTGAGCGGTGAGCGGTGAGCGGTGAGCGGTGCGAAGGTCGGCAAGTTTCTGGGGGAACTTGGGAGGGAACGAAACGCGGAGTCGCGGGGGTCGCGGAGAGGCGCTCGGAATAGTCTTGCGGAGACGAATGGTAATGGGTTAATCGATCCTCCGATGTGGCATCCATAAGATGCTTTTTTGCATATCTTTTGATGTGCTGGAATATCAAAAACAAAATCCCTCCCGACATGTCTGCCAAGAAAGCTGCGAAGAAGGCCCCTGCCAAGAAAGCTGCCGCCAAGAAGTCACCCGCCAAAAAAGCCGCTGCCAAGAAGGCAGGCCAGGTCCGGCAGGCTTCCGAGGCGGAAGGGACCGGTGAAAAGGTAAGCTCCGCGATTGAGGCTTCGGCCTCGAGGAGCGTGATCGTGATTCCGCCCGCCAGTTTCGTGCCGGTGGCTACAGCCGCGCGCAGGATGGGAGTGGCGGGCACGTCCGCAGCCACTTCGGCGCCGGCCACCCTGAAAGGTCTGTTGGCCTCCCGGCGGCGCACGCTGGAAGACTTCGTGTCGCAGGTGATGCAATCGGCCCGAGGAATCGCCCTGGCACAGCCTGCGGCGACAAGTGCCGCGATCGCCCGGACGGCGGGAGCGTCTGCCGCCGGCACCCGGAAGGCGAGCGCCCCGAAGATTCTCGCAAGCCTGGGTGCCGTGGTGATGGATCGCAGCACGGTCGATGTCGAGGCGCTGGCGGCCTCCACCGGGGCCAGGGTGCTGGAGAACATCCGGATCCCCCTGGGCGCGCCGATGCGGAGGCGGAGGGCGGCCGCGGCGGGAAGACTCCCGGAGGGGAATGCGGGGATCTGGCATCTTTCGCATATCAATATCGACTCCGCCCGGAGCCAGGGGCTCCGCGGCAAGGGCGTGCGGATCGGCGTGCTGGATACGGGCATCGATGCGTCCCATCCGGAATTTGCGGGGAAGAAGGTGGCCTTCGCCAAGTTTGACATGGAAGGCAACAAGGTGGGCAGCACTGCGGAGGACACGGGCACGCACGGCACCCACGTCAGCGGGATCGCCGCGGGCAAGAAGGTGGGCGTGGCTCCCGCGGCGGACCTTTCGGTGGCTGCGGTGCTGACTTACCTGGACGAGAACGGAAATAATTTCGGCTACCTTGCCCAGATATCGGCGGGGCTGGATTGGTTGCTGGGCGAGCCATTCGATGGCCCGACCGTGGCACCCGGCGTGGATGTGCTGAATGCTTCACTGGGCGGAAGCGGTTACGACGACTATCTCTATGATGCTCTGGGCAATGCCCGTGCGACCACCGGGACGGTCCTCGCCGCGGCAATCGGGAATGCGGGGCCAGCGGAGAACCAGCACGGAAGTCCCGGGAATTACGACATCGTCGTGGCTGCCGGTGCGGTGGACTCAAACGATGGCGTGGCCGACTTCAGCGACTGGGGGACCGTGGAGGAGCATGAAGATCTGCCCAAACCGGATCTGAGTGCTCCGGGGAAGGGCGTGTGGTCCGCGGTGCCCGGAGGCGGATATGAACAAATGGACGGAACATCGATGGCGAGTCCCGTGGTGGCGGGGGCAATCGCCCTGCTGCTGGAGAAGCATCCGACGCTGGATCTGAATGCGCCGGGCCTGCTGTCGCTCCTCTATGACTTGGTGCGGCCTTTGCGCGGCGCCTCGAACAAGAAGCGCGGAGGGCGCGGGAGCTTGGATTTGACCGGAATCTAGCGGGATGCTAGCCTGATGGGAGATGATTCGGGATGAAACGAGAGCATGGGTGGCCGCGCTTCCGAAGGGAGGCGGGGCCGCATCGCTCATCGTGCAATTGAAGCGGATACCGGAGGCGCAGTTGGCCGGGCTAGGCACGGCCAAGGAGCGGATCGACTTCATGACCGGGCATCTTTCGGGCATCCTGGATCCGATTCTGCGGAAATACCGGATCGGCCGGGAGCAGGTCAAAACCCTTGGAACGATCGGGCAGGTGATCATCCAAGCGGAGAAGGAAATGCTGGAAGCCCTCGTGGAATCCGGCGGGGATCTGGCCAAAAGCGAGGATCTGAAGGTCCTGCCCAACAAGAAGGTCGCCGGAGGCTTGGCAGAGTAGGGAACTGCTCAATGCCGCCGGGCGGGGCCGAAGTTCCCGGGCATCCTGGGGGCGTGGACGGATTGGAAGAAGAGCTGGCGCTCGAAGATCTCGGCGGCGAGCAGGAGGGGAAGGGAGAGCCAGGGATTCACGAGGGCGAGGACGACGGCGATGAGGGCGAGCTGGAAGCGGCCGTCCATGACGGTGCCGAGCGGGCCGCGCTGGATGCGGGCGGTATGAATGTCCGGGGTCCAATCGGCATTGCGGTCGTCGGAGAGGCGGATGATGCGGAGTTCCGGGATCATCTTGGCGATGACGGCGACGGCGAAGAGGGCGGTGGCCAGGGGCGAGGGTTTCGCGATGGCGAAGGAGAGCGCGGCGAAGGAGAAGACGCTGCCGAAGAAGCGGGCGAAGGTGAGCGGGAAGCGCCACGAAGTACGATGGGTATCGTGGTAGATCATGACGCTGGTGAAGGTGGCGACCAGGCCGAGGGGAAGTGCCAAGTAAGAAGTGCCAAGTGCCAAGGAAGACTTGAAGGGGAAGTCGGGGAGGAAGGGGAGCGCGGCGAGGAGAGGGGGGATGGGCGCGAAGAGGGAGAAGGCGAGGATCTCGCGGGAGAGCCAGGAGGTGCGCAGGCCGAGGAAGAAGCGCCATGCCTTGAGCGGCTGGCCGAGGTGGAGGACGGAGGCTCCCATGCCGGCGAAGAAGATGACATTCGCGAGGAAGATGAGCGGGAGCTGGCCCTGGGCTCCGGCGAGGAGGCCGACGCCAGCCTGGGTGAGCACGAGCATGAACACGAGCGGCCAGTGGGCGTGCTGGGGGATGAGGGATTCGCGGTCGCCGGAGGTGGCGCTTTCCGGGATCACGCGGCCGACGTAGCGGGTGGTGGGCAGGGTGATCGAGGGATCGGGGGCACCGGGAAGGAAGGCGGTCGTGGCGGCGGTTTTCGAGACCTTGATGATGCGGATCGCTTCGGTGGGGCAGGCTTGGACGCAGGCGGGTGCTTCGCCCTCGGCGAGGCGCTGGTGGCACATGTCGCACTTTCGGACGATGCCACGCTTCTTCGAGTACTTCGGGACGTCGAAGGGGCACTTGAGGATGCAGTAGGAGCAGCCGATGCACTGATCGTCGAGGTGGCGGACGATGCCGGTGTCGGCGTCCTTCTCATAGGCTCCAACGGGGCAGCCATTCATGCAGCCGGGATCGGCGCAGTGGTGGCAGGCGGTGGTGATGGTCTGTTGCCAGCCGGGGGTATCGCGGCCGCCGCGGATCACGCCGGTATCGCGCCAGGCTTCCTCGTCATCGAGGCCATTGAGAGAGTGGCAGGCGGAGACGCAGGCCTTGCAGCCGGTGCAGCGGTCGAGCGAGACCTCGAAGGCGTATTGCTCGCCATCGCCGGGTTTTGTTAGAGGGATGAGGGTGCGGTAGTGCGGGGCGAGATCGGGTTCGCGGTCGTGGTAGTCCGAGTAGCGGGCGATCGGGGTTTGCAGGGTCTTCTGCTCGGCGATGAGGTCGTCGATGAGGGTGCGTACCTCCGGCGTGGCTTTGACCGGCTTTTTGGGAGCCGGTGGCGTGGGCAGGCGTTGGAGGGTGGCGGGCAAGGGGAGTGGGATTGAAAAGTGAAGAATGAAGAATGGAAAAGCGGGGGAGGAGAATCGTTGGGCCGGGCGCTCTAACAATTTTCAGTTTTCACTTTTCCATTTTTCATTCGGTCACGCGGCAGCCCTGGCGGTCTCGCCAACGAGTGACTGTAGTTCTTCCACCGACAGGCGGCGGGTGAAGGTGGCGAAGGATTCGCCAGCGGTGCGCTGGGCGAGGTAGGCGCAGAGGAGTTGCTCGACGAGGGGCTCGATCTCATCGGCGCGGACGGACTTCCAGACTTCGCGGGCGATGGCCTGGTGGTCATCGCAGCCGCCGCCGAGGACGATGTTGTAGCCATCGACGGTGGAGCCATCTTCCACTTTCACGCGGGTGCCCATCATGCCGATATCGCCGATGTAGTGCTGGGCGCAGGAGTGCTGGCAGCCGGTGAGGTGGATATTCACCGGCTGGTCGAGGATCATCTTGGTGGAGAGATGGGCGCCGAGGGCGACGGCATTGGCCTTGGTATCGGCAGCGGCGTATTTGCAGCCGCGGCTGCCGGTGCAGGCGATGAGGCCGCCGGTGAGGGTATTGCTGCGGTGGTCGAGGCCGGTGGCCTGGATGGCGGTGATGGCGGCCTGCAGCTTCTCCTCCGGGATGCCGGGGATGATGAGGTTTTGCCAAACGGTGAGGCGGATCTCGCTGCCGCCGAATTCCTCCGCGATATCGGCGAGGGCGAGCATCTGGGTGACCGAGACGCGGCCGACCGGAGTGAGGATGCCGATGTAGTGCTTGCCGTCCTTCTGCTGGTGGATGCCGAGGTGGCCCTGCTTGTCCTTGGGAGCGGAGGGCTCGCAGGATTCGAGGGCGAATTGGCGGAGCGGGAAGGCGAGCTTCTTCTGGGTCTCGGCGAGGGTCTTCTCGAAGCCCCAATCATCGACGAGGTATTTGAGGCGGGCGCGCTTGCGGTTGGTGCGGTCGCCATTCTCGATGAAGACGCGGATGAGGGCGGCGGCGACGGGGACGGTCTCGGCGGGGGTGAGGAGGATGCCGCAATCGGTGGCGAACTGCTGGTGGCCGGTGATGCCGCAGAGTTGCATGCGGAAGTAAACGCCGGGGGCGATGCCCTGGTCGTTCGCGCCGACTTTCACGGCGTAGAAGCCGATGTCATTGGTATCCGCGCAGACGGAGACGCTGCCGCCAGAGTCGTAGGAGATATTGAACTTCCGAGGCAGGCCGTAGAGGTCGCGGTTCTTCAGGATGTAGTGATGCATCGCGCGGGCGTAGGGCATCACGTCGATGAGTTCCGCGGGGTCGAAGCCGGTGGTGGGGGTGGCGGTGATGTTGCGGACGTTATCGGCACCGGAGCCCTGCGAGGTGAGGCCGAGATCGGTGAGGGTCATCAGCACGTCCGGGGCATTCTCCGGCATGATCTCGCGGACCTGGAAATTGGCACGGGTGGTGAGGTCGGCGTGGCCGGGACCCCAGTTTTCCGCGACGCCGGCGAGGCCGCGGAGCTGGGTGCTGGTCATCGCGCCGCCGGCGATGCGGCAGCGCAGCATGAGGCTTTCCTGGGCGGGCGAGACGAAGAAGAGGCCGTGGAACTTGTAGCGGAAGATGTCGCCGTCCTTCGGGAACTCGTTGGCGGCGGCATTGGCCAGGATGGTGTCGTAACAATCGAGGCCGTGCTTCTCGTGCTTGATGCGCTCTTCCTTGCAGAGGTCATCGAGCGGGGTGCCGTGGACGCTTTGCTCGGGCTCGTGGGTGAAGCGGCGCTCGGCATCTTGACCGAGGTAGGGCATCTGCATTTCGCGGCCCTGCAGGATGCCGGAGACGAAACCGGAGAGGTAGGAGGTCTGTTCGGAGCTGAATCCTGAATCGGTGAGATTGACCATGGCGATGTTCCTTTCTGGGGGGTGAAAGGAGCAGCGGGCATGCTAGGTGGGGCCTAGGGGGAAAAGGTTTTCGGGGAAGATGGTCACGTGATGCATGAGCGGGGGTAATGGGTGGGGCTGGCCAATCCCGATTGCGGCGGGGTATGCTTGCGTGAGGAGCAGCGACCTTATTGTCGCTGACGCTGGTCGGGAGCACAGGACCGGCGTCAGGACCGGCGCACAGGGACAATAAGGTCCCTGCTCCTTATTTTACTGCTAGGGCGCGCGGGCTTTCCCAGAGGGTGAAGGTGTCCGGGCGCAATTTGGCGGGATTCCGGCGGATGTAGCGCACGGCATTCCCGAAATGCCCGGAATCCCGGATGAGGGTGTCACGGTAGTTCTTTTGCCAGATGCTGCCTTGGCCGATGCGGTGTGCCGAGGTGCCTTTCCACGCCTTGATGAGGGTTTCCAAAGGAACGGCCGGAGTGAACAAGAGGTGCACGTGGTTCGGCATGATGACCCATGCTTGGTGGTCCACACGCTCGCTTTGAAACCGCATCAGGATGTCGGAGAGGATCTGACGATTGGCGGGATTCTGTAGGAGACAGGAGCCAGCGCCTTCATCGAGCCAGCCTTCAAGCTTCCAGGTGAAACGCTTGTGATAGTCGGCCTCTTGCTCGGCGGACCATGGCTTGGGATAGCGATTAAGGAAGAAGAGGCGCTCTTCCTTCCATTTTCTGATTTTGCTCTCGGGCATGGAGTCGCCGAGACGGAAGGTGACGAACTGCATCACCTCGCCCTGTTGCCAGTGAGGGAGGTCGCGACCGTGTTTTTGGATCTCGTCAGCTCCGTCGAGGAAGTCGGACATGGCGGGCACGACGGTTCTGCCGTGCCGACGGGGTTCGATCAAGGAGGATTTGGTATCGCTCGCAGGACCCGGTGTGCCCGACCGGCGCACAGGGACAATAAGGTCCCTGCTCCTTATTTTTCAATGCGTCGAAACCGCACCCGCTGGGGTGCTGCGAGCGGGGGCGGTGATGCTTTCGGTGAGGGGCGGGGTGATGCGGCTGGGGCGGATGTGGGAGCGCTCGTTGAGGAAGGTCAGGAGATGGTTGCGGATTTCCTGGTAGCGCGGGTCGGCGAGGACGGCGGCGCGATTGCGGGGGCGCTCGAAGGGGATGGTGAGGATGTCGCCGACCTCGGCTTCGGGACCGTCGGTCATCATGACGACGCGGTTGGAGAGGAAGATCGCCTCGTCGACGTCATGGGTGACCATGAGGGTGGTGAGCTTGTTGCGGCGCCACAGTTCTAACAGGACCTCCTGGAGTTCCATCTTGGTCAGCGCGTCGAGCATGCCGAAGGGCTCATCAAGGAGGAGCATCTTCGGCTGGAGGGCGAAGGCGCGGGCGATGCCGACGCGCTGGCGCATGCCCTGGGAGAGTTCGCCGGGGTATTTGTGCATCGCGCTGCCGAGGCCGACGACGCTGAGGTAGTATTCGGCGAGTTCGCGGCGCTCGGCTTTCGGGGCGGTGAAGTAGACCTGATTGACGCCGAGCATGACGTTGTTGAAGGCGCTCATCCAGGGAAGGAGGCAGGGCGACTGGAAGACGACGCCGCGGTCGGGGCCGGCTTCATTGGTCTCGCGGCCGGAGAGAATCATCGCGCCATCGGTGGCATCGGTGAGACCGGCGACCATCGAGAGGACGGTCGATTTGCCGCAACCGGAGTGGCCGATGAGGGTGACGAACTCGCCGGCGGCGAGGTTCAGGTTGAACTCCTTGACGATGACGGCGGGTCCCTTCGCGGTGGGGTAGGCCTTGGAGAGTTTGAAGAGTTCGAGGACGGGAGCCATGGCGGGAAGAGATTTGAGATCTGAAATTTGAGATTTAAGATCCGGAGTTTGAGATCCGGGATTTGAAATTTGAGATCAGGAGGCCTCGATCTTGAGTTCCTCGCGCTGGAGCTGGGAGCGGCGGCGCGGGGTGGGGCGGTCGAAGAGGGAGAAGTGGCGCTTGTGGGCGAGGTCCTCGGGAAGGATGTCGGGAGGGGCGAGTTTTTTGGTGACCAGCGGGATGCTGCCTTTTTTGGCGGCGAGCAGGGTATTGACGATGCGGAGCTTCAGGTCCTTGAACTCCGGGGTTCCTAGTAGTTCGCGGCGATCGCGGGGGCGGGGAAGATTTACGGGGATCTCCTCGCCGAGCGTGGCGCCATCGCGGCCGGGGAGGAGCGGGATCACGCGGTCGGCCACCAGCAGGGCTTCGTCGGGGTCATTGGTGATCCAGACGACGGTGGTGCGGTTCTGCTGCCAGATGTCCGCGATTTCGTCCTGCAAGGTGGCGCGGGTGAGGGCGTCGAGGGCGGAGAGGGGTTCGTCGAGCAGGAGAATGCGGGGATTCGCGGCGAGGGTGCGGGCGACGGAGACGCGCTGGCGCATGCCGCCGGAGAGTTCGCGCGGGAGCTTCCCGGAGGCGGGGGTGAGCTTCACCATATCGATGTATCTCGCGGCGTGCTCGGCGCGTTCTTCCTCGGAGAGCTGCGGATAGATCTGATCGACCGCGAGG
The DNA here is from genome assembly GCF_040801775.1 of Luteolibacter sp. Populi. GTDB lineage: Bacteria > Verrucomicrobiota > Verrucomicrobiia > Verrucomicrobiales > Akkermansiaceae > Haloferula. The sequence continues at coordinate 6,631,379 of NZ_CP161812.1, forward strand.
CGGACGTTTTCGGTGACCGTGAGCCAGGGGAGCAGCGAGTAGTTCTGGAAGACGATGCCGCGCTCCGGGCCGGGGCCCTTGATGTCGGTGCCATCCATCTTCACGGTTCCGGTGTCGGCCTTCAGCAGGCCGGCGATGAGATTGATGAGGGTGCTCTTGCCGCTGCCGGAGTAGCCGATGATCGAGACGAAGTTGCCTTCCTCGACGCTGAGGTGGATGTCGCGCAGGATCGTGCTGCGTTCATTGCCGCGGCCAAAGGACTTCGCGGCGTTGTTAATTTCGAGGATCGGAGGCATGGCGGTCAGGCGGTGCGGAAGCGGCCTTCGATCACGCTCATCAGGCGGTCGAGGACGTAGCCGATCACGCCGATGGTGAGGATGGAGAGAATGATGTGGGCGAAGCTGTTCGCGTTGTATTGCTGCCAGAGGAAGCCGCCGACGCCGGGCTTCCCGATGAGCATCTCAACCGCGACGATGACCAGCCAGGCGATGCCGAGCGAGAGGCGGAAGCCGGTGAACATGTAAGGTAGGGCCGAGGGGATGAGGATCTTGAAAAGGGTCTTGGTGCGGGAGAGCTTGAGAACCTTGGCGACATTCAAGTAGTCCTGCGGGACCGCGCGCACGCCGACGGCGGTATTCAGCACGGTGGGCCACATGGCGCAGATCGCGATGGTGAAGAGGGCCGCGGCATCCGAAGTGCCGAAGCTGACGCGGCCATCGGCATCGAGGACCTTGAGGCCGCTGAAGAGGACCATGCCGAGGGGAAGCCAGGCCAGCGGCGAGACGGGGCGGAGGATCTGGATGATGGGATCGAAGGCCTTGGTGAAGTTCTTCGACAGACCTAACAGGAATCCGACCGGGGTGCCGATCAGCAGGGCGATGAAGTAGCCTTGGGCGACGAGCTTGAGGGAGAGCCAGGCGAAGCGCAGGATGCCTTGGTCGAGCTCGCCGCGCTTGGCGAGGGGTTCCTCGATGTAGGGCTTGCTGGCGGTCCATGTCTCGGTGGGCGAGGGGAGGTTCCTGGCGATTCCGTGGCGTTCCTCCTTGGTGACCGGGTTGCCCCAGTCATCGACGCTGGTGGTGGTCGTGGACTTGCCGGAGATGAAGGCCCATGCGCCGAGACAGAGCAGGAGACCGAGCAGGGGCAGCAGGATGTAGTCGAGCTTGAGGGAGTGGAAGAGCTTCATGTCGTGGTCTTTGTTAGAAGGGAAAACCCGCGGGCGACCGGGCGAGGGCCGCCCGCGGGGAACCGAATCGACCCAGGAAATTGTCAGCCCTTGAGGGTCTTGACGGCGAAGGAGGCGGCATAGGCTTCGAGATCGGCCGCGGGATCGAACTTGCCGCCGTCGAAGAAGGACTCGGCGGAGTTGCTGATGCCATCGTGGGTATAGCCGATCTCCTTCATCGACTCCTCGTAGAGATCGGTGCGCATCACCTGCTTGGCCACGCCTTCGTAATCGGGCGCGCCATCGGTGAAGCCCCAGCGGCGGAGCTGGGTGAGCCACCACTTGCAGTACTTCGGCTGCGGGTAGTTGCAGTTGCGGCTGCTGAAGATCATGTAGTCGGGGTCGCGAATCTTGCGACCGTCGCCCATGTCGTACTTGCCCTGCAGGCGCTGGAGGATCGATTCCGGCGGGCAATTGATGTAACTGGTGGCGCTGACGATCTTGGCCTGCTCGGGGCGGTTCTCCATCTTGTCGAGCCAGACGCTGGCTTCGTGGAGGGCTTTGAGCACGGCCTTGACGGTCTTCGGGTTCTTGTTGGCGAATTCCTCGGTGAAGGCGCAGACCTTCTCCGGGTGATCCTTCCAGATGCCCTGGGTATTGATGGCGGTGAAGCCGATGCCATCGGCCACGCTCTTGCCATTCCATGGCTCGCCAACGCAGAAGCCGTCCATCTTCCCCACCTGCATGTTCGCCACCATCTGTGGCGGTGGGATGGTGATGAGGGAGATGTCGGCGCCGCCGCCGGAAGCATCGCCCGGATTGATGCCGCCGGACGCGAGCCAGTAGCGGAGCCACATGGCGTGGGTGCCGGGCGGGAAGGTCATGGCGAAAGTCATCGGCGAGCCCGCGGCCTTGGCGGCATCGACGAGTGGCTTGAGGGCTTTCGGTTCACCGGCGACTTTGCCTTTGAGGGAATTGGCGAGGGTGATCGACTGGCCGTTGCGGTTGAGCAGCCAGGGGATGACCATCGGGACCTTCGGCGCGCCGCCGAGGCCCATGGTCGAGGCGATCGGCATGCCGATCAGCATGTGGGTCGCCTGGATGTCGCCATTGGCGAGCGAGTCGCGGATGGCGGCCCAGCTTGCGCCCTTGGTGACGGTGGAGTTGATGCCGTATTTTTTGAAGAGGCCCTTTTCATGGGCGATGACGATGGGCGAGCAGTCGGTGAGGGCGATGATGCCGAAGTTCACGTTCGCCGTTTCGGGAGCATCGGAGGCCGTTTGGGCACCGGCCCAGCCGGTGGGAAGTCCGGCGGCAAGCAAGCCGAGGGCGGAGGCTTGGGAGGAGCGAGAGAGGAAGTCGCGGCGGGAGAAGGAGCGGTTTTGATTCATGGCGCGGTATCGTTGAAGAGCGCCATTGAAATAGCTTCGGGCGAGCCATGTGGGGGGCTGGGAGAGGGTTGCCATGAGGTGAAATCTCATGCACCCATTGAGGTGCCTTCATAATGAAGACCTCGAAATTCACGCGATTCATCCGCGGATCGGAAGTTCATGCGAGACGCGCATGATCGCGACAGAATGGCCCATTCAGAGACTCGCCAGCTTGACTGCGAGTAGGATCGCAATCAGTCCGAGGAGGATGGCCACGCACTTCCAGAAGAGCACCGGATTCCGCTCGATCAGCGGGGCGCGCGCCGGGTGCCAGGGGCGGACCTGGCGGGGATTCGCGAGGTCGAAGAGGAGTTCGCTGAAGTGCGAGTAACGCGCGTCCGCTTCGATGGCGCAGGCGCGGAGGATCACAGCGTCGAGCCAGGGCGGCACCAAGGGATTGAGGGTGCTGGCGGGCTTGGGATCGCGGAAGGCCGGGGTTTGGAACCGCTCGATCAGGCCGAAGGGGAGCTGGCCGGTGAGGGCTTCGTAGAGAGTCACGCCGATGGAGTGGATCTCGGTGCGCTCGCTGATCGGGGCATTGTGGAAGCGCTCCGGGGCAAGGTAGCTGGCGGTGCCGGCGCGCGACTGGCGGGAGAAGACCTCGCAACTCGAGCCGAGATCGATCAGCTTGAAAAAGACGGCATCGTAAGCCGAGCCGATCAGGATGTTCTCCGGCTTGACGTCGCCGTGGAGCAGATCGTGGCGCAGCAGGCGGATACCCGCGCTGGCGAGGAAGTTGCCGAGTTGCACCGCTTCATCGACTTGTAGCCGCCGTTGCTTGAGGAGGCTCGCGAGGCCGGGGGCGTCGACGAACTCCATGTTGTAGTAGAGCGAGGAGCGGCCCGGCGGTTCCCATGCCTTGACGAAGGGTACCTCGGTGGAGAAGCGGATCGCATTCCAGGTTTCCTTGAGGAAGGACTCGATCAGGGCGGGTTGGTCGGTGGCCTCGGCGGGAGCGAATTTCATGACCTGCCGGCAGCCTTCGCGCTCGGCGAGCCAGCAGCGGTCGTTCGCGCCGAAGGAGCGGAGCAGGGCCCAGCCGTCGTGCTTTTGGCCGGCGGCGAGTTTCTGCGGGATGGGAAGCTGGCGGTCCTCGCGGCGCGCGGTCCATTCGAGCGAATCGATGTCGATGCGGATCGCGGCGCAGTCGTCGCGGGTTTCCTCGGGCGAGGCGTCGCGGGCCTGCTTGGCGAGGTGGCGGGCGGTGGTTCCGGCGAGCAGGGACCGGAGGATGGTGTCGTCTGTTAGATGGTGATGGATCCCGTCGGAGCAGAGGAAGAGGGTATCGCCGGGTTCGAGGGAGATCTTGGAACTGGTGGCTGTTAGGGTTTCCCCGGCACCCAGGGCGCGCGTGAGGCGCAAGGGCTGTTGAGGATCGATGTCGTCGCGGGTAAGCTGCTGCAAGCCGCCTTCGCGGAGGAGGTAGATCCGTGAATCGCCGATGCCGAGGTAGGTCAGGATGCCTTCATCGTAGAGCGCCACGACGAGGGTGCAGACCATTTCCGGCCGGGCGAAGCGGGCGCTCGATTCATTCCACAGCATGCGGTGGATGAGGCGGACGGTCTCGCGCAGGGCCTTGCCGGGTGTCCAGCCGAGCGGGTGGCTGCGGTAGTGGGTGGCGATGTGGGAGACCGCGTGTTCGGCGGCTTCCCGCGCGGCGTTGGCGGTGCCCGCGCCATCGGCGAGTGCGGCGAGGAAGCCGCCGGTCCAGGTGGTGATGGAGACCGCGTCGGAGGAGGGTCGGCCGTCGTCGCGGGGCAGGGCGTGGGACGAAGAGCGGATTTTCATCGAGGGACGGGCGGCATGCCGATGAAACTCCGCGCTACTTATTTCGCCGCTTCAACACTTCATTCGGCATTCGGGAAGTCCGCATTCGTCATTCCCTTTTAGATCCGCGCATCGGCCATCGCGCCCCAAGTCGTGCGCCAGCGGGTCTTGACCAGGGCGAGGCCGGACATCGCGATGAAGCAGAGGACCGCGAAGGCGAGGAAGCCGGGGGCGCAGGTGCCGAAGTTCTGCTTCGCCAAGCCCAGCGAACTCGCGAGGTAGAATCCGCCGCAGCCGCCGCCGCAACCGACGAGGCCGGTCATGACGCCCATGTCCTTGCCGAAACGTTGCGGCAGGAGCTGGAAGATCGAGCCATTGCACATGCCCAGCGCGGCGCTGACGCCGAGGAAGAGGCCGACATTCAGCCAGAAGGAATGGACGCCCGCCGCGACCGTCAGCAGCACGCCTGCGGCGCAGAAGAGCACGAGCATCGAGCGGATCCCGCCGATGCGGTCGGAGATCGCGCCGCCGATCGGGCGGGCAAGAGCGCCGACGCAGGTGCAGACCGCCGCGAAGTCGCCGGCCTTGACCGCGGAGAGTCCGAACTCCGAGCGGAAGTAGAGATTGTAGTAGCTGGCCAGGCCGACGAAGCCGCCGAAGGAGACGGTGTAGTAGAAGCAGAACCAGTGGGCGTCCTTCTCCTTCAGCAGGCGGACGTAGTCGGAGAATTTCTTCTTCACCACCGTGCCCGGTGCATCCTTCGAGAAGATCGTGTAGGCCGCGAAGGTCAGCACCGCCGGGATCAGCGCGAAGCCGAAGACCGCCTGCCAACCGTAGGTCTCCGCGAGCCGCGGGGCGATCAGGCTATCCAGCACCACCCCGACATTTCCCGCACCGGCCAAGCCGAGCACGACGCCCTGCATATTCGGCGGATACCAGCGGCCCGCCTGGGGCAAAGCCACCGCGAAGGAGGCCCCGGCGATCCCGAGGGTGAAGCCGAAGATCAGCGTGGCCTCGAAATTCTGGAGGCCGAAGATCCAGCCGCAGGCCAGCGAGGCCATCACCAGCAACTGCGCCACGATCCCCGTGGTCTTCGCGCCGATGCGGTCCACCAGCAGCCCGAGAGCGAGCCGCAGCACCGCGCCGCCAAGGATCGGTACCGCCACCATCAGGCCCTTCTCGCCTGCGGTGAGTTTCAGCGACTCTGCGATCTGCGGCCCCAGCGCCCCGAGGAGCGTCCAGACCATGAACGAGAAATCGAAGTAAAGAAACGCGGTGAGCAGGGTCGGCCAGTGGCCGGAAGACTTGAGGTCGCTGAGTTTCATCGGGCGGTGCCGGTGAAAAAGCAGCGGGCGGGCCACCAAGGCATTAGGGAATGCGCTGACTTCATCGAATTTTGATGATTTGGATGAGTAGGGTTCATTGTGAGTCTGTTTCTGCCGCTCAAGCGCTTTTCCACTCTTTGTAGGCTAGGAAGCCAGTCACCAACATCACAACGGCAAAGGCGGCGTTGAAAGACCACCCGACGGAGCCATCCCAAGAGATCGCGGCATCGCTATCCGTATTTTTTAGCTTGGCAGCCACCGCAAACCCCGCCGCGTTTACCAATACCCACGAAGACAGCGCCCATTGAAACCAGCGGCGGAATCTAAGCTGTGGATTGTGGCCGATCATGAACACGAAAACTACGGCCATGATGCCAATAATAATCCGCCCAGTGGTGTTTTCCCACTTCATAAGGAGCAGAGCTAGAGCTCCGGCTCCTAGAGCAGTGATGAGAGAGACAAACGGCCAATTGTTGCGACTGGAAGGCGGCCCCATTGCAGATAATTCCGATTGCTCCTCTTTCTCGTAAGCGGTCGGATGGTATTGTATTTCGTACTTAAGACTTTTCCGTTCCTCTTCCCTTGCCGCTTGCTCGCTCACTCCATTGAGGGCATCCACTACATTCAGTCGCACCAATTTCCCTTCGATTTCTAGCTGGTATTCGCCAGTGCCCTCTTCCTCCAGAAGAAGTAGCGTGGAATTAGATACGAACTTGCCGGGATGGTTCGGCACGGGAACCAGTTGTTCCAGCGCCAAATTCCCTCCAAAGGATCTGTGTATGCTTGCGAGGGTTCCCCGGATAAGCGATAGGAACTCCCTGCGCTGGATGGCAGACCCGCCCCGGACGAAAATATCCAGCCAAGCATCTTCCGGTTCGCTGCGTACCAAGGCTTCGCAGCCCCCCCATTTGAATTTAGCTCCGGTGCGCCAAAGACACCCTGAGGCGATCAGATCATGGAGGCGGACCATCAGGCGGCTCATTATGCTTCCTGGTAGTACCCTATATTTGAAACGGAAGCCGAGCGCTCCGGCCCAGTTTCCGGTGTCGACTTCGTCTTTGTGTAATAGGTCGGGTAATAGCCATCGATCCCTGTGTCCGTCGAAGGCGAAACAGATTTCGAAGCGCCGCATCATTGATATTATAAAGTCATCCTTGCTGGCCGGGTAGCGTTCAATGGAGAGTTCTTCAAGGGATTTGCGCATGCCGCGTCGATCCATCACCCCTCCGCTGCGAATCAGGCGAGCATCGTTCAGCAGTTTGTAGATTCCGTCGGTAATCCAGCCCGGATCGAGCACGTTGAGTTCCTCGATATGGGAGGGTGCTTCCTCCGGATTATCACTTTTGCTGAAGATTGCATGTTCGCTGAAGTGCAGCACGCTTCCCAGTTGATGCATGAGCGACAGGAGCACCTCCCGATCTCTTTGTTTCGTGATCCCCTTCTGGTCCCCAAGGCTATGATAATCAACAAGGCTAAGGTAGGGGCGTGCGTCGCCCTCGAGGTAGTCTTTGA